>JBFMBE010000045.1:0-21798 GCA_040755275.1 Thermodesulfobacteriota bacterium | reverse complement strand
GACGGCTTCGAAAAAAGGCCGCAGGCAAGGAGTGCAAATCCCGAGGAGTGAGGCGTACTTAAACGTACGCCGCAACGACGAGGGATGCAGCACGACACAGCATCCGGCCTTTTTGCGAAGCCGTCATGTATGATAGGATCGCAAAGAGGCAGGCTATCTGCTGCAGGTGCGAGGGCATCATTGTCTTTAAACGAAGGCGATCGGATGATTGATCTAGATGTGAATGAATGGAAATTTGCAAGCCGCATTCCCGATTGATTCCAATCCATGGCTGATCTCGAAACCTGTTATCGCATCCAACGGGACCGGATTTACGGATACCTGCTCCGCCTGTGTTCCGATGCCGATCTCGCTGCGGATTTGACTCAAGACGCCTTTCTACGCTATGCATCCCGCTATGGGTTGGATCATGTCGATGTCCCCCTGATCTATCGCATCGCGCGCAATCTGATGATCGATGCATATCGGAAAAAGAAACCCCATTCGGAACTGAACGAATTCCTGATGGATGATCGAAACACGCCCGAGAAAGAGATCACCCTGAAGGATGAGTTCCAACGAACGATGGAAGCCCTCCAGCATCTCAAGCAGGAAGATCTGGAAATCCTGGCTCTGATTTCCGGCAACCAGGATTTGGGATACGGGGATATTGCCCGCATTTTGGGTATTTCGGAAGGAAACGTTCGCATTCGGGTGCATCGGGCAAGACTTCGGCTTCGGGAAATCTTGAAATGAGGTAGCCATGGAAACAACGCTCATCAGCCAATTTATCGACGACGAACTCAGCCTTGAAGAAAAAATCGCCTTTGTGCAATCGATTCGTACAGATTCTTCCTTCTGTGACGAAGCCTTTGCGCTGCTCAAACAAGAATCGGTTCTGGCAAGAGAGCTGAGGCTGGATCGACCCATGCTGAATTTTCAGACAGTTCGACAATCCAATCCGGCTTTATCCTGGCTTCGCTGGACGGCGGCCCTTCCCGTAGCTGCAGCCATCCTGTTCCTGCTGATTTGGTTCAAGCCGGGGATCGCCCCCAAAACAACGGTTTCAGCAGCATCGATTGCTCATCGTTTTGTGATCTATGCCCCCGAGGTCAGGCAAGCCGAAATCGCAGGAAGTTTTTCCAACTGGGAACCGATTCCGATGAAACCGATTGGTACTCAGGGCTACTGGGAGCTGACGCTTTCCATGAAACCCGGAGAGTATCGTTACAGTATCCTTCTTGACCGAAAATTCCGAATGACCGACCCGACCGTTCCATTGAAAGAGTCGGACGATTTTGGGACGGCAAACTCGATTCTTCGTATCGGATAGGGATTTGCATGAAGTGTACAGTTCGCTTCAGAGGTATGGACACAAGCCATAGGGATATCGACCCAATCCATGCGGAAAACCATTTGCTTCATCGGCTGGTTCGGAGTCTCAGAAGCCTGCCCCAACACCGGTCAAGGCTGGTACCATTCTCGCAGGTAAATCCGTTTTCTATGTGTTGTTTCATGCCGGTTCTCGTGATGGTGGCGGTATATCTGTCGGCTCCATTGGGGTGTTTTGCGGACGATTCGCTGCCCGATACCCTGAAACCATCCGTCGATGCCCTGGTGGAGCGGTTTGTTCCGGCGGAAACCGCTCACCGGATGGCCCGCCAATTGATCGCGAAAACGTCCGATATCGATTCCTCCCAGGCCATTCTCCAAGCCATCCGCAGTGCGATCGACAACGGCTTGCCGGCGCAGCCGATGATCGACAAAGTCTTCGAAGGTTTGGCCAAAGGTGTAGACAATCGTCGGATATACGATGCCGTCCAACGGGTCCGTAACCGATATGAGACGGCCTATCACTACACAGCGAATCATTTTTCATTTTCGCCACATGAAAACAAGCAAATTGCAACCGGCATTGCGGAGGCGATGGCCTCAGGCATGTCCATGACCGAAATCGATGCGATGATCCGGGCGGCCGTGAAGTCCCTTCCTTCAACCCAAAAAACACCTCCTTTGCCTACTGCCGTTATCCAGGTTCTGACGACATCCCGGGATTTGGCCCGCCTGGGAATCGATCCCCCCCTGGTGGCTCGGGTACTCACCGAGTCCATTCGCGTGAACCCTTCGGTAACGGATCTTCGGACCCTTTCCGATGCGTTCATGGCTTGTGAGCCATCCATCTCCCTGAATCGGCTTTCGGAAAACTTTGTTCAGTCGCTGCAACGGGAAACCGGAAAATCGAATGTGTCTTTGGCCGACCTGTTCCGAAACACCGTGAATACGCTGCAGGAAGGAGCCCCTGGGGAAAGACCCGGAGAAGCCGCACATGGAGACCATGGCAAAGGATCCGCAGCGTCCGACAGTGGGTCGGATAGTGGTGCAGGAGGAGGACATGGTGGAGATGGCGGTAGCGGAGGAGGAGGAGGAGGAGGAGGAGGAGGAGGAGGAGGAGGTGGTGGTGGTGGTGGTGGTGGTGGTGGCGGCGGCGGCGGAAAGTAAGCTGAAGCGGCTTCCATCATCCGATGGGCCGCCCCTGAAAATCGGTCGTTTTCTGGGAAATGGCCATGGTGTAAGACAAAAAATGACGAAATCTGTAACACCGCTTCAGCCGTTTCGTTATACGGTCAATAGCGATCGCAAACGCCATACCTTCACTGAAAAGGGTGGCCCCGGATCCGGATGGATATTCTACCTCCGTTTTCGTTCAATCCGGAAGGTTGGGCATTGACTGCTGCAGCGGGAAAATGCCTGGTACGTAGGAAAGCGGTATGAATGGTTCGGTTTCGACATGTATCCGCCGATACCCATCGGGGTCTTCGGCCAACTGCAAGTAAAACATTAAAGGAGGCTTATCGTGAAGCTCAGAGTGATCTGCCGTGCATTCGTATGGATCCTGGCAATGGGGGTAGGAATTTCCCTGACAAGCCAATCTTCTATGGCCGCAAATGCAACAGATGGTACATCGATCGTTTTGGCCAAACAAGGCGGTTATGGTCCTGGTGATGGTACCGGTAACGGTGGCAATGGGCCAAAGGATGGCACCGGCAATGGCGCAAAGAAGGGCGACTGCTCCTTGAACGCGTTGTCAAACGGAGACCCGATGGTCCTGGCCGGAAAAGGCAAGGGGAAGATGTATGGCCCAGGCGATGGTACAGGCAATGGGGGTAACGGACCCAAGGATGGTACCGGGAATGGTGCAAAAAAAGGAGGCTGCTCCATCCAATCCGATTCCTTCGCTGGGGATGAGCTTCTGGCCGGAAAAGGCAAGGGAAACATGAATGGCCCCGGTGATGGTACCGGAAATGGTGGAAACGGCCCCAAAGATGGTACCGGTTACGGCCCCGGATCCTGCTGATCCCATATTGGATCCCAAAGGCCAATTCCTTTGAGCATTCGGGCTGACATCCGAAACAGCGAACGGGCGACGGTTCGGCTGCCATCGAAGGCATCGAACCGCAGCTTGCGAAGCGAACCAGAACGTCGGCCCGTATGCGAAGGAAAACATCCATCCACCTTACCAGGTTGTAAGGGTGCAGGATGTCACCCGCCCTCCCCTGCTGGAGGTCCGGCATTGAAGGGAAATCGGTGGTTGGCGACTTGTTGCGAGCCCATCACGCATGACTCCCTTTCTCGTCCAGGGTCATGACAAGGCCTCTTCAATCTCCGCCGGCCGAATCACTGTTCCATTGTATCTTCGAACACGTGTGATCGGTCGGTTCCGGCCGACGGCCTTTTCGACTTCTCCGGCAAGCTGACCTGCATAATTCATTTCGACAACGACCAGGTTGCTCACCTTGTCGGCAAGTTCGGCTACGATTTCCGAAGGAAAGGGCCAGATGGTCTGCAACTGAAGCACCCCGGCTCGGATCCCCGATTTTCGCGCATTGCGTGCCGCAGCCCTCGCAGCCCGAACCGGTGCCCCGGCACCGATGATCAAAACCTCCATGTCATCCGTTTCGAAGGTCCGAAATCGAACGATTTCCTTCTTGTGACGTTCGATTTTCTCGTGCAGATGCCGAATCCGTGCCGCGGCATTTTCCGGATCGTTGTTGCTGTAACCGTCCAATCCGTGCATGGAACTCGACACATGAAACACGTTTTGGCAACCATAAGAAGCCAGAGGAACCACCGCATCCGTCGAGAACGAAAACGGCAGATAGCATTCCGAACCCCCGGCAGGTTCCTCCCGCTCCAGTACAGGAATGTTTCCAGGTTCGGGAACCTCGATGCTCTCCCGCATGTGGCCGACGATTTCATCGGGCAGTAGGACAACCGGAACCCGAAAGCGTTCGGACAAATTGAAGGCTTCGACGGTGAGTCGGAAACATTCGGAAACGCTTGCCGGACACAACGCGATCAATGTCTGATCCCCGTGGCGGCCCCAACGGGCTTGCATGAAATCGGCCTGTGCGGGTTTGGTGGCGAGTCCTGTTCCCGGACCTACGCGTTGCACATCCACAACCACACAAGGGACTTCTCCCAGAACGGCCATACCGAGATTCTCCTGCATCAGCGAAAAGCCAGGTCCGCTCGTAGCCGTGAAGGCCTTGGCTCCTGCCAGCGATGCACCGATGACTGCCGCAATCGAGGCGATCTCGTCTTCCATCTGCAGGTATATTCCGTCCAATATCGGTAATCTTTCGGCACAGATTTCGGCGATTTCCGAAGAGGGCGTGATGGGATAGCCTGCATAAAACCGAGCTCCTGCATACAAAGCACCTTCGGCGATAGCTTCGTTGCCCTGCATCAACCGAATGTTCCGTTTCATCGAGCCTCCGATAGCGCTGGATTCCGTATGTCCATTTTGATATGGATGAAGGTCTTGCACAAAGCCGCTTTCCCGTGTTTTTCGCAGATGCCGGACACAAGCGGGTTGACCGGCCTTTTGCTGGAGTCGCAAGAAGTCAGGCCCTCTGGATCAACCCGCAGGAAAACGGGTGAATTTTGCTCCGCAGCGAAAAAACTCAGCAGTCCTCCTGCGGGAGGTCCGGCTTTGAAGGAAAATCGGTGGATAGCGACTGGTTACGAAGCCATCGTGGATGGAACCGGTCTGTGTCGCCAACGTCTCCTAAAACCGAAAGCCGACGAGGTCAATACCATGATTTTCGGGTACAGTACAAACGCCTATACGAAGTTCTCTCTCGAAGCATCGATCGCTCGCATTGCAGCTCTCGGATTCGACGGTGTCGAAATCATGTGCGACCGACCCCATCTCTATCCGCCGGATTATGACGATGCCGCAATCGATCTTCTGGTAGAGCTTTTACGGACCCACAAACTTGCCGTGACGAATCTGAACAGTTTCACCCTCTTTGCCGTCGGAGACACCTACTTGCCATCCTGGATCGAGCCGGAAGCGGAACGGCGAGCGATCCGTATCGCCCATACCAAACAGTGCCTTCGTCTTGCCAAGCGTCTCGGATGCCCGAACATTTCCATCCCTCCAGGAGGCCCGCTCGGCGGCATGAGCCGAAAGGAAGCCATCGTGCGCTTCTACGAAGGACTGGAACAAGTGATCCCCCTGGCGGAATTCCTTCGTGTCAAGCTTCTCATCGAGCCCGAACCGAACCTGCTGCTGGAGCGGACAAGCGAGTTTCTCGATTTCATCCATGCCATTGAATCTCCGTGGGTCGGGCTCAATTTCGATATCGGTCATTTTTTCTGTGCCGGCGAAGATCCGGCCCGATCGATGGATACCCTCTATCCCTGGATCGGGCACATGCACATCGAGGACATCGGCTCGGATCGGGTGCATCGTCACCGGATCGCCGGAACGGGCGCCATCGATTTCCGGTCCGTCTTTCGGCAGATGAAGGCTCTCGATTATCAGGGGGCTGTCAGCCTCGAGCTCTATCCCTATGTCGACATGCCCGATACAGCCGGCAAGGAAAGCCGCGACTTCCTGCTGCCCCTGATGGCGGAAGCAGGGATATCCCTAAATTCCTAAAAAACGCTGCGGATCTGAATGCCGACTCCATCGCTTTTTCCAGTCCGTGGATCCACCCGGAAATCGGAAGCCGTACGTTCGATGAACACCCGGATGGCGTTTCGGTTGTATTTTTCCGCGGCATTGACGCCGCCATAAATATTGCCCATGTAAAACCCGGATCCAACGAACCCTACCAGACAGCCGAGGGCGTCGTTCCCGTCCCGGAAGGCTTCGACCGTGGCCGCAATGAAAGCGACATTCAGGAAAAAGGCCACTGCGGCATCCCGATATCGTTCACAATAGGCATACCCCGCTCCGGGGAGAATCGACAGAAATCCGGAGAGGGTCGGATCCTTTCGGGAGATGTCGCCCGCCTGATCCAGACGTTCCTGCAGGTCCGGGATCCGGTATCGTTCTTTTCCGATAGGGCCGATCTCGCCAGCCAGACGGCCGGCCTCCGAAAACCGAGCGTTCGAAACGTCGATCCATAGCGTCCGATACAGGGCTTCATCCCGAATGTCGCCGGAGGAAGCCGTTTCGGCCATCTTCAGCAAGAGCGCTTTCGCTTCTCCGGGCTCGTTCATGTCCATCAGGCAGTCGGCCGATTCGAACCCGGCGCGAACGGCGCTTTGGCTCCCCGAATATCGTTCGACGATCTGCCGATAGCGTTTCAGGGCATCGGAAGCTCTCCCCTCTCGATGCAATGCCTGAGCGGCGAAGAGCATGGCGGATTCCACTCGCGGATCATCCGGGAAAAAATGAACGAACCGGTCGAATTCACTGACTGCCCGATGGTGGTCTCCATTGCGGTAATAGTCCATGGCGAACGCATACTGACCGTCGGGGTCGAGAATGCCCACCAGGGATGATTCGTTGGGCTGAGCCTGGCCGATTCCGACGGTGCAAAGCCACAGAACGAGCAGGCCGATCCGGAAGATCGAGCGGTTCAAGGCGCTTTCCTTTCCGTCCACCAGAAGTCGTTTGACGACAGCGGATCGACATACCGCAGTCCATCGATCGTCCAGATCGGTTCAGCCAGATGGATCTCGTCATGACCGCACCGCATCAACCGCTCGCTGGTCAGAATCCATCCCAGGAACCAGCCGTGCCGCGAAAACGCCTCCTGGGCATAGAGGGAACAGGACGGATGCATGGGGCAGCGATCTCCGTCCACAGGTGAAATGACTTCCCGATACCATTCGATGAGGGTGTCGGCTGAAGCACGATGGCCTGGGGTAGAACAGGCTGCAGGCATCGACATGACGGCCCACAGAAGAACACCGATCACGCGAAGGCGCCATCGAATCGATCCCATGAATGGGCTCGGACTCTGTAGGAATGCCCGCCCCTGTGTACCCCAGCGCATGGCCTTCACCGCTCCGTCACCCGCAGCACTTCCTCCAGTGTCGTCATTCCTTCGACCACCTTGCGGATGCCGTCTTCCCGAAGGGGGACCATTCCGAGGGAACGCGCCTCCATCTGGATTCGATGGGCGTCGAAGGTATGCAGCACCAGATGCTTCATGGCTGCATCGAGCACCATGAGCTCAAAGATGCACATGCGGCCCCGATAACCCGTATGGAAACAGTCGGGACATCCGACCGCCCGATACAGGGGACCTGTGAGGCGAAGCCGGTCGATGCCCATGCGTTCCAGCAGGGTGTCATCCGGATCGAAGGGTTCCTTGCAGGCTGGACACAGAACGCGCACGAGACGCTGGGCCGCGACTGCAATCACAGAAGAGGAAATGAGAAAGGGTTCGATGCCGATATCGACCAGCCGGGTGATGGCGCTTGCCGAATCGTTCGTGTGCAGGGTCGAAAACACGACATGACCGGTCAGGGCTGCCTGAACCGCGATTTCGGCGGTTTCTCGATCCCGGATTTCACCCACGAGAATGATATCCGGGTCCTGACGAACGATGGAACGCAGGCCGTTGGCGAAAGTCAGATCGATCCTGGGGTTGACCTGAATTTGGCTGATTCCGTTCAACTGGTATTCCACCGGATCTTCGATGGTGATGATGTTGACAGCCGGGCGGATCAGAGCCGAAAGAATGGCATAGAGGGTGGTCGTTTTCCCGCTTCCGGTGGGCCCTGTCACCAGCAGCATGCCGTAGGGGGAAGCGATCAATCGCTCGATCGCCTGCAGGTGATCCAAGGACAGACCGAGTTCGTTCAGATGCAGCAGTGAAGAGCTCTTGTCGAGAAGCCGCAGCACGGCCCGCTCTCCGAAGACGGTTGGAATGGTCGAAACCCGAATGTCCACCTGCCGCTCGCCGATCCGAACATCCATGCGTCCGTCCTGGGGCAACCGCTTTTCGGCGATGTTCATCCGGGCCATGATCTTGATGCGGCTGATCAATGCTGCATGCACCCATTTCGGTGGCGTGCTCAGATCGTAGAGGACACCGTCGATCCGATAGCGGACGTGAAGCGTTTCGGCGTAGGGCTCGATATGGATGTCGCTGGCCCGGGCCCGAACGGATTTGGCGATGAGGTGGTTGACGAAGCGGATGACCGGTGCCTCGCTCATGTCATCGAGAAGATCGGCGGAGGCCATCATCTCGATGCCGTTCTCCGTCATGTCTGCCCCATCGAGAACGATTTCTTCGGCGGACTGGGCTTCTTCGTCGTGGTAGAGCGCGGTGACGGCCGACAGGATCGCTGTCCGGGGAGCAAGCACCCAGTCGGTTCGTTTGGGCAGCAAGGCACGGGCCAGCACATCCCGCTTGGCGTAATCGGTTGGGTCGTTCAAGGCGACGGTTACCCGCTCGGCCGTTCGATCCAGGGAAACGGGCACCAACAGATGGGTTTTCAGGAAGGCCATCGGAACCGAGCGGACGCATTGTGTCAGCCGGGGATCGACCGGCGTGGCGAGGAGCGGACCGTGCCGAACGGGAAACCCATACCGTCTGCCGAGGGTCTCGAGACGCGCGGCCTCGCTCGTATCGACGGAAACGCCGGAAGTCGCCGCTTCGGATGTGGTTTCGTCCGACCCGTTTCCTGGATGCGGCCGGTTCCAGCGACCGGACGATCCGCTTCCGATCTCAGGGGATTTCCATGAAAGAAGGCTGGGTGGCATTCTTCTCCTGAATATCGTCCATCTGGCTTTTCTTCTTTTCGTAGATCCGGTCGCTTTCCGGAGGGGACTTCACGACCCGGGGGGTGAGAAACACGAAGAGATTCGTCTTTTCCCGGCCTTTGGATATGGATTTGAACAGCCAGCCCGCTAGGGGGACGTCCCCGAGGCAGGGTGTCTTGTACCGGGTTTCGGAGAAGCTGTCGTCGATCAGGCCGCCGATGACCACCGTGTGTTCGTCCTTCACCAGAACGGTCGTTGAAATGGTCCGCTTGAGGGTTGTCGGTCGCTCGGCATTTACGACCGTCGTCGATTCGGGGTTCAGATCGAGCTTGGTCACTTCCTGATTGATCGTCAGCCGGACCATGCGGTCTTTGCTGATCTGAGGGGTGATCTTGAGGGTGATGCCTACATCCCGGTATTCATAGGTGTTGAAGGATTCGAAGGTTCCTGTTGTTCCGCTCTTGGTCTGATAGGGAACGTTTTTTCCGACCGTGATGACGGCCTCCTCATTGTCGGTCGTCAGGATCTGGGGTGTCGATAGGATGTTGACATCCTTGTCCTTCCTGTAGGCCTTGACGATGGCCTGAAGCCCGGGAAACTTGATGCCGCCGATCTCGAGCAGCTCGCTGAACACCCCTACCGAAAACCCGGACGGTGGTGTGGCGACACCTGTCGTCGACGATACGATGTTCGAAAAATCCGGATATTTCCCGGCCCCACTGAAACCGCCGCCGAAAGCGCTCGACCTGCCGCCGATCGTTGCTTCACCCAGGGCGACCCATTCGGTGCCGAGATTGAAGTCCTTGTTCACGTTGACTTCCATGATGAGGCATTCGATGTAGACCATCGCCCGGGGAATGTCCAACTGCCGGATGATGTCCTCGAGAACGGCGTATTCGTCCTTGTCTGCGGTGATGATGAGGCTGTTGGTGGCCTTGTCCGCCGTGATGCGCACCCTCGAAGAGAGAATCGTCGGCTTTGCGGAACGGTCGGCCTCGCCTCCTGCTGCATCGGTTTTTCTCGAGGGAATGTCCTGGAGTACTTTGGCGATATCCTCCGCCCGAGCGTTTTCCAGGTAGTAGACCCGCATGCGTTCGTTCACCCGTGCAGACTCTTTGTCGAGACTGCGAACGAGCTCCCGCACCCGCTTCATGTAGTCTTCCGATGCCAAGACGATCAGGGAATTGGTCCGCTCGTCGGCAGCGGCCCGGATCACGGCGTCCATGCCGATGACGCCTTCGGCTACCGGTTGCCGCTGCCCCGTCTGGAACATCGTATCGAGGAGTTTGACGATCTGTGCGGCATTGGCATATTGAAGGGTGAAGACCTGAAGCTCCCGACCCGTCATGGGGATGTCGATGGTCTTGAGCATCTTCGCCAGCCGCTGAATGTTCGATTCCACATCCGTGACAATGAGGGTGTTGGTTGCAGGATACGGGATCATCACGCTGTTCTTCGAGATCAGGGAGGAAAACAGCCGACTGACCAGCGTGGCATCGGCGTACTGCAAGGGCAGGATCTGGGTGACCACCCGGTCGGTGGTGGAACCCGATTCTTCCAGGAGTCGGGTTTCGATGCTCTTGGTTCGGGCGTCGGTCATGGGGATGATCTTCGTGACGTTTCCGGAAGGCACGGTCGTGTAGCCATAGACCTCGAGAACGGATTCGAATACCCGATAGGCCTCGGCCACACTGATTTTTTCCGGAGAGATGACAGTGATCTTTCCAGTCACCCGCTGGTCCATCACGAAATTGCGCCCCGTCAATTCGCTGATGAATTTGACGAAAACGGCGATATCGACATTGTTGAAATCGATGCTGATGGCTGCATCCGATGGGGTCCGAACGACAGGTGCTTTTGTCTCCACGGCCTTGCGGGAGGCACCTTCCGACTGGAGGGGGCTCCATCCGATCAGCAGGGCAACAACGATCGGAGCCAGAAGCAGTCCCCATCGAACAAGCATTTTGGAGGGGTTTCGATTCATGGAAATTCCGTAGCGGTGTTCAGGCCGGCGCGATTACAAGAGTTGTGGTATAGGGGCGACCCGCTGTGGTCGCCTATCCGGGGATTCTCATCCATGCGAATTCATCCTCATTCGATGGCGTATTCGAGAGCCTCCTCCCGCCCGTTTCTGCGGATGTTCAGCTGCAATCGGTTGGCCGTTTTCAGGCCGGTGTAGATTTTGAGTGCGTCGTCTGCGGACTGGATGGGTTTACCGTCGACACCGAGAAGGATGTCTCCGCTCTGCAACCCAAGTGAACTGAAGAACGATCCGGTCATCACACCGCTCAAGGCAAGTCCGTCGGGCTTTCCATCGGTAAAATTGGGAATGATGCGGACCTGTTTCATCAAGGCGTTGATGTTCTGGATGGCTTCATCGATTTGGGTGCGTTTGACTGCGATCCGATTGGTGGATGAATTACTGGAAGGGGTCGCCGGCTCTGGAGCGACACCTACAGATGGGCCCGGATTTCGCCACTGCTGCATCGCAAGCACCTGACGCTGCAATCCCGACAAGAGGATGACGCGATCTCGGTGAATTTCGACGACCCTGGCTGAGCCGATCCATTCTCCGATCTTCACCAGATGTTGGCGTTTGTCCGGTTCCGTTTCGATCACCGCACGGATCAGTCCATCATGTCCAGTGATCGTTCCCCACAGTTTCAGGTTTCCGGTTGCTCCATCCGTTTTCTTTTCGGATGCCTCGTTTCGGGAAGGCGGCAGAAAGGGGCTTCGCTGGATGGCAGGCGGCTCTTTCCGAGGCGAGGCCGCCTTTTCCTCGACCCTGGCCGCGACGTGACCGCGGCCGGAGACTTCCTTCTGCATCAGGCTCGTTTCGGTCAACCACCTGTAGGATATCTGCACCAACCAGTAGGAAAGAATCGCAATCAGGCAGACATCGAGCGCCGTCCAGAGCGTACGAACCATCCCGGGTGTCCACCTGCTAAGACGCATCGTCGGATACTCGAAGAATATCGTTTTCTGAAGCCCTCTTCATGTCCATGACCTGCCGTATATCGTGTCGTGGGTGTCCCCTATTGTCGCTCGTTCATTTCCCATTTCGGCTGCAGGATCGTTCCCGATATTCGAACGGTCATCTCCCGATCGAGCCGGGAAGTGATGAGCGCCCGCAGGCCCGGATGATGCAACTCGCCCAACAGCCCCGGATGTATCCGAACGGTGGCTTCCATCCGTATCGGACTGTCCATCCAGGTTTCGGACAGCTGAAGGACTCCTGTGGCCGTCCCCGAAACTTGCGTTCCTTGAAAGGCCGCGGATGTGAGCCGCAGCTCATCGGCCCCATATTCGATCCGGGCCTCCCCGGATGCGAATGCCACCTGAGCGGGCCCCAGGGAAGGATCGACCAGGCCGATTTTGAGGTTTTTCACAAGCAGGGTCAAGACCAACCCCCGATCCTGAGGCTGAAGGTTTCCGGAGATTTCGCCGGCCATCGATCGGCCAACGGTTTGTTGAATATCGGAAATCCGATCGATGTGAATTCCGGAAAACTGCAGATGCAGGTTCCATCTCCCGTCTCGAACCACCGGATAGCCGATTTCTCCCGTGATGCGGCCGTCGGCCGTCTTGGCCGAAACAGCGGCTCGAATGCCGTTCCACCGAATGCCGCTCAGTCGGACGGTTAGGGTATCGAACCGAAGGAGTGGTTTTCCCTGGAGCTGGATGTCGATGGGCTCCAGGATCAGGGCGAAGGGAAATCGGGTTTCCAGGCGTCCGATGGCAACGTGGCGACCGAAGGTCGGATCGGAAAGGCGGTTTTCGAGAAGGGTTCGAATGGAACCCGCCGGAAACAGCTCGTGAAGCCAGAAGAGCAAACAGACGATCAGAACAAGCCCGTATCCAACACACCTTCTCGTTTCAGCGTTCAAGGGTCTGCACCTGAATGGCTGCTTCGAGCATCGTCGGATTTTCCGGTGAAGGAGTGATCATCAGCTTCTGGACACGTACCGAATGTCCTGCACCCTCGAGCCGGTCGATCCACTGAAGCAAGGAGGCGAATTCGACGTCTTTCCACTTGATTTCCATCCGTACGAGACGATATGGACCCAACGTTTCGGATGGCAGGGGCTTCATCACCGCAAGGTGAGTACCGATCCCCAATGAATCGGAAACCTGGCGCAGGAAGGAAAACAAATTGAAATCACCGGGCCGTTCTTCGATTTGTTTTCGGACGGTCTCCAGTCGTTGTCGCAGCCCGTTCGATTCATCGACGAGGGATGCAAGCTCATGCACCAGACGTTTCTTGACGGAAACAGCCGTGTGCAGCCGCTGCCGCCAGGTCGAAAGTGGAACCCAAATCCCCTCGTAGAACAGAAGACCGGAAAGCAACACGGCGAGAAGAACGATGATCCGCTTTTCTCGAATACTCAGCCGGAGGAATACCAATTCTCTTTGCGTCCTTTGCTTCTTTTCGGTTCATTCTTAATGATGCGCTCGCAAAAAATCGCTAACCACCGATTTTCCTCTAAAGCCGTGCCTCCAGCAGGAGAGCGGGTGGTGTTTTGCGAAGCAGCGGAAACTGTTTGAAGCAGCAGTCTCAAAAGGCTTCCCCATCCACCCCACTGATGCCCGACGGTTACGGTAAGCACGGAAAAGGCGACTTTTTTCGTGGCCATCATATGATGGTCCCGCAAAAAGTCGCCGCTACCCCGATTTTGTCGATTGCCGGGCCTGAGCATGGCGGGGCATATGCCTTTTGATGCTGCAGCGGATACTTGTTTGAAGCCGCCGGAGATCGTTGGGCCGGGCGGCGTTCAACAACAAACGAATGTTTGAAAATCAAACCGTTGTAGCTTACAGGCCTGTATCGAATGACTGACCCAATGCCCGGCCCTTACGAGCTCGGGCGGCTGAGTTTATCCGCTGCAGCGAAAAAGGTGTATGCCCTGCCATGCGACGATGACGAGACTTTCCGACTTTTTTCGTGGCCATCATATGGACGGCTTCGAAAAAAGGCCGCAGGCAAGGAGTGCAAATCCCGAGGAATGAGGCGTACGGAAACGTACGCCGCAATGACGAGGGATGCAGCACGACACAGCATCCGGCCTTTTTGCGAAGCCGTCATAATGACGCACGAAAGGTCTCTTCCTTCCAGATCTTCGAAACCATTCATATTGACAATGAATGGATCGCAGCTTATCATAATCTGCTATTTAGAGAAGGCAGTATGGGTCGTTTTTTCTTTCCTGTCAAGCAAGTCGGCAGCTTGTTTCCAACCGGATGACTTGCGAGAGTGGCGGAACTGGTAGACGCACTGGACTTAGGATCCAGCTCTGGCGACAGAATGGGAGTTCAAGTCTCCCCTCTCGCACCATGTCCGGTATCCGGCGCCCCCCCAGCTCATTTCCGATCTGCACGATGCTACCTCATGAACACCGATCGTCGCAGTGACGCAACGGCAGGCAGGATGGGCTGCCGTTCGGTCGCTATGGATCGTTACCTGAATCTACAACCACAACAAATCGGAAAGGGTCGGCAACAAGATCATGAATTATTCGATTGAATCCGCTGGTGATGTGAAGAAAACCGTTTCGTTCGAATTCCCGGAATCGGAAATCCGTGAACGAATCGACACCTATTACAGGGACCTCAACCGGAAAATCACCATCAAGGGCTTTCGCCCCGGAAAAGTCCCCCGCCAGGTTTTGGAGCGAAAATTTCAAAAGGACGCCTATCGGGAAATCGCTTTCACCCTGATGGATGAGGCCATCCAAGAATTGTTGAAAAACGAGGGCGACATTTTGAACATTCTTCCGACCAGCGCACTCGATCTGGCTGCAGAGCCGCCTTTCCGATTCATGGCCGAAATTGAAGTTAAGCCGAAAATCGCCGATATACCCTACAAAGGCATCGCCGTGACCCGGGAGATGCAAGTTCCGACCGATGAAGAGATCGACCTTCATCTGCGGATGCATCAAAGGAATCTGACCCGGTACGAGAAAATCACAGAAACCCGTGCCTTAAACGAAGGAGACATGGCGATACTGGCTTACAAGGCCACGGAAAACGGTCAGATCGTCGCAGCTGAAAACGATTTCCGCTATACGGTCGGCAACCACTTTTTTTCGGCAGACTTTGACCGGGCCATCGTTGGCATGCAGGTGGACGAAACAAGAACCATCACCGTATCCTTTGCCTCCGATCATCGGATGGAAGCCTTCGCCGGAAAGACCCTCGATCTCGAAGTGCGGTTGACGGAAATCCGGGAGCCGATTCTCCCGCCCATTGACGATGAACTCGCTCAAAAATTGGGCGTGTTCAAGAATCTCGATGAACTCAAGGAGACGATTCGAACCCGACTCACCCAGGGTTACGAGAAGCGGGCGGAACAGAAGATGCATGAGCAGATCTTCGATGCCATCGATCAGATGGTGCAGTTCGAAGTGCCCCCAAAAATGATCGATACGGAGCTCGGGATCATTGTCGAAGACTACAAGCGGGCCATTCAGTATCACGGCGGCAAACCGGAAAACATCGACGAAGAGCCGCTTCGTCAGCAATACCGCCCTCTTGCCGAAAAACAGGCCAAACGTCATTTGATTCTTGAAAAAATCGCCAAACAGGAAGGGCTGTCTGTGGAAGAGTCTGAAATGCAGACCTTCTACAAGGAAATGGCCGAAAGCCTTGGGCAGGATGAAAAGGTGATCGCCCAGTATTACGAATCCTATCCGGCCATGGTCGAACATGTGCGCGAAACGCTGCTTGAAAAAAAGGCGATGCGACTTATCGTAGAATCATGCACGATCACCGAGGTTCCGGCCGATGCCCCAACCGGTGAACATCCGAAAAGCGAGTCCGTGGAGGAACCCGTCTCCCCCACCTGAACGGGCGAACCGCAATTCCGTGAACGTGTTCTACGCCGCTGTCCACCAGAATCGTTCGGCTTTCCGAAAACGGCCGAGGGAAGCCCAGCAACCTTTGCCAGAGCAGGAGGTTCATTTTGCCGTTAGTACCCATTGTCATCGAACAGACCAGCAGAGGCGAACGGGCTTATGACATTTATTCCCGTTTGTTGAAGGACCGAATCATTTTCCTGGGAACGGTCATCACCGACGATGTCGCCAACCTCTTGATCGCCCAGATGCTCTTTCTGGAATCCGAAGACCCGGCACGGGAGATCAACTTTTACATCAATTCCCCCGGGGGTTCCGTCACGGCGGGACTTGCCATCTACGACACGATGCAATACATCAAACCGGGGATCACCACTGTCTGTATCGGCCAAGCAGCCAGTATGGCCGCACTGCTGTTGGCTGCAGGTGACCCGAAAAAGCGCTACTCCCTGCCGAATTCCCGGATCATGATCCACCAGCCCATGGGCGGCTCCCAAGGACAGGCTTCCGACATCGCCATTCAAGCCAAGGAAATCCTTCGTCTGAAGGATACTCTGAACGAAATTCTGGCCAGGCACACCGGAAGGTCCATCGATGTCATCCAGCGGGATACGGATCGAGATTTCTTCATGTCCGGCCAGGAAGCCAAAGAATACGGCATTGTGGATCACGTGATCCGCAATCGGGAAGATCTCGACAGCATTTTTAAGACGGAGGCCTGATATGGCAAAGAAGAAAGACGATTTGAAGGACAACCTCTACTGTTCGTTCTGTGGAAAGAACCAGAACGAAGTGGCCAAACTCATTGCCGGCCCGGCCGTCTACATTTGCGACGAATGCATCAAAATCTGCAGCGAAATCATTGCGGAAGACACCGAAACCGGGAACGAAACGGCCAGGGGGGCTTTGTCCCCCAAACAAATTAAGGCCGTTCTCGATGATTACGTGATCGAGCAGGACTATGCCAAGAAGATCCTCTCCGTGGCCGTATACAACCATTACAAACGGCTCGATGCAGCGCCTGCATCCGGCGGCCAGCAGGAGGTGGAAATTCAGAAGAGCAACATTCTGCTCATCGGACCGACAGGAAGCGGCAAGACCCTTCTGGCCCAAACCCTCGCGCGTTTTCTGAACGTCCCCTTCACCATCGCCGATGCCACCAGCCTGACCGAAGCCGGATATGTCGGTGAAGATGTGGAGAACATCATCCTGTCGCTGCTGCAGAATGCCGATTACGACGTCGAGCGGGCCAGAAGAGGGATCGTCTATATCGATGAAATCGACAAGATCGCGTCGAAATCCGACAATCCCTCCATTACCCGGGACGTTTCCGGGGAAGGCGTTCAGCAGGCCCTTCTGAAGATCATCGAGGGAACGACGGCAAGTGTTCCTCCCAAAGGCGGACGCAAACATCCCCAGCAGGATTTCGTGAAGGTCGATACCTCCAATATCCTGTTCATTTGCGGTGGGACCTTCAACGGACTCGACAAGATCGTCCAACGCCGTCTCGGCTCCAATGTGATGGGGTTCGGCGCCAAGATCATGGAGAAAGACAGCTTGAAGGTCGGGGAATTGCTGCGGATGGTTCA
This sequence comes from Thermodesulfobacteriota bacterium, assembly GCA_040755275.1. Classification (GTDB taxonomy): domain Bacteria; phylum Desulfobacterota; class Desulfobacteria; order Desulfobacterales; family Desulfatirhabdiaceae; genus Desulfatirhabdium. The sequence goes on along the minus strand of JBFMBE010000045.1, from coordinate 4,366 downwards.
GCCCGAAGACCTGATGAAATTCGGGATGATCCCGGAATTCATCGGCAGGCTCCCCGTGATCGCAACCCTCGATGAGCTCACCGAATCCTCCATGATCCGCATCTTGAAGGAGCCCAAAAACGCCTTGATCAAGCAGTACAAGAAGCTCTTCGAAATGGAAGGCGTCAACCTGCGGATTACCGATAGTGCCATCTCGGCCATCGCCCGGGAGGCCATCGCCCGAAAGTCGGGCGCCCGAGGGCTTCGGGCCATCCTCGAAAGCTGTCTCATTGATATCATGTTCGAGCTGCCTTCCATCGAGAACGTCACGGAATGCGTCATCGGCGAAGAAGTGGTTCTGAACCACGAAAAACCGATTCTCATTTACGAACAGTCCCGAAAACAGGCTTGAACCGGTTCGGATCCAACATGATCCGTTTTTTCAAAAAAACCGTTTGGACCCGATCTATGGCTGAAACCATTACACTTCCTTTGCTGCCGTTACGCGACATTATCGTCTTTCCCCATATGGTCGCCCCGCTGTTCGTGGGGCGATCCAAATCCGTCAAGGCGCTCACCGATGCCATGAACGCCGAAAAGCGGGTGTTTCTGGCCACCCAGAACAAAGAAGGCCAGGACAATCCCCAAATTCACGATATCGGCCAGATCGGCACCGTCGGTAAGGTGCTGCAGTTGCTGCGGCTTCCGGACGGCACGGTGAAGGCCCTGATCGAAGGCAAACAGCGCGGCATCATTCGGCGGTTCATCCAGGAAATGGATTTTTTCATGGTGGAGATCGAGCCGATCGAAACAAGCGATCCGCCCGATAAAGAAGGGCTTGCCTTAGGAAGGGCCATCGTTTCCGCATTCGAAGAGTACGCATCCCTCAACAAGAACATCCCCAAGGACTTCTTGACGACAGTGGCCGGGATTACCGATCTATCCCAGTTGGGGGATACCCTGGCCGCCCATTTTTCGTTCAAGACCGAAGACAAGCGCAAACTGCTCGAAACGGCCGATCTGAACGAGCGACTCACCCTCCTGCTGAGCCTGATCCGTACCGAAATCGACATCTACCAGCTCGATCAGAAAATCAAGATCCGGGTCAAGGAACAGATGGAGAAAACCCAGAAAAGCTATTATCTGAACGAGCAGATCCGGGCCATCAAGAAGGAGATGGGGGTAGAGGAAGACTCCATCGACGATTTGCAGGAGCTCGAAGAGCAGATCCGCAACAAGCAGATGTCGAAGGAGGCCACGGAAAAGGTCGAGCACGAACTCAAGAAGCTGAAGATGATGTCGCCCATGTCCGCAGAGGCGACCGTCGTCCGCAACTACATCGACTGGCTGATCAGCCTGCCATGGTACGAACGCTCCGATGTGGTGCACGACATCGGAGAGGCGGAGCGGATTCTCGACGAAGACCATTTCGGACTCGAAAAACCCAAGGAACGCATCGTCGAATATCTCGCCGTACAGGCCCTGGTCGAGAAGGTCAAGGGTCCGATTCTGTGTTTCGTCGGCCCTCCAGGGGTCGGAAAGACATCGTTGGCCAAGTCCATTGCCCGGGCTACCGGACGCAAATTCGTCCGGCTTTCCCTTGGCGGGGTTCGGGATGAGGCCGAAATCCGGGGGCACAGGCGCACCTACATCGGTGCCATGCCCGGAAAGATCATCCAGTCGCTCCGCAAGGTGGGGGTGAACAATCCCGTGTTCTGTCTGGACGAAGTCGACAAGATGAGCATGGATTTCCGAGGGGATCCGTCCGCCGCACTTCTCGAAGTCCTCGACCCCGAGCAGAACGCCTCCTTCAACGACCATTACCTCGATGTCGATTACGATTTGTCGGACATTCTCTTTGTCACCACGGCCAACACCCTGCCCGACATCCCCCTTCCCTTGCAGGACCGTATGGAGATCATCCGGATCCCGGGATACACGGAACATGAGAAATTCCATATCGCCCGGGACTTTCTGATTCGGAAGCAGATCCGGTTGAACGGTCTCGAAGGCAAGAACGTCAGCTTCACCCGGGAAGCCATCCTGCTCATCATCCAGCGTTACACGCGGGAAGCCGGGGTGCGGAACCTCGAGCGGGAAATCGCTTCCATCTGCCGGAAGATCGCCCGGGACATCGTCAAGAACCCGGAAGTTTCGGAGGTCACCGTAACGCCCGAAACGGTGCAGAAGCTGCTCGGTCCTCCCCAGTACCGGTACGGTCAGGTGGAGGAGATCGACCAGATCGGCATGGTGACCGGACTTGCCTGGACCCAGGTCGGCGGAGAGCTGCTGACGATTGAAACCCTGATTCTTCCGGGAAAAGGGGATCACATCGTCACCGGAAAACTGGGGGATGTCATGAAGGAATCGGCCCAGGCTGCCATCAGCTATGTCCGCAGCCGTACCGAACAATTGGGCATTGCAGCAGATTTTCACAAGACGAGCGATATTCACATCCATATTCCGGAAGGCGCCATTCCCAAGGACGGGCCATCCGCCGGCATTTCGATGTGTACATCCCTCGTGTCCGCCCTGACCCGCAAGCCCGTGTACCGCAACCTGGCCATGACGGGAGAGATCACCCTGAGGGGGCGGGTGCTTCCAATCGGTGGTGTGAAGGAAAAAATCCTGGCCGCCAACCGGGGCGGGATTCAGAAGGTGCTTCTGCCGGTCGAAAACGAGAAGGATTTGAAGGATATCCCGGAATACGTCCTTCAGGAGATGGAGATTGTCTTCGTGGAGCACATGGACGAGGTGTTGTCCCATGCCTTGATCCAAGAGCAAGGTGCCCCGTTGTTCCGGACGGACGATATCCATCTGGCTCCCATCGATACGCAGCCCCGGCAGGAGGACATCCGAACCGGGATCGACGGGATCATCGGTGAGGGGCGATAGACTGACGTCGATTCATCGCTGATGGGCTCGCAAAAAGTCTCCATCCACGGATTTTCTTTCAAAGCCGTGCCTCCAGCAGGAGGGCGGGTGGTGTTTTGCGAAGCAGCGGAAACTGTTTGAAGCAGCAATCTCAAAAGGCTTCCCCAGCCACACCGCTCATGCCCGACATTTACGAAAAGCACGGGAAAAGCGACTTTTTGCGAGCTCATCACCTCTGACTTCTTTCGTGGAACGTCCATGCCACAAATTACCATTGGCTCCGACAAGCTATACATTCACATCAGCGAGAGCACCTCGCATAAAACCCTTCTTCTCGTCCATGGCTCCGGTGGGGACCATACCCACTGGCCGCAAAACCTGCTTTCCGAAACCCGGATCCGGGTGGCTGCCGTCGATCTGCCGGGACACGGTCGATCCACAGGATCGGGCAGGTCATCGGTCGAGGCTTATACCGATGTCATCGAGGCGGTGGCGGCCCATTTCGGATGGAACGATGTCACGGTGGGCGGACATTCGCTCGGTGGTGCCATTGCGCTGACTCTCGGACTTCGAGCCCCGAGGTGGCTCTCCGGGCTTGTTCTGGTGGGAACCGGCGCCAAGCTGCGGGTGGCCCCGGCCATTCTCGACGGGCTTGTCCAGCAGCCGGAGGCCGTCTTTTCCGGCATGGATGCATGGGCCTTCGGACCGAAGGCGGACAGCGACATGAGAGAACGTTTCGTCCGGCAGCTTAAAGCCGCGGGTGCCGGTGTCGTACACGGAGATTTTTCGGCCTGTGACCGGTTCGATGTCATGGCCGATCTTTCCCGCATCACCTGCCGAACGCTCGTGGTCGCTGCGGAAAACGATCGCCTCACCCCGCCGAAATACAGCCAGTATCTGGTCAACCACTTACCGGATGCCCGGATGGTGCTCCTGCCGGAGGCAGGTCACATGATGGCTATCGAGCAGCCGGAGCGCTTCCGGAGCATCGTTCTGTCCTTCATGGGAATCGCCGAACCATGACGATGACCCCGGCCTTTCCATCGAGCCGCCTACCGGTTGTCGGCATCGATCTGGGAACGACCAACAGCGCCTTCTATGCTGCAGAGCCCGGCATACCGGAAGACTCCCCTTCCAGAATCCGTCTCTTTCCCATTCCCCAGCTGACCGGTCCCGGCGAAATCAACCGTCTTTCCGTCTTACCTTCCTTCGTCTATCTGGCCGGAGACTACGATGTCCAGCGGGAAAGCCTCCGCATGCCCTGGGATACGGCCGTCGCAACCCCGGATCGGATGGTCGGTGCCTATGCACGGGACCACGGCTCCCGGATTCCATCACGGCTGGTGTCTTCCGCCAAAAGCTGGCTTTGTCATGCCGGCGTCGATCGAAAGGCCCCCATCCTGCCTTGGGGTGCGGATGCTTCCATAGCGAAGATTTCTCCGGTCCAGGCCTCGACAGCCTATCTCGCCCACATGCGTGCCGCATGGAACCACCTGCATGCCGACGAGCCGGA
>JBFMBE010000044.1:0-21848 GCA_040755275.1 Thermodesulfobacteriota bacterium | reverse complement strand
GTTGAATCGCAACGGCTTGCTTTTCAATCGATATTTCGATCCAATACGTCCGTCCGATCCAACGATATCCGGCGGCTTCAAACACGTTTTCGCAGCAAGCTCAAAAGGCTTCCCCAGCCACCCCGCTGATGCCCGGCATTTACAAAAAGCACGGGAAAAGCGACTTGTTGCGGGGCCATCCAGAACTGATCAATTTTTAAAAAACGCCCACCACATATACGCTCCGAAAGCCAGCCAGGCGAGGATGGACACCAGGGTGTTCTTCCAGCGGGATGGCTGACGGGCGTATCCTGTCTTTGGATCCAGAGATCCTACCCGATTGCCGCAGGAAAAGCATTTTTCTTCCGTAGCTGCGAGATTCACGCGGCAGAAAGGGCATCGCTTGGTAGCGTACAGATTCGGATGAACCATCGTCGATATCTCTCTCTGATGGACAACGCGAAGGAGAGCGTGTTGTGCGCCAATAAACGGATGCCTTCACCACAAGCCGGAGCCGTGGTGAAGGCATCTTCTTTTCGTGCAGAAAGATATCGATGGATTTCGATTCCGTCAAGGTCGATTCGGTGAAACCGATCTCTTAGATGTCGAAATACAGCAGGAATTCGTGTGGGTGGGGGCGCAGCTTCACCGGATCGATTTCCTTCTCCTTCTTGTATTCGATCCAGGTGTCGATGACATCCTGAGTGAACACGTCTCCCTTCATCAGAAATTCATGATCCGCCTTGAGCGCTTCGATGGCTTCCTCGAGAGAACCGGGGGCTGAAGGGACGTTGGCCAGTTCTTCGGGCGGCAGGTCGTAGATGTTCTTGTCGAGCGGATCGCCTGGATCCATTTTCTTTTCGATACCGTCGAGAACCGCCATCAGGATTGCGGAAAAGGCCAAGTAACCGTTGCAGGAAGGATCCGGGGTTCTGAACTCGATCCGTTTGGCCTTCGGGGATGTCGAGTACATGGGAATCCGGATGGCTGCGCTGCGGTTCCGGCTGGAATAGGCCAGGTTGACCGGGGCTTCGTATCCGGGGACCAGGCGTTTGTAGGAATTCGTCGTTGGATTGGTGAACGCGCACAGCGCCCGGCAATGCTTCAGAATGCCACCGATGGCATAGAGCATCATCTGGGAGCCGCCGGCATACCGATCCCCTGCAAAGAGGGGCTGGCCGTCCTTCCAGATGCTGATGTGGGTGTGCATTCCTGTGCCGTTGTCTCCGAAAAGGGGTTTCGGCATGAAGGTGACGGTATGGCCTTTGCGATAGGCCACATTCTTCAGCACGTATTTGAACCAGGCCAGTTGATCGCTCATCTGGAGCAGCGGTCGGAATTTCATATCGATTTCGGACTGTCCGGCCTGCGCTACTTCGTGATGCTGGGCCTCGACTTCGATTCCCAGCGATTCGAGGGTCAACATCATTTCGGTTCGCAGATCCTGAAACTTGTCCATCGGCGGAACCGGGAAATAACCTTCCTTGAGCCTTGGCTTGTATCCCAGGTTCGGACACTCTTCACGGCCCGTGTTCCACGTGCCCTCGACGGAGTCGATCTCGTAAAAGGCCCGATGCGTGGAAGATTCGAATCGGATATCGTCGAAGATGAAGAATTCGGCCTCCGGACCGATGTAAGCCACATCCCCGATCCCGGTGGATTTCAGATAGGCCTCGGCTTTCTGGGCGATGAAGCGCGGGTCACGGGTGTAAGGGGTAAGGGTGGTCGGATCGACGATGTTGGCGATCAATACGAGGGTCGGTACCTCAAAGAACGGATCGATCTTTGCCGTGGAGGCATCCGGGATGACGAGCATGTCGCTGGCATTGATCGGCTGCCAACCGCGGATGCTCGATCCGTCGAAACCGAACCCGTCTTCGAAGCTCGATTCCTCCAGGGCTCCGATCGGCACGCTCAGGTGCTGCCATATCCCCAGGAAATCCATGAATCGCAAATCGACGACCTTGACGTTGTTTTCTTTGGCATATGCCAGTACTTCAGCTGGTTTCATAGAGATTCTCCTTTCATTTTCGTAAAAATGGATTTCTGCCTTTTCCTTGGATGACCCCGCAAAACGTCGCCGCTACTCCGATTCTGTCGATTGCCGGGCCTGAGCATGGGGTCGGGGTTGCCTTTTGAGCTTGCTGCGAAAAAGGCATCCCCGTCCCCATGCGGCTAAACAGAGACCGTGCGACTGTTTGCGGGTCCATCAGCTTTCCTATCCGAAGAACTCATGTTGCTTACGGCCTCAGCCATCAAATGGCATCCTTTCCGCGTTCGCCCGTTCGGACGCGGATGACCTGCTCGATCGGTACGACGAAAATCTTCCCGTCTCCCAATTTTCCAGTCTTTGCAGCGGTGCATATGCGATCGATCGTCTGTTCGACCATTCCGTCTTCCACAACGACTTCGATCTTGATCTTGGGGATGAAATCGACGATGTACTCCGCCCCTCGGTAAATTTCTTTGTGCCCTTTCTGACGGCCGTATCCCTTGACTTCGGAAACCGTCATGCCCTGAATGCCCAATTCGTTCAAAGCCTCCTTGACGTCATCCAGTTTGAAAGGCTTGATGATGGCTTCGATCTTTTTCACGGTTTTCCTCCTTTTTTCATGATGCGATCCAATGTATCCAGAATGGTTTTCTGGATTTCTTCAACTTGTTCCGGTGCATCGACCTTCTGGCCGTCGAAATCCCGAACATAGAATACATCGAGAATCTGATCGACCTTCGTCGAAATCTTGGCAAGCCAAATATCGAGACGCAATCGAAAGATGGCATCCGTCACCCAAAAGAGCAGGCCGGGAAAATCATCCGAAAAGACCTCGATGATCGTAAAGAAGCTGCTTTCCGTATTGTCTACCTGGACCCTCGGAGGGCGCCGGTCCCCGGGAATCGGTAGGGATGGGTACGAGATCATTTTTTCCGTGATGGCTGCCGGAAGGTCGAGTTGTTCCTGGAGGGCGGCATTGAGATCCCGCTCGGCCCGCATCCAGCGCTCTTCCTCGAAATAGGCATCCACAGGCGGGCTGACATGGAAGATGTCCAGGGCCGTATTGTTGCGCCAGGTGAAGACCTGTGCGTTCAGGATGTTCATGCCGTTCAGCGTGAGGACGCCCGCAATTTTCGAAAACAAACCGGGACGATCTCTGGCGCAGATAGTCACCGTACGGGTGCTGGTATCTTCATCCGTCTGAATCCGCCAGATGAACGGGCGGGATGCGAGACTTCGGTATAGATCGATATGTTCGAGGATTTGTGGTATGTCGGCATACAGCAGATACCGTGGAGACATCCATCCATAGATGCGCTCAAGTTCATCCCGTTCGATCCTTTCGGTTGCAGCATCGAAAAGCTGGGCTTTTTTCCGGGCCATATCCCGGACAACCTGATATCCGGCCAATTCCTTCCGCTCGACGATGTTCAACACCTTGAAAAAGAGGTCCCGAAGTAGTGCGGCCGTCCATTCGTTCCAGGCCTTCGGACCGGTGGACATGGAATCTGCGACGGTGAGCAGATAGAGCATTTTCAACCGTTCGGTGTTGTTGACGATTCGTGCACAGGTGACGGCCACTTCTTCGTCGTTGATGTCCCTTCGGGTGGCCGTCTTGATCAGCAGCAGGTGGTGTTCGATCAGAAATGCGACCGTATCGATGTCGCGTTTTCGATAGCCCAACCGGTTGAGGATGTTGCGGGCGATTTCGGCTCCCTTTATGGAATGGTTGTCGCTCTGAAGTCCTTTTCCGATATCGTGCAGAAGCGCCGCCCACAAAAGCCATTTTCGATGAGGGGAGATGTCGCGGTACAGTTCCGCACACAGGCTGCACCACTCCATGGTTTGTTCCGCACCGAAGGACTTGATGGCCTGCACCGTCTTGAGCGAATGGGCATCCACAGAGAACAGGTGGTAGCGATCATATTGAATGCGATCCCGAATCGAAGCGAATTCCGGGATCAGGCGTTCCAGCATTCCGGATGACGCCATTTCTTCGAGCACGTTGACATCCGTCCTGGATGCCATCAGAATCGACTCGAAGGCCTTCAGTGCTCCGGGCATCCGCAGAAAAGCCTCGTTCGCCAAGTAGAGAAATTCTTGGACCAGTCTTCTCGCGTCGATGCACAGGGGCAAACCCTGCCTGGCGCTTTCTTCAAAAATCCGAATCAGCAGCACCGGATGCCGGACGATGGCTTCCGAGGATGAAAAATGCAGTGTTCCCCGATCGGCATAGATGTCGGATGATGTGGATTTTGTAACCGATCGGGAACTTCTGGCGGCAGCTCTGTTGGCATGGATTTCCCGGATTCCGATCTGAACCAGCTGGTTGAGCCATTCCATGGCGGAGTGGATCTTGCCCAGCATCTGTTCGACGGGTTGTCCATTCTTGCCTTCGATGAATCCCAAACGTCGGGCGACTCTCGGCTGGTATTCGAAATACAGTCGGTCGCATTTTCGTCCGGCAATGTCATGCAGGTGGTTTCGAACGACCCAGAGCCAGCTGAGCGCGTCCATCAGCCGACCATATTCCCGGCTGGAGACATATCCGTAGTATTCGAGGTCGCGGATGTCCCGTACTTCCGATAGGATCATGGCCATCCATCGGATCGTGTGGTAGTCTCGAAGACTTCCGACCCCTTCCTTGATGTTGGGCTCGAGCAGGTAGGCGGAATCCCCGAAACGGGCCCGCCTTTCCCGGCAGCTCTGAATGATGGTCTCGATCCAACGATCCTGGTTCGGCAGGATGATTTCCCGCCGAAAGCGTTCCATGAACGTCGAAAACAAGGGACTCATGCCGCAGATGAGTCGGCTGTCGAGCATGGCCGTGAAAGTGTCGAGGTCTGTGGACGCCAGTTCGAGACTTTCATCGATCGACCGGGTGGCGTGACCGACGGTCACCCCGATGTCCCACAGCGGGTAAATGATCTCGCGGATCAGGGCTTCCCCGTTTTCAGGCACCTTGCGATCGAAGAGAAAGAGCAGGTCCACATCCGACTGAACGCATTCTTCTCTGCGGCCGTATCCTCCCAGTGCCAGGACGGCATAGGGGTTGCGTTCGATCCGCATGGTCGGCCCGACGATGCTCTTCTCGTAGACCTCACAGAAATAGGCATCCAGCATATCCGACAGCAGCCGGATCAATTCGGCGCAGTTGGTTTTCAGTCCTTCGGTGATCAGGCGCTTGCGCTTCTTCTTCAATAAAATAGCAGGATGTTCATCTGCCATCGGCGGTACTTTCGTGGTGGAGATGCCATTCGGACCCTGGATGTATCCGGATGCCCGGATGGGAAAGGATAGAGCAGGAATCGTGCCAACCGGGTATATCCCGGTCAAGATGCTATTTTGATCTGAAAATCAGGTAAGATACCCCATCGCTCCATCGGGTGGCGGGGTACGTATTTGTTGAATTTTCCGGTTTGTTCGCTACAAATTTGTCGGTAACGTGTTTTTCGGGTCGTATCATTTCATACCATTGGAAAGAATGCAATGGATTCCATTGGGAAAGAAGACGAAAGTCAGGAGTCGTGATGCGGGATGGCCCCGCAAAAAGTCGATTTTCCCGTGCTTTTCGTAAATGTCGGGCATAAGCGGGGTGGCTGGGGAAGCCTTTTGAGACTGCTGCGAAAACGTGTTTGAAGCCGCCGGATATCGTTGGATCGGGCGGAGATGCTTCATCGATATTTGTTTGAAAAACATCATGTTGCAACTCAGCAATTCTGTATTCCAAGCTTGGCTATCCGCCCGATCCTACGAGATCGGGCGGCTGAGTTTTTTCGCAGCATCGAAAAAGGTTCCCCAGTCACCCCGCGACTTGACAGAGACTTCCTGACTTTTTGCGGCTCCATCAAGAGTGAAGGTCTCCTCGATAAGCCCGGGGAGACAGGTTCAGGGAAGTCGTCGGCGTCTGGGTCTGGAATTCGTTTGACAGTTCCGGAGGCATTTTCTTATCATTCAAAGACCGTAACCTTCCGTTTCGTCCGTTTTTTGGGGGATCAGGGATTTGGCAATGCCCAACACACGTCCATTCTACAGACACGGCCGTTATTCAGCGGGCGGTTTGTTTCCGGATCGTTCGTTCTTCCTGCAGTGGCGGGTGATGGTTGCCTTGGGACTTGCGGTCGTGTTTGCCGGAATGGCTCTGTCTTCCATGCAATGGGCCCGAAGGGTGGATCGTGCGATCTTCGACTGGACGCCTGTGGATGCGACATCCGAAAATGCCGATGTCGAAATCGTCTTGGTTCGCATCGATCCATCCACCATTTCTCCAGGCGCCCTGCGTCCGGGAGAGCGGCCGCTGCTGGCCAGAGGCATCGACCGGATTCGTAGCGGCAATCCACGGGTGATCGGACTGACCCTGATGTTGACGGACCGCCTCGATGCCGTCGGTATTTCCGAAATGGAACGGCTGACCGACCTGTTTCGGGAAACTCTCCTCAAAACGAGCGGTGAGACGGGAGCCATTTTTTATCGGGAGTTGATCCGCTCCCGGACCAGAATCGATGCGGATCGGCTGTTGGTGGGTTCCATCCGACAGGCCGGGAATGTGGTTCTTCCCATCGGTGTCGATCGATTCAGGGAGGAAAACCTCGAAGCTCCCCCTTTCCCCGATGCGATCCGCAGGCACGTCATCCCGGAACCGGGACCCCCTTCCCCATCTTCCGTATCCATCAATCGAAAGGGGGCTATCCGCCTCCCGTTTCCCGAACTCCTGGAAGCGGCTGCTTCCCTTGGGTTTGTACAGATCCAAACGGATTCCGATGGAACCGTCCGCCGATTTTCCCTGTTGCATGGTCTCGATCATGCCTGGCTTCCGGCCTATCCCCTCACATTGGCAGCTGCCTATCTCCAGCTTCCGGTTCAAGGGGTCTCTTTCGGAAAGAGGAACGACCTGTCCCTGGGGGAGCTGCGTCTTCCGGTGTCCAAGAATGGAACGATTCTCTTCCGGGTTCGAGCGGATGCAGACGCGTTTTCTGTCGTGTCTTTCGACGAGCTCATCGGCGATCGGATATCGGCCGGTATGTTTGAAAACCGGATGGTCCTTGTGGGGCTTTCCCCTTCCCGATCGTTCTCCAATTCTGAAGCATCGATCGAAACCTGGACGGATGTTCCGGCTGTCATGGCTCGGGCTGCATCGGCGCTGTTGCGTGGGGAGGTGTTTCGGGAGCCATCCTGGGCGGGCGGCGTCGAGGTCGCGATCGTTCTGATGATCGGACTTCTGGGGGTCGGGTTCCGGCACCTTCGAAGCCTGGCCCTTTGTACGATCTGTCTGCTGGCTGCCGCTTCTCTGATCTCGATGTCGATGTTCATGCTTCGCCTGTGGCACGAATGGATCGCTGTCGGATTTCCCGTGGTGCAGGCACTCGTTTATGGTATCGTCGTCGCTTCGGTGGCTCCTTTTGAGACTCGGTCGATACCGGACCATCTCGTTGGGCGGCCTCAGGAAAACAACCGCATGCTGGGTGTCGTCTATCAGAGGAAGGGGCAGCTCGACAAAGCCTTCGAAATCTTCCGTCGGATATCCGTGGATGAGCATCTGAAGGAGTTGCTCTACAACCTGGCCCTCGATTATGAGCAGCACCATCAGCCGCACAAGGCTGCGGTGGTGCTGGACTATATTGCAGATTACGATCCCGGTTTTCGAGACATTGCATCCCGACGGAAACATCTTCTTCATGTGGGGGAAACCGTCGTCATCGACGAAGGGCTGAAGGTCATCGAAACCCCCAATCTTTCGGAGATCGTCCCCGAGCGCAAGCATCCGCCTACCATCGGGCGCTATGAGATCATTCGAGAGATCGGCAAGGGTGCCATGGGTGTCGTCTACCTGGGGATGGACCCCCGGATTCGACGTCTGACCTCCATCAAGACCTTCCGGTTTCCGGAAAATGCCGATTCGAAAATGATCGAACGGCACAAGACCCTGTTCTTTCAGGAGGCTGCGAGTGCCGGTGCGCTTTCCCATCCGAACATCGTCACCGTCTACGATGCCGGCGAAGACGGCAATCTGGCCTATATCGCCATGGAATACCTGGATGGGACGAGTCTCAATGCCTTTACCCGGACGGAGAACCTCTTGCCTGTCGCCACCATTGTCGCCTATGCCGCCGATGTCGCCGATGCTTTGGCCTATGCTCATCAGAAACGGGTGATCCACCAGGACATCAAACCGGCCAATATCATGCTGCTGAAAACGGGGGAAATCAAGGTGACCGATTTCGGGATCGCTCAAATGATGGCTGCATCACAGCATCCATCGAGGATGATCATGGGCACCCCTTCCTATATGAGTCCGGAGCAGTTTTCGGGGAAAGCGGTCGATGGAAGATCCGATATTTTTTCGCTCGGCGTCTCCTTGTTTCATCTGTTGACCGGGATGCTGCCGTTTACCGGCGGCAGCCTGCAGGAGCTTCTTCGTCGCGTCGTTCAGGAACCGCATCCGGATCCCAAGCGGCTGCGACCACAGATTCCAAATCCGTTGGTGCAGATTCTCAACAAGGCGCTCGAAAAAGATCCCTCCCTGCGGTATGCGGACGCTTCGCAGATGGCCGAACACCTGCGGAGACTTTCGGATTTGATGAAAGGCGTTTCTCTGTTTCAGCGATGAGTGGCCTTGGGTGGCTTCGCCGTTGCTGGATATGAAAGCGACCGGAAATGAACTGCCGACTGCCTCTATTGGATGGCCCCGCAAAAAGTCTCTTTGACCCCGATTGGGTTCATTGCCGGGCCTAGGCATGGGGACGGGGTTGCCTTTTGGGCTTGCTGCTTTAAACAGTTTCCGCTGCTTTGCAAAACATCACCTGCCCTCCTGCTGGAGGTCCGACCTTGAAGGAAAATCGGTGGTTAGCGACTTTTTGCGACTTCATCACATATGATAAAAGGTTCCATGACCGGCTCTTCCCTTCCTTCCTGTGACATTGAGGAAACCAACCGGCGCTATCGGCGTTCCCGTTTCTTTTTCGACCGTCGGGATGAGGCCTTGATCGCCATCGTCAACGACGTTCTCGACCGTGAAAAAGGGCGGGAATACCGCAAGCGTATCTTCTATCCGCATTTCCATCCTCACGGCATCAAGAAAATGGCCGAATCCCGCGGGCTTCGGATCGCCTATGCCGTGATTCACCTACTGGAATCCCTCGATGCAGGTCAACAGGAACACCGCATCGGTGCCCTGCGTTCCCTGCGGGAAGAAGTGCTCAACGCTTCCGACGGGCCGTTGCCGAGGAATACGGCCCGGGTCCTTGTCCAGATCATGAAGGACATTGTTCGGGCCAGAGGAGACGAAGACGCCCAGATGCGGCTCGCCCATGATTTCCGGCGTACGGCCATGGGGAAACCCCGGGTGGTTCGACGGATGCTCGAGCGCTACCATTTGCTCGAGATGTCGGAATCCTGGAACCAGATCGCTTTCGACGATCATGTCCACGATGTCAACACCAAAGGGCGCAAATCCGCCACCCATCTCATCATGGACGCCTGGATCAAGGGGATCAAGCGGCTTCGGGTGATTTACTACAATTACGTCCAGGCCCAGTTCGCCTCCGAGTTGCTGGAGGCCGCCCAGATCATGGAAATCGAGCTGCGGATCGGAATCGAATTCGCAGCCTGCTTCCGGGGACGCTACATACAATTGATCTGGGTTCCCAGGGGGTTCATCGATTCCCAGTCGTTTCTGTGTTTTCTGACCGATGCCCCAGTTCTCAAGCTGATGGAGGAAGGGCGGGAGGCCAGTCTCTATCGACAACAGCAAATCATCGACATTCTGCATGCGTTCAATCGGAAACACCTGACGACGCTCAACGAGCATTTCGGCATCCGGATGCAGCCCGTGGATGTGGATCGATTTTTGGCCTTCGTACGTCCCGGCCAGACCTCCCTGCTGCATTTGGCCAAATACATTCATGGTCAGCTCCTGCCGGAATTCCAGAAGCGGATGGCCGAACTGCGCATCCAATACCTGCAGCGGGGGGCGGAATCCTCCGATGACATCGAGACCTTGGTTGCGGAGATGAATGCTCTCGATTTCGAGACGATCATGGATCGGTATCTCAGCCCCAAGGCCAATCCGGAACTTCCCGATCCCATGAAGGTCCAGGATGATCCCGACATTCCGCCGCTGCTGAAGTTGTCTCTTCGGGAACTGCTGGGTCGGTTGGTCGCCCTGCGCAGTGCCTATCGTGTCACCCTGAATCTGACCGACCTGACACCGGAGGATGTTCTCGAAATCCTCTACGATGCCGAAGGGGTGATCACCCGCCTCGAGGTATTCAATCTCAAGGACTATGTCGGCGGAAAGCTCCAATATCTCGACGAGATCACCATTCTTCAGGAAGCCGTCAACGACGGCAACATCGTCACCCTGAAGCGGATCATCCAGTGGATCATCGATCGGGTGGAGGCCTCGCGGGCGCCCGACCGGGCGGATCGGCTCGAAAAACTCAATGCCATCCTGCACGACATGAACAGCCTGCGAGCCATGTATCAGGTGACGCCACTGAAATCCCGGATCGGCAGCGATTCGACCGGTCAGTCTCCGCGGATGCACGGGATGGGGTTTGCCGTTCTCGACACCCTCGTCGCACGGGCGAAACGAGCCGTCCACAAGGACCAAGGGCATCGGCTGATTCTGCCGATTCGAATGAATGTGCTGCGCAGATGGACGTTTCTGCCCAAATCCGGGTGGGCGGTCGGTTGGTCGGGCTGGGCATCGAAAATCCCCCTCCTGAAATGGATGGGGATGCGAATCGAAAGCGACTGGATGCCGCTCGAACAGTCGACCCGGATGGAGCATCCCGGCAACATCGTCACTCTGGGCGGCACCCACGAGGAAACCGGAAACGGCCTGCACCTCAAACAACCGGAACCGGATGAACCCGAAACGGCTCGATCCTGGTCCTATCTGAATACGCTGTTCAAGAACTTTCTCAAGGTTGCCATCGGGTTCGTTCCGGCATGGCTCACCTTTTTCCTGCGATACGACTGGTGGGTGCTGCAGTGGGGCGGGGGCGTCATCTGGTTTTTCATCACCGGTTTCCGGAACGTGCTCCAATCTTTTCTGGGAGGAGGCGGGTTTCGGGGATCCCATCTGATGAGCTGGCGGGACTACATCAGCTGGGAACGGATCTGCGACTCCCTGCTCTTTACAGGGTTTTCGGTGCCCCTTTTGGATTTCCTCGTGAAATCCCTTCTCCTCGAAAAGACCTTCGGCATCACCACGGCGACGGCTCCGACGGTGCTCTACAGCGTGATGGCCGTATGCAACGGCATCTATCTGGTCAGCCACAATGCATTTCGAGGGTTTTCGAGGCCCGTGATGTTCGGGAATTTCTTCCGGACCGTCCTGTCGATTCCCATCGCCATTCTGCTGAACGGCGTTCTGTCGATCGGGCTTTCGATGTTCGGGGTCTTGGGCGTGAATGTCGTGCTGCAGAAATGGGCCAGTGTCATTTCGAAGGCATCTTCGGACATCGTTGCCGGGCTGATCGAGGGAACGGCGGACCGCTACCGGAACGTCTATATCCGGATGGCCGATTACCAAGTGACCTTTCGGAAGATTCTGGACAGTTTCGCAGGGCTTGAACTGCTGCATCCGAAAGACGACGTAGCGCTGCTGCTGCGGTCTCCTGAATCCCTGCTGAGCGGAGATGCCCGGGAACTCGAACAGATCATGATCATTTACGCCCTCGATTTGCTCTATATCTGGTATTATCAGCCCCGGGGCCGAACGGCCATGATCATGTTCCTGAATTCCCTCACCCAGGAGGAGCGTACCATCGTGCTGGCCGTCGTCCGGCTGCTGAGGCGACAGCGGGAAATCACCCTGCTCTTTGTCGATGGGTTGATCGGAAAGAATTTTTCGGCTGCACTGGCCTTTTACTTGAACAACGCCTCGAATTATGTGGCATGCATGGAACGGATGGTTCTTCAGCAAACCGTGTAACGATCAGGTGGATGATATGGAACTTCTATGGTGGCATTGGGTATCGTTCGGGTTGATTTTGATCGGGGCCGAGCTGTTCATCCCATCGTTTACCATCATCTGGTTCGGGATCGGCGGATGCGGGACGGGATTGTACGTGTATGTGTTTCCGGATGCCTCGTTTTCGGCCCAGTTGCTGGTTTGGTCGGTGCTGTCCGTTCTGATGACCATCCTGTGGTTTGCCATCCTGAGGCCGAAAATGGTGGACAAAAGCAAGGCAGGCATGTCCCGGGAGGCCATCGTCGGGGAAACGGGCATGGTGATTCGAGGAAACCCTTCGGTGATGGAGCGCGGTCGGATTCGATTCGCCGTTCCCCTGCTGGGTGCCGAGGAATGGGATTTCATCTGTGAGACACCCTGCTCGCCGGGCGATCGGGCCCGGGTTCTCGGTATCGAGGGGCATGTACTGCAGGTGGAGCGGATTGGACAAACGGAGAAAGGGAGGATGGGATGAGTGGAACGTTGAGCATTGTTGTCATTCTGACGATTCTGGTGATTCTGACCCTGTTTCTGGGAGTTCGGATCGTGCCGCAGGGCTACAAGCATGTCGTCCAGCGGCTTGGCAAATACCACAAGACGCTCAATCCAGGCCTCAATTTCGTGATCCCTTATCTGGATACCATTGCCTACAAGGTGATCACCAAGGACATTTCCCTCGATATTCCGACCCAGGAGGTGATCACCAGGGACAATGCCGTCATCATGACCAATGCCCTCGCCTTCATCAATGTCATCGATCCCCAGAAGGCGGTCTATGGAGTGGATGATTTCCGCTTCGCCATCGTCAACCTCATCCAGACATCGCTGCGGAGCATCATCGGTGAGATGGATCTGGACGATGCCCTGAGTTCCCGGGAGCTCATCAAAAGCAAGCTCAAGGCAGCTATCTCGGACGATGTGGCTCCGTGGGGTATTGTCGTGAAGACCGTGGAAATTCAGGACATCAAGCCGTCTGCGACGATGCAGCAGGCCATGGAAAAGCAGGCGTCCGCCGAACGATCGCGACGGGCCGCCATCACCGAGGCCGAAGGCCAGAAGGTGGCAGCCATCCTGAATGCCGAGGGTCAAAAGGCGGCCCAGATTCAGGAGGCCGAAGGCCGGCTCGAAGCATCCAGACGCGATGCCGAGGCCAAGGTGATTCTGGCGGAGGCCACGCGTCAGGCCGTGGAAGCCGTGACACAGGCCATCGGAGACAGGGAGCTTCCGGCCGTATACCTCCTTGGAGAACGCTATGTGGATGCCCTGAGGCAATTGGGGCTTTCCGAGAATGCCAAGGTGGTTGCCGTTCCTTCGGATATCGTTCAGGCCGTCAGGGGACTTCTGGCCCGCTGAGGGTTTCCTCCACCATCCGTTCATGAAGGCGGGCCGCCTGAAGGCAGAAGGCCTCGAGCCGTGCCTCGATGAGTTGTGGAAAGGGGTTGCCGTCGGTTTCGATGGAGAGAAACGGCAGCTTGCGGTCTTCGTCCTTCAGCCATTTCGGGATTCGGCCGTTTTTTCCGCAAAGCTTGCGGTACACGGAGGTGCGGAAGGAATCGTACAGGACGGCTTCGGCGATGCGGGAGGGCATGCACCCGAAGGGGCCGATCGAAATCACCCCGCAGGCCGGATGAAAGATGTCGTGAAATGCCGCGCCCACGGTCAGGATGGTCTCGCCCGTCAACCGTTCGGGAATCAGGTGGCGTCCGGTATCCGTGATCTGGCTTACATCCAGGCCGGAGCCTTCATATATCAGGCCGGATGGAGCCAATACCCGCCGGATCCGCCGATCGATATGGCGTTTGGCAGCATAGCGGACCCACCATCCGAAGGATCGGTTCCCCTCCAAACCGGTTCGGGTCAGCCAGTCTGTATAGAGAATCCATTCGGATACGGGTGCGGTTCGAACGACGTATCCCTGGGCCGCCAACGTATCCAAAAGCCCCTGAAGCGATATGGGGTCGTGCCGGACATAGATTTCCCCGATCAGGGAGATTTTCGGCAGCAGGGCATAGGGGGCCTTGAGCGGAATCCGGGAAAGGCGCTTTGCTGCATCGCCCAGTCGATCGAGAAGGATGGCCGGCTTCCGGTCTGCGACATCCAGAATCCTTCCAAACTCCTCCTGAAGTTGTTCCTGGGCCTTCTGCGGGTCGAGCGCACCTGCAGCCAGTGTGGCCCGCATTTCCTCGAACAGATCTCCGATGACGATGCTTCGCCAGCCGGCTGCTGTAAACCGGGTTCCCAGCCCGCCGTATCCGTTGGTCGAGGTGAGGGAAATCACCGCTGCATTGGGGATGCCGAGGGTGCGAATGATGCGCTGAAAAAAGACATGGTACTGACCGAAGCGGCAGGGCCCGTCTGCGGATGCCATGAAAAATGCCGTGATTTCATCTGCAGGCCGGCGGTTCACATAATCCAGAAACGTGCCCATGCACGTCTGCAGGGGAAGGCATTCCTTGCAGGAGCAGTAACCTTTTCCGATTTTGAGCATCTGCGGGTCCGCCGGCGGCAGGGCTTGGGCGCGAATCCCGCATCGTTCGAAGGCTTTTGCAAACAGGGGGGTCCCGAATTTTCCGAGGGCGGGCAGCACCACCTGAACATCCGGATGGGTGAGCGGAAGAAAGCCACCGGATGATCCCGTGCGGATGCCGACAGTGCCGTTGCGTCGCTCGACGGTTGCAGGTGCAACCGAAGGTGTTTCATCGCAGAGAACGTTTTGCTCCCTCAGCCTCCGGTAGTGGTTCACGATGTCGAGAAAGGCTTCGATACGGGTTTCGATGCCGGCATCTGCCGTGTGGCTGTCGAGCTCGAGGGTGAGAGAAGGCTTCCGGCCCATGATGTCCCGGAAATAGGTGATCACGAAGGAATCGGGGCCGCAGGAGAAGTTGGTGATGAAGACGCCGAAGAGGTTGGGGTGGTTCCGGACCCGGTGGGCTGCCAACAGGTTGAGCTGTCCCATGGCCCAATACATGTGGGTATGGGGGCCATGAGGAGGAGCGGCAGCCGGAAGCGGGAGCATGTCCATCGGAAGAACGGGAATGCCTCGGGAGGCCAGTTTGGCGGGGATCCCTTTGTTGGCCGCCTCACAGAAGGCATTGTACGGCCTGCCGAACAAGACGACACCAACCGTGTTCTCCCGCTCGATCCGCTCTACAAATGCCTGCCCCATATTCCGAAGCGTCTGCATGCATTGCACTTGGTTCTGCCATGCCGATGTTGCAGCCTTCGAAATGACCGATTCTTCCATGCCGAGCCACGCTGCGATGTGTCGGAAGGCTTCCCCGTTTTCGGAAAGCGGTTTGGAAAAATCGAAACAGGGACTCAATACGGAACATTCGGCCAGCTCTGGAAAGGCTGTCTGTAAAATGGCGGCTTCGGCCTGGACAAAGGGACAGGTGCAGGAGGATGTCGAACCGTTCCGGTTTTGAGGCAACCCCTTGATGTGGGGTAGAAACACCCGCTGCGGGCGGCGTTGGATCAGATCGGCCATGGTGCCGTGGGCCAGCTCCACCGGATGACAGAAGGCCGCATTCTTGCGGTCGACACCCCGGGGATCGACGCGTTCCGAAAGCTCGATCCGGTAGCCGAGGGCTCCGAACAGGTGTGCGAAAAAGGGAAAATAGGTGTAGACCAGAAAGGAACGGTTCATGCCGATCACCTGTTCCCTGCCGAGGTTTGCAGATGGCTTCGGTGCGGCCTCGAAGATGAATCGTTCCCGACGGATGACCCAGTCGTTCTGACCGGGATCGATCTTACGGTTGTGCACGATATTGTCGTAGCGGTTGCAGATTCCTCCGAAGGGGTAGGTCTTTCCATCGATGACGATGCGGCTGATCGTACAGCGGCGATCGCAGGTCGCTGTTCCAGGGCATTCGAAGGGCTCCTTGTAGGAAACCTCCCGGTCCCGCAAGTCGGTGAGATCGAAGCATTGGGGGGAAAGAAGCCCCTGTTCCATGCGACGTTCCAGCTCCAGCGCCACGCCGAAGGCTCCCATCAACCCAGGTTCCGGAGGAACGACGATGTCTTTTCCGGTGAGAGCGGCCATGGCTACCGGTACGGCCCGGTTGTAACAAACCCCGCCCTGCATGAAAATTTTTCGGCCTACGGGACGGTTTCCCTTGACGCGGTTGACGTAGTTCATGCAGATGGAATACACGAGCCCGGCGACGATATTTTCCACCGGAATGCCGATCTGGGCGGCGCGCTTGATGTCCGATCCGATGAATGCCGCACACTGGTCGTTGAAATTCGGAGGGGACTCTCCCTGAAGGGCCACATCCCCGATCCGTTCCATGGGGATGCCGAGGCTTTCTGCAGCCGCCTCCTCGAGGAAGGAGCCCGTGCCTGCGCTGCAGGCCTCGTTCATGGCATAGTCGCTGGGAACCCCGTTCGTGATGTAGGTGTATTTGGCGTCCTGCCCGCCGATTTCGAAAATGGTATCCACTTCCGGATCGAAGTGAACGGCTGCCGTGGCATGGGCGATGATTTCGTTGATGACCCCGGATGTCATGGCGTGAAGACCGGCGATCTGGCGGCCGGAACCGGTGACCCCCAGTCCTTCGACCCGGATCGGCACATCGATCTGGGCGGCGAGAGAAGCGTACACGGCCCGGGATGCGGCGATGGGATCTCCACCCGTTCGAAGGTATTCCGAGGCGAGGATGGCCTTGTCGGATCGTCGGAGCAGCACGCCCTTGGTGGTGGTGGAGCCGACATCGAGGCCGATGATGACCCGATCTCCGGCACGGGCCGATGCCCTGTCTGTCGATGTGAAGTGGACCCGGTCGAGAAAATGCCGCAGCTGCGGATGGGTGTCGAACGCAAAGGCTTGGGGGCGGAACAGCCGGGAGGGTTCCGGAACCGGATGGACGGGGTTTTCCAATGCCCATACAGCTGCGCCCAAGGCCTCGAAACAATCGGCATATTCGGGGATGAAGAGATCCGGGATTTCCTGGGTGAGGTAATGGACCATGAAGCGGTTTTGGGTGCAGCCGCCGATCAGAAGCACCGGGGTATTCGGGAATTTCTTCAGAAGCTCCACGATTTTCATGGCCATCATGCGGGTGAGCCCCCCGACGATTCGGGCCTTGGGTATCCCCTTGTTCAGGGCGTGGGTACAGTCGCTCTTGCAGAAGACCGAGCATCTGCCGGAAACGGGATGGATCGTTTCGGGAAGGGGCATGGTTGCAATGTCTTCGAGGGGGATGGCCATTCGTCCGATCTGCTGTAGAAAGAATTCCCCGGTTCCCGAGGCGCATTTGTTCCCCGAATGAATGGCCTGGATGCGGCCGCTGTCGTCGAGGTGATAGATCATGAAGGTTTCACCCCCTGCACTGACCACTACCCGGTAGGGATGATCGGGGGCAAGCAGGTGCCTGCAGGCGCATTCGATGGCTTCGGGCTCCGAGATGGTGGACAGGGTGAGGTAGTGGCGGAATTTCCGGCCGGTGGCGCAGATGGAGAGGCGCTCTCGATGGGTTATGCCTTCGAGAAGGCGGATGAGACCTGCACGCGGGTTTCCTTCGTGCACGACGGTTTGCACCTGAACCGGGTGCAGGCCGGCCGCTGTCCGCTCGATCCGGACGGCCCCGATCGTGGAAGCCCCCAAACAGATGCCGAGGGCGCTGGAAACCGTTTCCCGGATGAAGCGGGTTTCGTTGCGCTCGAAAATCGTCGACTGTGCGATTGCGTTGGGCAAGGGTTCGCGCATGGCTTGTTTCCGCTGGTGTGAAGATGAAATTCTGAAACAAGGACTCGGTGGCGGATTTCCCTGACCATTCGGTCGAATGTGCCCTATCCTATAGCAGAGCGGCAATGGATGCAACGCGTTTTCAGACGGCATGCATCTGGTTGAGTTTTCGGCCCACCAGGGAGGCGATCACCACGAGGGTGGAGGAGATGAAGATCATGACGATGCCGAGGGCGGACAGCCTTCCCCACAGCCCGTCTTCCGCAAATCGTAGAATCTGCACAGCGAGCACTTCCGTTCCGGGTCGGGCCAGGACAACCGAGAGCGTCAGCTCGCGAACGAACATCGTAGCCATCAGAATCCATCCGGATACGATTCCTGGAATCAACAGCGGCAGGACAATCCGTCGTAGGGTGTAGAACGGGGATGCGCCGCAGACACGCGATGACTCTTCCAGATGGCTGTGAATCTGAACGAAGGCGCTGGAAAGGGGCCTCACACCGTAAGGCAGATAGGTGGCGATATAGCCGATCAGAAGAGCCGACAGGGTGGCATAGAGGGGAGTGCGCACGAAAAACCACATGAATCCGACACCGATGACGATGCCGGGAAAGGAAAACGACAGAAAGCTCAGGGATTCCAGGACGCCTGCAGCTTTCGTTCGGACCTTGACGATGACATAGGCAACCAAAACGGAAAGCACCACGCCGAGCGATGCGCCGACGAATCCCAGAAAGAGACTGTTTTTCAGGGACAGCAGGGAAATCGGATCGTGCAACACCGTGGTCCAGTTCTTCCAGCTCATCATGGAAAGTGCCTTTGTACTTGGCGCCATGATATAGGGAAGCATCGAATTGTAGAACAGGACCAAAACCGGAAGAACGATCAGGATGAACGAAAGAAAGCCGACGACTGCGAAGGCCGGATAACGCCAGCCCTTGAGATCGATCAGCGTCGGTTTGAACCCGCGGCCGGAAACCGTGACGAAGCGCTCGCTTTCTGCTGTCAGGTATCGATAGACATAGATGAGGAGCATCGAGGCCGCCATGGCGCTCATGCCGACGGCTGCCGCCTTTCCGTAGTCCGGAGCGAAACCCGTGGCGATGATTCGGTAGATATGGCTCGCATAGACATAGATTCTGCCGGGCATGCCGATCACCGACGGAACGGCGAAGGAAGCCAGCGCCCGGACCATGACGAGGATCACGGACGAAAGAATGGCGGGGCGCAGCACCGGCAACGTAATGCGGAAGAGGGTTCCCATGGTGGACGCGCCACAGACCCGGGACGATTCTTCGAGGGAAACGTCGAAGGCGCTCATGGCCGGTACGATCACGAGGTAGGCGATCGGAAGATCGAGCAGGGATTCTACGAGGATCATTCCGGGAATGGTGTAGATGTTGAAAGGACTGCTCTTGAGCCCGAAAATCTCCATCAGCAGGCGGTTGAGCATGCCGTTGTTGGGGTTGAGCAGCATGGCCCAGCTGGCCGTGAACAAAACGTGGGGGATCATCATCGGCAGGATGGTGACCACCCCGAAGAGAAATTTGAAGGGAATGTTGGTGCGGGTGTTCATGTAGGCTAGAAAGAGCGCCAAGACCGTTGTCACGATGGCCGATCCGCAGGTGAATACGAGGGTGTTCCACAGGACGGCCAAAAATTCCGGATCGCTGTAAGCCTCGACGTATTTGATCCAGGTGAATCGATCGAAGCGGCCGAATCCGGATGAAAAGCTGCCGATCGCCAGCATGACGACAGGACACACCGTCAGAAAGCCGACGATCACCAGAAGCGATGTGGTCAGAAGGGGTTTTCGGTTCATGAGGCGACCGTCAGGTGGGGATTAGAAAGCAGTGGTCCGCATCGAAGGCGATGGTGACGTCGTCTCCGGCAACGATGGCAACCTCCGGGTCGATGGTTGTCGTCAGGAGGGTTTCTCCGATGCGGATGTCCGCTTCATAGGCCTCACCGACAAAAATCCGATGGATCACGTTTCCCCGGAAAACGTTCGGACGGTTGTCGGATGTGGGTGGACCCACCCGGATGAATTCCGGACGTGCGCAAAGCATGGCCTGTCCGCCGACCGGTATGTGGTGGGAGTTGCGCACCTGGATCGGCCCGATGGCCGTATCGACCATGGCATGGGGTTGGGCGCTGTGACGGACCGTAGCGGGAATCAGGTTGGCCCGGCCGATGAAATCGGCCACGAAAGGATCGTCCGTGTCGAAGTAGATCTTTTTCGGATCGCCCACTTCGACGATGCGGCCCTGCTTCATGACGGCGATCCGGTCTGAAAGCGCCAGGGCCTCGACCCGGTCATGGGTGACATAGACGGCCGTGATCTCGAGCTCTGTCAGAAAACGGTGGAGCTGTTTTCGGGTTTCTTCCCGCAGCTTGGCATCGAGATTGCTGAGCGGCTCGTCGAACAGGATAACCCTGGGTTCCGCCACCAGGGCGCGGGCCAGGGCGACCCGCTGCTGCTGGCCGCCGCTGAGCCTCGTGGCCGGTCGGCTTTCAAAGCCTTCCAGTTGCACAAACCGAAGCGCCCGCTCCACACGGCTCTGGATGTCGTTTCGGGGCACGTTCCGGGCTCTCAACGGATAGGCCACGTTCTCGAATACGTTCATATGCGGCCAGATCGCGTAGCTCTGAAAAACCATCCCCAACCCCCGCTTTTCCGGCGGCAGGGAAATCCCCTTTTCACTGGAAAAGACGATGTCCTCGCCAATGGAGATTTCACCGGCATCGGGTGTTTCCAAACCCACGATGCACCGAAGCAAGGTGGTCTTGCCGCAACCACTGGGGCCGAGCAGCGTGAAGATCTCGTTGGCGGCAATGGTTAGATCGACGTGATCGAGGGCCCGGATGCGTTTTCCATCCGATTCATAGTCTCGGGTCAGTCCCCGGATACGAAGGTCCATGGCGGCTATTGGGCAAAAAAGATCTTCTTGAATTCAGCCCCCCATTTCTGGGTTTCCTCGTCGGAAAGCTCCCGGATGGGGACGACCTTGGCCTTTTCGATCCCGTCGATCGGCGGATAGACGCCGGGCGCAAGGACATATTCGCCGACCTTTTCTGCCAGCAGTTTCATGGAAGGTTTCGAAAGCCACTCGTCCAGGAACACCCTGGCCGCTTCCGGATGAGGCGCCTTGGCGGCAATGGCGATGGCCCTGGGCGTTCCCAGAATCGTATCCACCCGGACCCAGTCGAGTGGAGCGGGCGCCTTGGTGATGATGTATTTGGGCATGGAGATGGCGATGCGCTTTTCACCGCTTTCGATGGGTGCCGGTGTCGGTCCGAAGGATTTCACGAACATGGGGCGATTGGCCGCAAGTCCTTTCAGGAAAGCCATCCAGGCTCCGTCGCTCGGAAAAACCCCGGCTTCCTTGAGTCCGACCAGCCAGCAAATGGTGGTGGCATGGGAGGATGGATCCGGCATGACGATCTGATCCTTCCATTTGGGATGGATGAGGTCTTCGTATCGTTTGGGAATGTCTTCCACCTTGATGTAGTCCTTGTTGTAGATGGGGGCGACGTATTCGATGCCGAACTGTACGATGGTGTCGTCCTTCAGCGCCCACTGCGGATACCCTGAAGCCTGGGGAGAGCGGTAAGGTGCCAGAACCCCTTTCTGTTTCAGCAGCTCGAGAATGGGAAGCGGCCCCTGCAGCACGTCCGCCTGGAGCTTTCCCGCCTCGTGCTCCGTCAGCACCGTCGTCAGAAATTTGGCCGTATCCACCCGCGTATAGATGCCTTCGATGCCCGTCGTTTCTGAAAAGGCTTTCATGATCGGCTCGATGGCTGTGATGTTCGCGTAGAAATTTACCTTGCCTTCCGCTTTGGCTTTCGCAAGGTCTCCAGCGAAAGCCGACGGAACGATACCCATCAGAAAAGCAACGATTACCATCCACTGTTTCATCGATGTCCTCCTTTCAGCAGTTCAAGAATGACGGCTTCGCAAAAAGGCCGGATGCTGTGTCGTGCTGCATCCCTCGTCGTTGCGGCGTACGTTTAAGTACGCCACACTCCTCGGGATTTGCACTCCTTGCCTGCGGCCTTTTTTCGAAGCCGTCCATATGATGGACTTTTTGCGAGCGCATCAATGTTGATGACCCCGCAAAAAGTCGCCATCCACGGCTTTTCCTTCAATGCCGGGCCTCCAGCAGGAGGGCGGGTGATGTTTTGCGAAGCAGCGGAAACTGTTTGAAGCAGCCGGAGATCGTTGGATCGGA
>JBFMBE010000043.1:0-22167 GCA_040755275.1 Thermodesulfobacteriota bacterium | reverse complement strand
ATTTCGCCTGATCTATAATCTGATGCGCTCGCAAAAAGTCAGGAAGTCTCTGTCAAGTCGCGGGGTGACTGGGGAACCTTTTTCGATGCTGCGAAAAAACTCAGCCGCCCGATCTCGTAGGATCGGATGGATGGCCAAACAGCAAACAGAGGCTGGTTGAATCGCAACGGATTGCTTTTCAATGAAAAGTCGATCGAACACGTCCGTCCGATCCAACGATCTCCGGCGGCTTCAAACACGTTTTCGCAGCAATCTCAAAAGGCTTCCCCAGCCACCCCGCTCATGGCCGACATTTACGAAAAGCATGGGAAAAGCGACTTTTTGCGAAGCCATCATAATCTGACCGGTCTCGCAAAAAGTCGCTGACCAGGGATTTTCTTTCAAAACCGGGCATCCAGCAGGAAGGCTGCTGAGTTTTTTCGCAGCAGCGAAAAGGGTTCCCCAGGCACCCCGCGACTCAACAGAGACTTCCTGACTTTTTGCGGGGCCATCAAGAATGCCGTTTCGCACGATCATCTTGCATATTTCCGTTGCTCACGACTGTGGAGGGACTCTCCCGAAGACAGGACTCATTCGCTGTTCTACTGACTTTTGTCTGCAGTTTTCCCTATCGAGTTCCCAATTCGGATATCGATCGGAGGTTCGACCATGAACGCCAACATGCTCCAGCACGGCAGAAAATTCGAAATCCAGCAGTTCAAGAAACCCGGAAACATCTTTGAACTCAGGAAAACCCATGTCGCCTTCACGGGCACTCCCAGGCGGCACCCCTATGATCCGGCGAAGATCGTTCTCATTGTCGATATGCTGAGCGCCCAAACCTATTGTTATGAATTCCTGGTGAAGGACATCGCCTTTGCCGAGGAACTGCCGGCCATCGTCACACCAGAAGGCGAGGCCATCACCATATCCCGAATCTGGGTGAAGAAAGGGACGATCGGAATGCGCATCACCCCCTTCGTCGTCGAAGACATGCGGGAAGTCCTCTTCGAAGGGGAACCCGAATGAGCCCATCCGATTCATCCTTCGTGTTTCAGGATCGATGTGGCAGACGATGGCATCGGTTGCGGATTCTTCTGATCGCCGTCACGGTGGTCGTCCTGACCGCATCCATCATCTTCGTCCAGTCCCTTCTCGTGCCACCGACTTTCCCGTTGAGCAAGACGTTTCTTCAGCTCAAGGCGCGGCTCCATGCGCTTCAGCGGGAAGACGCCGCCATCCTGGCCATGTCTCCGAAGGCCAAATGGGTGGAATTCACACGACAGGCTTCCGCATTTCCTACAGTACGGACCTCCGAGAAACTGTCGGAGCGGGCCGCTGTCAAGAAAACCGGTAAACCGCCTCGGGTCGGATTTCTGGAAGGAGGAAACCCGGCAGGACTCGAATCGCTGAAGGCCCACGCCCACAGTCTGACCCATGTCTCGGTTGAATGGATGACCCTGGTGGATACGGGCGGGGGGATGGTCATCACCCCCAATCTCAAGATCATCGAGACGGCCCGGAAATATGGATTGAAAGTCATCCTCCTTCTGAACAACCTCTATGGCAACAAGTGGCAGACGGATGCGGTGGAATGGCTTGCTATAGCATCGGATGCCGAACAGGACCGTTTCATTGCGGACCTGATGATGAACCTGCGCTATGTGGATGCGGATGGGCTTCTGATCGAATGGGGGGAAATCGATTCGCAGTACCGTTCGAACATCAGCCGCCTGATTCTCAAGATCTGCCGGGCCCTGCATGACATCCGCGTGGAAACCTGGCTTCGGGTACCGATGGGCCCGGACCTGAAGGCATTCGACCTGGATGCCCTCTGCGAGGAAGTGGATTATTTCGTTGCCGCGTTGCACGATGAATATACGGAAAACGACGATCCGGGGCCTGTGGCTTCCCAGCCCTGGTTCGAGGGCTGGCTTGAAACCATGATGGACTACGGTGAGCCGTCCCAATGGATCATCGAATTCGGAACATATGGATACGACTGGGAAAAGGGGGCCAAACAAGCCAAGATCAAGGGTTTCAGCGACATCATGGCCTGTGCTGAACGCTCCGGTATCGATTCCATCGAAAGCAAAGGGCCAGGATACAATCCCCATTTCGAATACACCGACCAAGGCGTCGAGCATTCCGTCTGGTTCCTGGATGCGGTCAGTTTCGCCAATCAACTGAACCGAGTCCGCCGATTTCAGGTTTCAGGAATCGGACTCTATACGCTGGGTTATGAAGATCCGGCCATATGGAAAATTCTCGATCATCCCGATATGACCGCTTCCACCGATGCGTGGGAGCAGATGTTGGGATGTGAGCGAACCGCCCACTTTGGAAGTGGAAACGTACTGACGGTTGAAGATGGCCCGGAAACCGGAAGGCGGCTGGTTTCTTTCGATGAAAGCGGCCGATTCACGGCTGTGTATATGGCGTTTCCTTCCGGGGTGACGGTGGTTCATCAAGGTCCGGGAAAAGAGGATGAAGTGGCGATTACCTTCGATGACGGGCCCGATCCGAAATGGACGCCCCGCATCCTGGATATTCTCAAGCGTGCGAACGTTCAGGCTACCTTTTTTGTCATAGGTTCTCAGGCGGAAAAGTATCCGGATCTGATTCAGCGCATGGTAGCCGAAGGCCATGAAATCGGGAACCATACCTTCACCCATCCCAACCTCGCTGTGATCTCCCGGGAGCGGGCCATACTCGAACTCAACGCAACCCAGAGGCTCATCGAAAGCCTGATCGGCCGATCCACGGTTTGGTTCAGGCCGCCGTATGCAGCAGACGCCCTGCCGTCGAAACCCGATGAAATCGCTGCACTTCGAATCGCTCAGGATCTTGGTTATTTGACCGTCATGCACGACATCGACCCGGAGGATTGGTCTCGACCGGGGGCCGCCGAAATTGTCCGCCGGGTACAGGCGGGCAGACTTCTTGGCGGAAACATCGTTTTGCTCCATGACGCCGGTGGAAACCGCAGCCAGACACTGGAAGCCTTGCCAGGGATTCTGGAGTATTTCGACAAACGGGCAGATCGGGTCGTGACCCTCTCTACCCTGCTGAACTGGTCTCCAAGTCAGGGGATGCCACCCGTCATGCCCAAACAGCAATCTTTCAGCCGGATGGTGTCCGGCAGTGGTCTAAAGGTCTTCTATCGCATCGAGCAGATGCTGGGCGGATTTCTGGTGGTATCGACCGTTCTGGTGCTGCTGCGAACGGCGGTGATCCTTGTCTTGGCCGAACGGCGTCGGCGACACCATCCGATTTCAGCCAATCCAGAAACCTTTGCTCCCGCTGCCAGCGTTCTGATGGCTGCATACAACGAATCACGCGTGATCGAGGCCACGATTCGCTCGGTGCTGAGCACCCGATACCCGGGACCGATCGAGCTGATCGTCGTCGATGACGGATCGACGGACGATACGGCAGCACGGGTACGATCCCTTGCCGCAACAGACGACAGGATCCGGCTCATTCGTCAAGAAAACCGGGGAAAGGCGAAGGCCCTCCAGAACGGGATGCGGCATACCACCAACGACATCGTCGTCATGCTCGATGCAGACACCTGTTTTGAACCGGATACGCTCTCCCATCTGATCCAAACCCTTCGCGACCCCCGGGTCGGTGCCGTGTGCGGACATGTCCGGATTGCCAACCAGCGCTCCCTTGTCGCACGATTTCAGGCCATCGAATATGCTTCGGGCTTCAACCTTGACCGCATGGCCTTCGACAAGATCAACGGCATTACGGTCGTTCCGGGGGCCATCAACGCCGTTCGAAAGTCCGCCTTGATGCACTCGGGAGGTATTTGTTCCGATACCCTGGCCGAAGACACCGATTTCACGCTTTCGATGCACCGCAACGGATACCGCATTGTCTATGCACCGGATGCCGTTGCGAACACCGAGGCGCCTGAAACCATTTGTGGGCTTGCCAGGCAGCGCTTCCGCTGGGCTTTCGGAACCCTGCAGTGCATCTGGAAACATCGGGATATGGCTTTCAATCCCAGATACAAAGCGCTGGGCTGTTTTTCACTGCCCAATGTGTGGTTTTTCCATGTACTTCTCGTTGCCGTCAGTCCGGTTGTCGATCTGATATTCCTGCTGGGCCTTGCACTCGGCATCCTTGGCGGACCGATGCTGGTTTACTGTTCGGTTTTCCTCGCCTGTGAACTGCTCACTGCAGCCTACGCCCTGAAACGGGAAGGTGATTCCCTGTGGCGCATCGGGTGGGTACCGCTCATGCGGCTCGTGTATCGGCCGCTGTTGGGCTGGGTCATGTGGAAGTCACTTCTGAAGGCACTCAAGGGGGCGTGGGTTTCTTGGGGCAAGCTGGAACGTACGGGTACTGCGGTTTCGGCATGAAACAACAGATTCATTATACCGAGGCGGCCAGCTTGGCATAATCCTCGAGCCAGGCGTCGAGCAGTCGGAGTTCCGGGTCCCGCACGATCCGATGCTTCAGCAACGCTTCGTAAACGCGATGCAGATTGTCGGCAATGCCGTCTTGCTTTCGAACGGTTTCGACTGCAATCCGGCACACCTTTTCCGCATGTAGAAAACAAGGAATTTCCGATCGAAAATCCTGAATCAGGTTGTGAGGATTGCGCAGCTGAAACGCCGTAGGGGCCGTAAATCCGGCCAGCAGATCGGCCGCCCACAGGACGGGCTGGGCGACAAGACCGCGCAGGATGTCCGTAAACCGGAAGGAAACGAAGGCAGGCAGATAGAGCAGTGCAAAAGCGTCCCTGAAGAAAATGGTATTCTGGGAATTGATCGGGCAGATCGTCCCTTTTGCCAAAACCAGCGGCTCTCTTCGATGGAAACGAAATTCCCGCCGAACGATCATTCGATAGACGGCATCCACATCCGGATCTCCGTCGACCAGTCCCTGCCATAGACCAATCCGGCAGTTGTTCTTCCTCACATCCCACCGATACCGAAAAACCGATGAAACCAAATGCCGCAAGGGAAATCCACGCGGCCAGATCCATAAATCGCTGAACCATCTGTATACATTGGCGAAACCCGATTTTTCGGCGGTTTTCCAATACATGCCTTCCTGGGGCAGGAGTGCATAAGGGTGCAGGGGTTCATTGTCGTCATCCGTATCGATGATGATGTCGGTCTGCTGCTCCATCGCCACCAGGTAGCCGATCATCTTACGGCAATAATGATTCCAGGGCAGAAATCGCTGCAGGTGAAACGACATCCTTTGCTGCATTCGAACGGAGAGAAAATCACACCCTTCCAGCATCCAATCCGGTGGGGTCTTGCAATCAGCAACAACGATGACTCGCCCGTTTATGGTCCGTAACCATTTTCGAATCGACGGGGTTGGGGATTGGATGGTGGTGATCACCACGGCGGGTTTCAAGGGATTACGATGCATGGCCGGCATTCATGGAAGGGATAACCTGTGAGGTGTGATCGGTGGACATCCAAGGCGTTGATACATCAGGCAGCATCGAGGGGTTTCTCTTCAGGGGGGCACAATCGATCGATCGAAACGGTGGCCTTCAGCTCCCTGCCGAGCAGTTCGAGCAAAACGACTACATTGTCTTTGCCTCGCTGAGAATAGACGATGCCTGGAGCGATCATTTCATCTTCGATCCGTACACCGACAGCCGCACCAGGTACGAGCCATTCCGGCTGAACCCTGTCGAGGCAGATCGTCCCGTCGATTTCCCTTGCCTTCAAGTCTTCGATCACCCAGTCGGGTAGAGGAACGTATTGATCACCGAAGCGCACTGGGCCAATCGCATCGTAAGTGGATGCGATGGCTATCCAATCACAGAACTCGGGTTCGAGGCGGAGAAAGAGATAACCGGGAAAAAACGGTCGAAGCACCTCCGCTTTGCTTCTGGCGTGCCGCACCACTTTACGAATGACAGGCAGGTAGACCTCGTAACCCTGCCGCTCGTAGTGCAATTTGGCATTCATTTCCCGGTGGGATTTCGTACGGATGACAAACCATTTCCACATCAATGTTGATCCATTTCAGGCTGCAAGCCGTCTCTGAAGATTCTCAACGTGTTGTTCCAACAGATACACCCTGCGGTCGAGGTTGGCGGCTTCTTCCCGCCGGACCACCGATTCAGCGAGCTTGTCGATCCGGGATCCCACACCGATATTCATGTTCACCGCTTCGGTGCGAGCCTCACCGATCTGCCGGTTGGTTTCGTCGATCCGTTTCGTGTTATCCATGATCATCACGATAAGCTCACTCCGAGCGCTGTCGATCCGATTGTTGGTATCCTGGATCATACCCACCAGCTCGTCTCGCACACTGTCGATGCGCTTGTTGGTATCCTGGATCATACCCACCAGCTCGCCCCGGATACTGTCGATTCGATGATTGGTATCCTGGATCATACCCGTCAGCTCATCCCGGACGCCGTCGATGCGCTTGTTGGTATCCTGGATCATGCCCACCAGCTCGTCTCGAACACTGTCGATGCGCTTGTTGGTATCCTGGATCATACCCGTCAGCTCATTCCGGACGCCGTCGATCCGATTGTTGGTATCCTGGATCATACCCACAAGCTCGTCTCGCACACTGTCGATGCGCTCGTTGGTATTCTGGATCATCCCTACCAACTCGCCCCGGACACCATCGATCCGATGGTTGACTTCATCGATTCTACGGCTTTGGTCAACCAGATGAAGGTTCACATCATCGAGTCGTTTGTTGGTCAACTGGAGCATGGCCTTCAGTTCTCGGTTGTCTTCCCGTATCCGATCCAGTTCCGGAAGGATGAGTTCCTTCAATCCCGCTCGAATGCTTTCCATGACTTCCATGCCAATTCTCCTTTCACCGAAGCCGCTTGGTCTTTCAACTTGACATGGCTTCTACTATATCGTATTTAGTGTAAAAAGTCCACGATTCATTCAGCCATCGATCCGGATGCTTGTCGAACAATCTTTATCATCCGGCAAACAACCACTCATAGCCCCACAATGAACATTTTTTCACATACATGCATACTGGAGGCCGCAAACGCCGCAGGAAGTTCTGTTGAACGCATCCTGCGGCCCATGCTCCTCCCCCTTCCCTTTGGCATTCAGCGCCAAGCAAGAGGGGTTCGGCGACCCGTCACCGGGATTCGGTAACCCCCTTCTCGTTTCCCATCACTTCCTTTGGATGTCGTTGCAACGAGTCTCCGTATTCGTGCTTTCGTGTGATTGCCGCTTGCATGCGGCCGAAACGAAACCAATCGACTGTTTGCGACATCATCCTGTTTCATTCGCGTCGCCGTTTTCATAAGCGGCAAATGAAATCATCGAACATCGAGTGATCACGGAAAGAACCCTGGATCCTGATCGAGGATTGAACGTACTCGGCCTGATTCAGCTTTCCATTTCCGAACTTTTTAGAAAGGACCATCCATGAGCGAATCCATCATCGTTTTCGATACGACATTGCGTGACGGAGAACAAAGTCCCGGAGCCAGCATGAACGCCGGCGAGAAACTGCGTCTGGCCCTGCAACTGGAAAAATTGGGGGTTGATGTGTTGGAGGCCGGTTTCCCGGCGGCATCGGACGGAGATTTCGAAGCGGTGGCAAAAATCGCCGGAGCCATCAAGGATGCGGAAGTCGCAGCCCTCTGTCGCACCGCCAGATCGGATATCGACCGGGCATGGGGAGCGATCCGCCATGCTGCCAAGCCTCGTATTCATACCTTCATCGCCACTTCCGACATTCACTTGAAATATAAATTGCGGATGGATCGGGAACAGGTTCTGGCCAAAGCGGTGGAAGCCGTGAAATATGCCGTATCGCTCACCCCGAACGTCGAATTTTCGGCGGAAGACGGCTCCCGAAGCGATCGGGATTTTCTATGCCGCATCTTCGAAGCCGTGATCGCGGCTGGAGCCAAAACCGTCAATCTTCCGGATACGGTGGGGTATGCCATTCCGGAAGAATTTGCCGAGCTCATCCGATACGTCAAGTCTCACACCCCCAACATCGATCAGGCCGTGTTGAGTGTTCACTGTCACAACGATTTGGGTCTAGCCACAGCCAACACGCTGGCTGCAGTCGCTGCAGGAGCCAGGCAAGTTGAGGTGACTATGAACGGCATCGGTGAACGGGCCGGGAACACTTCTCTTGAAGAAGTCGTCATGGCCCTGCATACCCGACCGAATTTCTACAGCTTTACTTGCAACGTGCGTACCGAATTCATTCATCCGACCAGCCGATTGGTCAGCATGATCACCGGGCTTCCCGTTCAGCCGAACAAGGCCATCGTCGGTGCGAACGCCTTTGCCCATGAAAGCGGCATTCATCAGGACGGGGTGTTGAAAAACCCCATGACCTATGAAATCATGAAACCCGAAACCATCGGTCTGAACACCAACAAGATGGTGTTGGGAAAACATTCGGGAAGACACGCCCTGCGCGCCCATTTGAAGGAAATGGGATACGATCTCTCGGATGAGGAACTGGCGACCCTGTTCGTCAAGTTCAAAGAGCTGGCGGACAAGAAAAAGCACGTTGTCGATGAAGACCTGGAAGTATTGGTCGCGGAGGGGCTGCAGACCAAGGATGTCTTCGCTCTCGACTACCTGCATGTCACCGCCGGTACGACGGTGCTTCCCATGGCAAGCGTTCGGATTCTGGTGAATGGAAGACCCGTTCAGGGCGCCGGTTATGGAAACGGACCGATCGATGCAACCTTCAACACCATTTCCAGGCTCTGCGATGCCCATTCGGAACTGATGCGTTTTTCCATCAGCGCCATCACGGGTGGAACGGATGCCCAGGGGGAAGTCACGGTTCGGCTCAAGGAAAACGGACTCGAGGCCATGGGTCGAGGCGCTGATCCGGACATCATCACGGCCAGCGCAAAGGCATATATCAACGGTCTGAATCGGTTGGAATACCTGAAGACCCATCCGGTGCAACCGGTGGTCGATTGATCTCACGAAAACATCCGGCCGGTTCATCCTCGGCCGGGTGAGTAAATTTGTGCTGTGGCAGATGACTTGTGGAGGCTGACCGATGAAGGCGATGATCTTGGAACGATGTGTCGATCTCCGACAAGATGAGACACCATTGCGGCTTGCCGATGTTCCAACACCGGTTCCAGCCGAACGGGAGATTCTGGTACAAGTAGCCGCCTGTGGGGTTTGTCACACGGAGCTCGACGAAATCGAAGGACGCACGCCGCCTCCACGCTTTCCGGTGATATTGGGGCATCAGGTGGTGGGCACCGTCATCGCCAAGGGCCCTGGGGCGGAACGTCACCCTGTCGGCTGCCGGGTCGGCGTCGGCTGGATAGCAGGAGCGTGCGGGACGTGTGCCTGGTGCCTTTCCGGAAACGACAACCTATGTCCGCAGTTTCGGGCGACAGGAAGGGATATGGACGGCGGGTATGCAGAATATCTGAAGATTCATGAGGATTATGCTGCTGCCATTCCAGATGCATACAGCGATATCCAGGCAGCCCCCCTGTTGTGCGCCGGTGCGATTGGATACCGCTCCCTTCGGTTGACACGAATGGAGTCGGGGGCTGTTTTAGGACTTTTCGGCTTCGGTGCTTCGGCCCATCTCGTGTTACGCCTTGTCAGACATCTGCAGCCGAAAAGTCCTGTGTTCGTCTTTGCCAGAAGTTCTACGGAGCAGGCATTCGCCCGGGAAATCGGTGCCGACTGGGCCGGAAACTTCGACGAGCGCCCACCCGCTCCGATCGATGCCGCCATCGATACGACCCCTGTATGGAAGCCGGTTTTGAGCGCTCTGGAACGCCTTTCGCCCGGTGGCAGGCTGGTCATCAATGCCATCCGAAAGGAATCCGTCGATCGGCATCTTCTGGCGGAACTCGATTATCCAAGCCAGCTGTGGATGGAAAAGGAAATCAAATCCGTTGCCAATGTCAGCCGAAGAGACATCGAGGAATTTCTTCCGATTGCGGCATCCGCTGGCATCGTTCCGGAGGTTCAGACGTACAGGCTGGAAGAGGCCAACACCGCCCTGATGGAGTTGAAAAACCGAAACATCCGAGGGGCCAAGGTATTGGTGATGAGCTAAATCGTGACGGACTCGCAAAAAGTCGCTAGAAATGGGAATTGGATCGAGAAAATCCCATACAAGCGATTCATGTAGGGGCGATTCATGAATCGCCCCTACAATAAGACGAACCATGGCACATCTGACCGAATCGGAAATCGAATATGCTGCGAAAAAACTCAGCCACGCCGCTGATGCCCGGTATTCCCGAAAAGCACGGGAAAAGGGACTTTTTGCAAATCCATCCAATCGTCATCGGGGTGACGGGCCGGAAAATATGAATGTTTCCCGGGGGCGGCCTCAGGGGGCCGCCCCTACCGAAATGTATTTTCACGATCGATACTCCGTTTCACCCCTTTTCCCCTTCTCTTTCCCTCCCTCTAATTCGGATATTTCCCGCTGAACGTCGACACCCGCACCAGGCCGTCGGCCTTGAAGATGGCTGCTCCTTCCTTCACGTTGACCGGAAATTGACCGTCGGAAATGGTCGTCCACCATTTTTCAAGCTGCGTAAAGGCATCCACCCCCTTCTCCTTCAGTTTCTGCCCTCCAACCAGCATCAGGTTCAGCCGGGACTGCTGCCCGTCGAACATGCCGTGAACCCGGACCTGATTCGTCTTTCCGGGGGGAATCCACTGGGTTTCATTGGAGCTCAGGGAATTGAGATCGAAGTCTTCGAAAGCAACCGTGAATTTGAGGCTTTCCATCATCACGGGAAAGGCGTTCGGGTTGTGCACATTAAACACGAAGGCTAGATCGAGCGGTGCGCCATAGTCGCCGGCCGTCCCCTTGGTCGGCTGAACTGTCTTGGCAAAGAACCACCATCCCCAGTAATGTGCCACTTCCATCGAATCGAAGGTCACCACCGGAGCCTTGAACGAATCGGCGGTCGGCTGCGGCGTCATGGCCGCACATCCGCCCACCAGCAAAGCCAACACGAGAACGATCGTCCACTTTCCAAACCAGGATTGCATGCGCATGGTCCCATCCCCCTTCTCTTGCTGTTCACGCAAGCCAACGTTTGCGCCGCTTGTAGTGTTTGACATCCCGAAAGCTCTTTCGGGTGCCGACATCCTTCAAACCCAGGTAGAAATCCTTGATGTCCGGGTTTTGCTTGAGTTTTTCAGCCGTGTCGTCCATGACGATCCTGCCGTTTTCCATGACATAGGCATGGGGCGCCACATTGAGGGCCAGCTTGGCATTCTGTTCCACCAGCAGAATGGAAATCCCCTCTTCCCGGTTGAGCCGGGTGATGATGTTGAAGATTTCGTGAATCAGCATCGGCGCAAGTCCCATGGAAGGCTCATCGAGCAGGATGAGCTTGGGGCTTGTCATCAGCGCCCTTCCGACGACCGTCATCTGCTGCTCTCCGCCGCTGATGAACCCGGCGGTTTCGTTCCGTTTTTCCTTGAGTCGCGGAAAGTAGTGGTAGACCATTTCGAGGCCGTCCTTGATGGAGCGCCCTTCCTTTTTTCGTAAGTGCGCGCCCACCTTGAGGTTTTCCTCAACGGTCAAATGCTCGAACACCCGTCTTCCCTCGATCACCTGAACGATCCCGAGTTTGGCGATCTTCTCGGCCCGCATCTTGTCGATGCGTTCTCCCATGAATTCGATGGAGCCGTCCGTGACCTCGCCGTCTTCGTGTTTCAGGAGTCCTGAAACCGCCTTTAGTGTTGTGCTCTTGCCGGCACCGTTGGCCCCCAACAGGGCAACGATTCCGCCTTTGGGCACTTCGATCGACACCCCTTTGATCACCAGGATGACTTCATGGTATTTGACTTCGATATTGTTGATTTTCAGAATCGTCTCGGCTGACAAGCGCCTACCCTCCTTTGGTTTACCATCCCAGCCACTCTTTGTCCCATTTTTCCGGCCATCTGGCTTTCAGATCGACTTCGTCCATCATGACGAACTTGCCATCCTTGTACTCGTAGATCCGGGCCTTGCTCTGAGGTCTATGGTCCGTCGCCGAAAAGGAAACCGGGGCAAGCCCCAATCCAATCTCGAAATCCTTCATCGTCTCGAAACCCTTTTTCAGGATACCTTCACCTGTCAGGTCTCCGGCCTTGTCAGCCCGCTTCAGGGCTTCGGCAAGCCCCAGAACATTCGCCCAAGCCTGAATCGTGTGAATCGTCCGCTTTTCGAGCGGCACCCCTGGATTGTACTTCTGGGCGTATTCCTTGACCTTGTCCATGAGCTTCACGTCCTGACCGAAGAATGCCCATGGCGCGCATCCCATCGCTCCGTCGGCAGCCTTTCCGGCCAAAACGGGAAGAGCTTCATCAAATCCCCAGTTCTTGACGATGTGGTCCGCCCCAAGCTCCAGCGCATAGGCGTCCCGCATGGTGGCAGCCACGGACATGACCGTATTGGTGTGCAGCACGACATCCGGCTTGAAATCCTTCATCGCGAGAATCTGGCTCTTGGTGTCGATAGCGAAAAGAGAAATGTCCTGTTTCGGTCCGACTTCGATGCCGAGAAGATTGCACTGATCTTCAGCAGCCTTGATGGCCGCACTGCTGAAGGGAGAGGCGAACATGTAAGCGAAGACGATCCGGGGTTTGCGTTTTCCGAAGTCGGCCTTTTTGGGCCATTTCTTGTCATACCAGGCGGTGATCAAACCCCGGACCTGGCTGGAATAATCGGTTGCAAAGAAGAGGTTGTAAGGAGCCTTCTTCGGATCACAGAGATGTCCCGAATAAGAAGCCGAAATGTAAGGCATCTTGTCCTTGGCGACCGTTGGCGCCAGGGCTTCCGTGTCTCCGGTACCCCAGCCAAGAACGGCCAAGCATTTTTTCTGCTTGAACAGACTGTACTTCGTCAATGCTTCCGGAATCCGGTATCCGTAGTCGAACTGAAACAACTTGATTTTCTTTCCGTTGATGCCTCCGGTGTCGTTGACGTAATTGACGGCTTCGGCAATGCCCAGGGCATAGTCCTTGCCGACATCAGACGTCGCACCGGTCATGTCGTTGAGTGAACCAATGTTGATTTCATCGGCAGCCAACACCCCCGTGCACCAACCGAAAACCAGAGCAAACGCCAACCCGATCCACCACGAACGTCTTGATCTCATGCTCCTTCCTCCTTTGTCTGTTCTGCCGTTTTCCTGCCGCAAGTAGTCTTCATCCGATCGTAGTTTCATCTGCAAGCGGTTGCATCACCTCCTTTTCCTGGTCTTCTAATACGAAAAGGGCCACAAGTTGAAATAATTCTTGATCTGCCACCACCGGTAGGCCAGTCCGTTCGGTTCAAAGAGTAGAAACAGACAGATCGAAAGACCGAAGGCCGCTTCCTTGATAAAGAGAAAGTCCATCAGCAGTTTCGGATAAGCGTCCGACAGCGGCATGACGGCCATCTGTAGCAGCTCCATCACGACGACCATGAAGAGGGCCCCAAAGACCGTGCCGTGGATCGACCCGACACCGCCGATCAGGATAACACCGACCAACCACAGGGACCAGAACCAGGGGAAATGTTCCGGACTGATGGCGGCAAGGTTGCTGATCCAGCAGGCCCCTGCAATCCCGCCGATGAATCCGGCCACGAAGAAGGCCATCAATTTGTACTGGACCAAATTGATGCCCATGACCTCTGCCGAAATGTCGTTGTCCCGAATGGCGATCCAGGCCCTGCCGACCCGGGATCGGATCAGATTCGCAACGGCTATGATACAGATGACGACAAACGTCAGGATCATGTAATAGACCTTGACGTCACTGTCGATCGTCCATGGACCAATCTTGATCGTTCCAGGGGGAAGCGAAAAAGCCTGTCCCCTTCCCCCGATCTGACTGATGTACTGGGTGATCAGAAAGTCAACGGTGATGAACTGGGCGGCCATGGTGGTGAGAATCAGATAGAATCCTTTGACTCGGGCCGATGGAAGCCCGAAGAGCACACTCCAGATGCCGGAAACGATGGCGGCGACGAAAATGCTGATGGGGTAGGCAAGCCCCAGATCGAGAAGGAACTGCGGCCATGGGAATTCAAGGATGAGCAGGGTGCTGGTATAAGCCCCGACCGCAATGAAGGCGGCATGTCCCAGGGTAAGCTGCCCGCAGTAGCCGATCAGCAACTGAACGCCCAAAGCCCCCATGATCGTGTACCCAACCTGGTTCATGACGCTGATCCAGTAGACATCTGCCGTCCAGGGAATCACGACATACAGCAGGACAAAGAGGAGAATCATCTTGCCCTTGATCAAATTGGTCTGAAACCAGGCATGATCCTGGGCATAGTTTTCGTGGTAGACACCGCACGGAAGGAATGTGGTCGACATGGGTGAAGATCCTCTTCAAGTGAACATCCGGTTCGAAATCGCTATACCCGCTCAATCCGTTCCCAGCCCCAGAGACCATGGGGTTTGAACAGCAGAAAAATGGCCATGAATACAAATGGTGCGATTTCCTTGACACCTCCAGGAAAATACTTGTCGAGATAGGCACCGGTGAGGTTCTGCAAGACCCCGATGATGAGCCCGCCGACGATGGCGCCAGGTACCGAATTGAGTCCTCCCAGAACAACGGCGGGAAGCACCAGAAGTCCCAGATAACCGACGGAAATGTTCAGGCCGTTGATATTGCCCAACAATGTCCCACCGACACCGGCTGCCATAAAGGCGATGGACCAGGCCGCCGCATAGACGAAGCGGGCACTCACCCCAACGGAGAGTGCAGCCATTTCGTCGTCCGCAGTGGCCTGCATCGACAACCCCCATTGGGTGTATTTGAAGAAGCTGACGAAAATGACCAAAAGGATCATGGCTGCCACAAAACTCCATACATACACCTGACCAACCACAATAGGACCGAATTTGATGGGTTCCATGGAAAATACCGGTGGATCGAAAACCCGGGTGTCCGTTCCCCAGATCAGCTCGACGATTCCCTTGAAAAAGAAACTCAACCCCACGGTCACCATGATGACCGCCAGAACCGGTTCTCCGATGAGCCGATCCAGGAAGACGCGCTCGGTTAAAATTCCCAGGATGAACCCGATGATCAGGGAAATGGCCAACGATGCCAAGAAGGGAACCCCCATGGTATAGAAACTGAGGGATGTATAGGCACCGATCAGGGTCATTTCTCCCATCGCCAGGTTGAGTACCCCGGAACATTTGTAGATCAGCACCCATCCGAGGGCAACCAGGGCGTAAATGCCGCCGACCATGAGTCCTGTAGCAATGGTCATTAGAAAGAGGTCCATGATTCGGTCTCCAATCACGTAATCGTTCGTATCGCCAAATCCGTCACCACATGTGACAGCCTGCCATCCTCGTATTTGATCGTCGTATCGATGTGCACCGTATCCGTATCGGAATAGAGGGCATCGAGGATTTCCTTGTAGCGCTTTTCCACAAAAGCGCGACGGAGCTTGCGGGTTCTGGTCAGTTCGTCGTCGTCCGCATCGAATTCCTTATAAAGGTTCGTGAACCGATACACGCGAGCCGCCTCGGGTAGGTCCTTGTTGGCCTGACGGATCTGTTTTTCGATGAGGTCATAGACTTCGGGTTTCTGGGACAATTCTTGGTAATTGGTGTAGTTCATCTTGCGCTCGTCGGCCCACTTGCCGACGACGGAATAATCGATGCAGAGAACGGCCGTGATGAACGGCTTCCTGTCTCCAATCACCCAGGAGTCCTTGATGTATGGGCTGAATTTGAGCCGGGTTTCGAGATACTGTGGGGAAAAGAGCTTTCCGTCCCGCAGGGTGAATACATCCTTGGTCCTGTCAAAGACGACCAGATGTCCGTCGTCGTCGATAAACCCCTTGTCGTCGGAGTGCAGCCATCCATTGCGTATCGCCTTGGCCGTGGCTTCGGGATTTTTGTAATATCCCTTGAACACAGAAGCGCTCTTCGTGATGATTTCGCCCTCTTCGGTGATTCGAATTTCGGTTCCCGGGATGGGGAGTCCGACGGTGTCGAACTTGATGTCTCCATTGCGGTGGACCACCGAAATGCCGGCGACTTCCGTCTGGCCGTAGATCTGCTTGAGGTTCACTCCCATGGCATGGAAAAACCGGAAATGGTCCGGTCCCATGGCCGCCCCACCGGTGTAGGCATTCCGCACCCGCGACAGCCCCAAATGGTCCTTCAGTTTCTTTTGAACCGTGATGTAGGCGAACCAGGATAGAAACCGCCAGACTGGTGGAATGGGTTTTTTCTGGAATTTGAGGTCAGCCATGTGATACCCGATACGACTAGCGAGGTTGTACATGGTCCGCTTCAGCCAGGTGGCATCGAGGTACTTGACCTGGACCGTCCGGGTCATCTGTTCGTACATGCGGGGGGGAGCGAACATGACGTGTGGGCCGATATCCCGGATGTTCTCTTGAGCCGTCTCGGGGGATTCGGGGAAATTGATCGTATATCCGATCTGAAGTCCGCAGGAAATGGACATCATCTGTTCGCCGATCCAGGCAAAAGGCAGATAGGATACATAGTCGTCTGTCGGAAAGCAGGGGTCGACAGACATGAGACTCTGCCCCATGGAGAGCATGTTGTGGTGGGAGAGCAGCGCCCCCTTGGGAAGGGATGTCGTCCCCGACGTATAGAAGAGCAAGGCCGTGTCGTCGCCATGCCCTCTTTGGATCAATTGCTCGAACAGCTCGGGCTTTTCCCGATCGAGTTCCCGACCCAGTGCCTTCACCTCCTCGAGGCTCATCAGGATCTTCTGATGGTAATGGCGCATCCCCTTGGGATCATCCCAGATGATTTTCTGGAGTTTCGGGCACTCGTTCACGACGGAAAGGGCCTTGTCGACTTCTTCCTGCCCTTCCCCGAAAAGGAATTTCGTATCCGAGTGGTCGATGATGTAGCGAACCTCCTCCATCAAACAATCTTGAAACAGCCATACCCCGATCCCTCCGGCACACAGGGCCGCCATCTCGGCCCACAGACCTTCGGGCCGATTGGCCCCCATCATGGAAACCTTGTCTCCCGGCTCCAGCCCCAATCGGATGAGACCGAGGGCGATCGCTCGGACATTGTCCAGATATTCCTGCCAGGTGATCGGCCGCCAAATGCCATATTCCTTCTCGCGCATGGCCACCCGGTTGGCTCCGAAACGCTTGGCTTGACGATAGAAAAGTCGTGGAATGGTGAGATCGGTGGTGATTTCGGCTGTGGCATCGAATGGTTTGTTGAGATCATGCTCTGGTTGCATACAGGTCCTCTTCCCCGAGATAGGCCTTGATGACGTCCGGATTGCTCTGAACCTCCGCCGGAGTTCCGTCCATGATCATGTTCCCGAAATTTAGGACGAATACCCGATCCGACAGATCCATCACTACCCCCATGTCGTGCTCTACCAGAAGGCAGGTTACCTGCCAGCGCTTTTCCTCGTTGACATCGAGAATGAACCGGGCCATGTCTTCGACCTCTTCGAGGTTGAGTCCTGCAAGGGGTTCGTCGAGAATCAGCAGCTCCGGCTCCAGGGCAAGCGCTCTGCCGAGCTCCACCCGTTTCTGCAAACCATAGGGCAGCATGCCGACCGGCTTGTTCCGGATATGCTCGATTTCGAGCAGGTCGATGATCTCTTCCTCGATGAATTTGCGGTGTTCAATCTCCTCTCGGGCCGTCTTTCCTTTATAGATAGCCCCGCTCAAAATGCCGGACTTCATGTGGATATGCCGACCGAGTCGGATGTTATCGAGCACCGTCATTCCCCCGAAGACCTCCACTTTTTGAAAGGTCCGGGAAATGCCGAGTTTGGCCCGCTCATAGGGCCGTAGATGGTTGATGACCTTGCCGCGATATCGCACCTCTCCTTTTTGGGGGCGATACACCCCGCTGATACAGTTCATCATGACGGTTTTTCCGGCACCGTTGGGTCCGATGACGGAATGAATCTCCCCCTTGCGGATCTGAAGACTCACTTCCGAGAGGGCGGTCACTTTCCCAAAATACATGGAAACATCCTGAAGTTCGAGAAGGACTTCTTCGGAAGGATTCGGCTTGGCTTGCACCCGTTACATCCTCCTTTTATCTATTATGGATAAGAATTCAAGAAGTTACGATTTGATGTCGTTGACATGAAATCACTATTTGAAGATGATTTAGTTTTTATTCGATTTAATATTGGATGGAATCCATTTAGTCAAGAAGAAAAGATAGGCTTATCAAAAAAAATGATGGCCTCACAAAAAGTCGTATCTACCCCGATTTCATCGATTGCCGGGCCTGAGCATGGGGTCGGGGACGCCTTTTTCGCAGCAGCAACACAGGTACTTGCATACAGGCAAAGGCTTCGAAACTTGAACCTTATTCGAAATTATAAAATTATTCAAAAATCTCTTGACGTATCAGGAA
This sequence comes from Thermodesulfobacteriota bacterium, assembly GCA_040755275.1. Taxonomy (GTDB): domain Bacteria; phylum Desulfobacterota; class Desulfobacteria; order Desulfobacterales; family Desulfatirhabdiaceae; genus Desulfatirhabdium. The sequence goes on along the minus strand of JBFMBE010000043.1, from coordinate 3,854 downwards.
GGAAGCGATAGGGTGAATCTCAACAAGAGATCATCCCGCTTCAACCATTAACAGGAGAACGGCAATGGATTTCGCCTTCACTAGAGAACAGCTGCTGTTCAAGAAAGAAGTCGTTCAATTCGCAAAGAAAGAAATCGTCCCTCGGGTCCGGGAGCACGACCTGAAAGGGGAATTCGACTTCGAGTCGTTTCGAAAAATGGGAGAGTTCGGAATTCTGGGACTTCATTTCCCTGAAGAATTGGGTGGCCAGGGTGCGGATGTCATCACGACCGTGCTGGCTGGTGAAGCCCTGGGGGAGGCAGGGGTCGATGGAGGACTCACCCTGGCATACGGCGCCCACACATTCCTATGTGCAGACACCATTTTCCGCCATGCAACCGATGCCCAACGCAAGAAATACATCCCGAAACTGGCCTCCGGAGAATGGATCGGCTGTATGGGGCTTTCGGAACCGGATGCCGGATCCGATGTCGCTTCGATGCGCACCGTCGCCGAGAAGAAAGGCGATACCTATGTCCTGAATGGTACCAAGATGTGGATCACCAATGGCCCTATCGCGGATGTGGCTGTCGTATATGCCAAGACCAACCCGGAAGCGCAGCACGCCGGGATTTCCGCCTTCATCGTCGAAAAGGGAACCCCCGGATTCAGCGCCGGTCCACCGCTCATTAAGATGGGCGTTCGCACATCCCACACATCGGAGCTCATTTTTCAGGATTGCGCCCTTCCGGCAGAAAACCTTCTGGGCAAGGAGGGCGAAGGTTTTTTGATGGCTATGCAGACCGTGGAATGGGACCGTTCGGCCCTGCTGGCTCCTTTCGTTGGCTCGGCCACCTATCTGCTGAAGAAATGCGCCCAATATGCCAAGGGAAGGGTTCAGTTCGGACGGCCCATCGGCCAGTTTCAGGCCATCAAGCACAAGCTTGCAGACATCCGGATTTTCGGCGAGGCGGCCCGCGCCCTTGTCTACCGAATCGCCTGGTGCAAGGATCAGGGAAGACCGCTCAACCATCTGGAGGCTGCCGTTGCAAAGCTCTTTGTGGGCGACTGGAGCCTCAAACCCACCAACGATGCGGTCGTTCTTCACGGCGGATATGGCTACACCCATGAATTCGATGTGGAGCGTATCTTTCGCGACAGCCGCCTGGCTCCCATCGGCGGAGGAACGAGCGAAATTCAAAAAATGATCATTTCCAAGCTGATGTAAACAGAGAACGATGCGTGGTGCGAATCCAGGAACCATGCTCCGCAGCGTATCAGCACTGCATGCAAGCCACCGCGCGATACACTCCGCATCCTATCACAAGGAGACGTCATGAATTTCGATTTTACAACCGAAGAACGCACCCGCATGGACGCACTCGATGGGGTCCTGGCCGGATGGCCAAACCCGAGGACGTTCGAAGCGCGTTCGGATATCCCAGCTGTCCGTAACCGAGCCTTGCAGGCGGCCCGTTCCCTGCAGTCCCTTCCCTATGTTCCAGTCACCAACCAGGCGACCTTTTCCAGAGCCTGCCTCATGGCCTGCTCTCAGAAATTGGCAGCCTTCTCGCCGTCGTTGCATCTGACGGTCGATATGGGAATCCGGCTTCCGATTAAAATCCTTCAGGCGGTTTCAGCCGATACGACATCCGCCGAATGCGCGGACCTTCTCGAGGGAAAACGGCTTGCTGCAGTCGCGTTCCGAGAATCCACGATGAACGTCGTGAACGACCCACTCACCACGAGGGCCCAAGCCGACGGAACCGATTGGTTGATCCACGGCACCAAGTCCTGGGTCGTCAACGCACCTGTTTCGGATGTGCTGCTGGTAACAGCTGTAGTCGATGGCGGCTACGGGCTCTTCTGGGTACCCACCCATACCCCCGGAGTCTTGATTGGAGAGAGGCTTCAAGCGCTTGGCTACGACGGTGCGGCCATTGCCCACGTTACCTTCGATGGCTGCCGCATTCCTGAATCCAATCAGGCGGGACGTTTCGATCCGCGCGTATTGATGGGCCGTGTGCAGAACGTCGAAAACGAAATCCTGATCGCCTCTGCCATTGGGCTCATGAAGGCGGCCTTCGAAGAGGCCAAAAACCATGCCAAGACCCATCGAAGCGGCGGAAAACCCATCATCGCCTATCAGGAAGTCGGCTTCAAGCTCTCCGAGATGCTCACCCAACTGCAGACGGCCGAATTGTTGGCCTACCGAACGGCATGGAGCGTCGAGAACGGGGGAGAAGACGTCGAATCGCTGCTGCTGTGCGCCAAGGTGTTCTGTGCGGAAGCAGCCGAAGCCGTCACGGGTGCAGCCCTTCAGATTCTTTCCGGAAAAGGCTATTTCGAACCATCGACCTCGGAGCTGGCCTATCGATGTGCCAAATACACGCAGATCGCAGGCACATCCACCGAAATCGCCCGGGTCCGCATTGGAGACGAGGCGCTCGGCTACCGATGAAGCGATCCAACGGCAACACCCAAACGAAGGCAGTCGATATGGAAAACGGCACGGCACCGGAAGTCTCCATCGCCAAACGATCCTCCAAACCACTCACCCGAAGCGCCCTGCGGCGGCAGCGGGAACGGGAAGCCCGGTACCAGACCATTCTGCGGTCCGCAGAACACTTGTTTGCAACCAGCGGCTACCACCAGACGAGCATGGAGCAGATTGCCGATCTGGCCGAAGTGTCGGTTGGAACGGTTTATTTCTATTTCAAGAACAAGGAAGACCTTCTCATCCAGCTGCTCGATGAAATCGGGTTCGAACTGAGGAACATGCTCGGGAATGAATTCCGGAAGGCCGACGTCAAGTTGGATGGGTTCCGTCGAGCCGGTGAGATCTTCTTCGACGAGTTCTGCCGGAAATATCCGAACCGTATCGTCATCATCTACCGGGAATCGGTTGGACAAAGCAACCAGGTCGAGATTCACCGCAAGCAGATCTTTGAAAAACTGATCGGTGACGTTCGAAACGCCCTGATCCGCATGAACGAAAACAGCGGTGCCCGTTTCTCGAGCGCCGTCTCGGCGGAAGTCATTGCCGTCAGTATCATGGGCATGTTCGAGCGCCTGGCCTACCACTACATGATTTGGCAGGACCGAGCCGACGAGATGTGCACCATCGGCAGGGATGCGGTGGATTTCATCATCGGCGGCATCACCCGCCTGATCCAGCCATAGGCATGGATCATGCTGCTGCGGGGTGCTCTGCACGTCCACACGACTTGCTCGGATGGTGAGCTGACCATCGAGCAGGTCATCCGGGTTTACGAAAGCCTTCATTTCGACTTCATCGCCTTGACGGATCACGACTACCTGCTGCGATCTGCGGCCTATGACCGAATCGATGACATCCAGACGAATCTTTTGGTGTTTCGGGGAATCGAAATGACGGTTTTTGAAAAAGGATATATCCACGTGAACCGGATCGAGGGAGAAACGGAGCGCTTGTTGGTATTCAACCATCCATCGGAACTCGGTCTTCCAGTGGAAAAAGTCATCGAACGGCTCGAAGTCCTGCGTTCCCGGATCCCTCTGGATGCCATCGAAATCACCTCCCGGGGATTCAAGACTCCGGAGTACGACATTGAAGAAATCGATCTGGTGAAGGTCGCCACAGACGACGCCCATACACGTCTGGGATGCGGCAGGGCATGGATCGAAATGGAGTGCCGGAAAGACAAAGACGCCATTCTGCGATCGATTCGGAAGGGGGATTTCTGGAATTGCTATGCATGATGGCGCTGCAAAAAGTCAGGAAGTCTCTGTCGAGTCGCGGGGTGACTGGGGAACCTTTTTCGCTGCTGCGAAAAAACTCAGCCGCCCGATCTCGTAGGATCGGACGGATGGCCAGACAGCAAGCAGAGGCTGGT
>JBFMBE010000042.1:0-22703 GCA_040755275.1 Thermodesulfobacteriota bacterium | reverse complement strand
CGGCTTGCTTTTCAATGTCAATTCGTTCAAGCGCGTCCGTCCGATCCAACGATATCCGGCGGCTTCAAACACGTTTTCGCAGCAGTCTCAAAAGGCTTCCCCAGCCACCCCGCTGATGCCCGGCATTCCCGAAAAGCACGGGAAAAGCGACTTTTTGCGAGCCCATCATATAACATTTCCTGTTGACTGGACCGGCAATGGCTTCTATAGAGATAAGCTGTTATCACGCATCCAGGATGACCCCGCAAAAAGTCAGGGCGTTTTTGTCGAGTCGCGGGGTGACTGGGGAACCTTTTTCGCTGCAGCGAAAAAGGCGTATGCCCCGCCATGCGACGATGACGAGACTGCCTGACTTGTTGCGACTCCATTATCCATGATCGACCGTTCGTTGTTCCCCCATTCATTTCACCCCATTCCGAAAGGAGAGACCATGAGAAACGGTTCGAAAGCCTTGCGTCTTCTTGCTCTGCTCGCCATGCTGATGATTCCCGCCGCCGCCTGGGCCGATCCCATCGAAATCCAGCTCTGGCATGCCCAGAGAGGCCCGCGTGAAGACACCTTGAACAAGATCGTGGACGCTTACAACAAGTCTCAGACGAAATTCAAGGTCGTATCCACCCACAAAGGATCCTACGATGAAACGATGAACGCCGGTATCGCTGCCTTCCGGGCGAAAAAACAGCCCCACATCCTCCAGGTCTACGAAGTCGGCACCCAGACGATGATGCTCTCCGGAGCCATCTATCCGGTGGTGGATCTGATGAAGGATATGGGGCACAAGATCGACTGGTCCTCCTATCTCCAGCCCGTCCTCTCCTATTACGTTTCTGCAAAGAACGAACTTCAGTCCATGCCCTTCAACTCCTCCACACCCGTCATGTACTACAACAAGGATCTCTTTCAGAAGGCCGGTCTCGACAGACCTCCACGGACCTGGGATGAAGTGGGTGAATTCACGAAAAAACTCATCGATTCCGGTGCCAAGTACGGCATGACGGTGGCCTGGCAGACCTGGGTGATGATCGAGAACTACTCGGCCATCCACGACATCCCGCTGGCAACCCGTGCAAACGGTTTCGAAGGCCTGGATACGGAGCTCACCATCAACAATCCCATGGTCGTCAACCACATGAACCGCCTGAAAACCTGGCTCGACGACAAGCGCTTCGTATACCTCGAACGGGAATACAAGGGGCCGGAGGCCGCATTTATCAATGGAGATTGCGCCATCCTGATGGATTCGATCAGCGCCATCGGCGCTCTCAAGAAAAACGTCAAATTCAACTGGGACGCCGCTCCGCTTCCGGTCGAGGCTTCCATGGCCCAGCCGCAGAACAGTATCATCGGCGGTGCTTCCCTGTGGGTGCTCAAGGGACATCCGAAGGAAGAATACCAGGGCGTCGCCGATTTCCTGGCTTTCATGGCAACCGAGGACATGCAGATCCTGTGGCATAAGGAAACCGGATATTTTCCGATCACCAAGGCATCTTACGAAAAGCTGAAGGCTCAGGGATACTACAACCAGGAACCGTTGCAGGAAGTCGGCATCAAACAGCTGATGAGGAAAGATCCGACACCCAATTCCCGAGGCATCCGGTTGGGCAGTTTTTCGCAGATCCGCGATGTCATGAACGAAGAGCTTGAAATGCTCTGGCAGGGGAAGAAGACGGCCAAGCAGGCGTTGGATGATGCAGTCAAACGCAGCAACGAGCTGCTGCGACAGTTCGAGAAGCGTAGCAAGGAATGATGGATTCGCGAAAAGTCGCTATCCACTGATTTTCTTTCAAAGCTGGGCATTCAGCGGGAGGACGGGTGAGGTTTTGCGAAGCATCGGTAAAACTCACCCGTTTTCCTGCGGATCATTCCATGCTGAGCTCGCAAAAAGTCGTCTTTCCCGTGCTTTTTGTAAATGCCGGGCATAAGCGGGGTGGCTGGGGAAGCCTTTTGAGCTTGCTGCGAAAAAGGTTCCCCAGTCACCCCGCGACTCGACAGAGACTTCCTGACTATTTGCGGGGCCATCAGGAATGAGTCGTCAGCATATAGAAGTCTGCGGGCAGGAGAACAACGGTTGACGGCATGCCGATACATGACAACCCATAGAAACCCTTGAGACGTAACCCATCATGGAAAAACGGGCCTATTTTTCGAAAACCCGCCTCCCCTATCTATTGATTCTGCCTCAAACGGCGGTCATTCTGCTCTTCTTTTACTGGCCGGCGGCCCAGGCCCTCTTTCAATCCTTCCTGCTCGCAGACCCCTTTGGTCAGCGCAACCAGTTCGTCTGGTTCAACAACTTCATCCGGCTCTTTCAGGATGCCCTATACTGGAAAGCCATCGGCATCACCTTCGTTTTCAGCGCTGCAACAGCGGTTTTATCCATCGCAACGGGGCTTCTGATCGCCACCATGGCCAACCGGGCTCTCAAGGCCAAGGCGGCCATCCGAACCCTGCTCATCCTGCCCTATGCCGTGGCACCGGCCGTATCGGGCATCCTGTGGCTCTTTCTCTTTCATCCGTCTTACGGCGTGATCGCCCATGTGCTGATTCACTGGTTCGGCATCGAATGGAACCCGATCCTGAACGGCACCCACGCCCTCATACTCGTCATCGTCGCGAGCGCCTGGAAAGAAATCAGCTACAATTTCGTCTTTTTCATGGCCGGGCTTCAGTCGGTCCCCAAGTCGCTCATCGAGGCTGCCGCCATCGACGGCGCAGGCCCCATGCGGCGGTTCTGGGTCATCACCTTTCCTTTGCTGTCCCCCACCCTCTTTTTCCTTTTGGTCATGAACGTCGTCTATGCCTTCTTCGAAACGTTCGGCGTCATTCACACCGTCACCCAAGGGGGGCCGGGTGGGGCGACGCTGACCATGGTGTACAAGGTCTACAAGGATGGCTTCGTCGGACTCGATCTGGGCTCCTCGGCCGCTCAATCCGTCATTCTAATGCTCGTGATCATTTCGCTCACCCTGCTGCAATTCAAATATGTGGAGAAAAAAGTTCAGTATGTCTAACCCACCGGTTGGATCCCATGGTTGAAAAGACACCCTGGCTTGACGCACTGACCTATGCATTGCTTCTGATCGGCATCTTCATCGTCGGTTTTCCGATCTTTTATGCCGTCGTAGCGGCAACCCTGCCCATCGAAGCCGTTTCCCTCGTCCCCATGCCCCTCGTTCCCGGAGATCAGCTTCTGGTCAACCTGAAGGCCGCCTGGCACAAGGGAGACATGGGAACTCTTCTCTGGAATTCCTTCATCATGGCCTCAGGCATCACGGTCGGCAAGATCGCCGTTTCGATGCTTTCGGCCTTTGCCATCGTGTATTTCGATTTCCGCCTGCGAATCGTCGCCTTCGTCTCGGTGTTCTGCACCTTGATGCTTCCGGTGGAAGTACGGATCCTGCCGACCTACGAGGTGGCGGCCAATATCCTGGGGCCCTTCAACGCCATCGCCGAATTTCTGCGCATCGATCACATTCTGGGGTGGATTCTCGGCAAACGGATCCGGCTTTCCCTCGAATGGAGCCTGCTCGACTCCTATGCCGGGCTCGTTTTGCCCCTGGTCGCTTCGGCCACAGCCACCTTTCTATTCCGCCAATTCTACCTGACCATTCCCGACGAGCTCTGTGAGGCAGCCAAGATCGACGGCGCTTCTCCGATGAAGTTCTTCCGACACATCCTGCTGCCGCTTTCCAAAACCAACATTGCGGCCCTTGTCGTCATCGATTTTGTCTATGGATGGAACCAATACCTATGGCCGCTGCTCATCACGACGAATCCTGGGATGAAAACGGCAGTCATCGGCCTGAAGAAGCTCATTCCCCAGATGGACGACATTCCGGACTGGAACGTCGCCCTCGCAGGGGCTCTTCTCGTCATGCTGCCGCCGGTCCTCGTGGTGTTGGGGATGCAGCGCTGGTTCGTCAAGGGGCTGGTGGAAACGGAAAAATAGGAATAGGGTCAGAGCCCGGCACATGCCCCCGACTCAAACGGCGCAAGTCCGCCCGGGTGAAGGTCGCCTGGATGTGGAACCGAATCGACGGGGCTTGAACGACTTCGAGGGAGAACGGGGGTCGATAGAGCGACGGCGTTCCTGCTGGTCGGAACCGCGCGAGGCCGATCCCGATGGGGATGTACCATAGTCGAAATCGGAAATACGCCTTCTTTCGATGGTACCGACCAATTTTTCGATCTTCCGCACCATTGGTTCATCTGCGGCAGCAGCCAGCGTATAAGCTTCTCCTGCGCAGCTCGCCCGGCCCGTTCGGCCGATCCGATGGGTATAGGCGTCTACCGAATCCGGCATGTCGTAATTGATGACATGGGAGATCTCGGTCACGTCGATCCCTCGGGCAGCCACATCGGTTGCGACCAGAAAATCGTATTTTCCGTTTCGAAAGCCGTTGATGGCCTCCTGCCGCCGATTCTGCGCCATATTCCCCTGCATGGCAGCCACCCGATAACCGTTTTTCCCCAACTCTTCGGCCAAATGGCTGGCCCGGCGCTTGGTTCTCGTAAAAATGAGAACGCGCCCCGTCCGGGTCCGTTCCAGCATGGTCAACAGCAGTCGCGTTTTCAAGCCGTCCGGTGTCGGATAGAGTGCATGGGAAACCGTCTTGGCCGGGGCGATCATCCCGATCTGTACCCGCACCGGATCATGGAAGATATCTTCGGTCAGGCTGCGGATTTCATCGGGCATGGTTGCCGAAAAGAACAGCGTCTGCCGCTTTTTCGGAAGATACCCCAGAATGCTGCGGATGTCCGGCAGAAATCCCATGTCACACATGCGATCCGCCTCATCCAGCACCAGAATCTCGACCGAACTCAAATCGACGGCTCCAGCAGTCAGATGGTCCAGAAGCCTCCCCGGACATGCCACAACCACATCCACGCCGGATCGAAGCGCTTGAATCTGGCGGGCCTTCCCAACACCGCCGTAAATGGTGGTGCTGCGCAGCCCGGTCTGTTTACCAAGAAGGGTGATGGTCTGATGGGTTTGTTCGGCAAGCTCCCGGGTAGGCGAAAGGATCAGGCTCCGGATGTTTCGGCCGGAATGTCGTCCCAGACGCTGCAGAATCGGCAGGACAAAGGCGGCTGTCTTCCCGGTGCCGGTCTGAGCCAGGCCGAGAACATCCCTGCCCTGAAGCACGACGGGGATGGCCTGCTGTTGAATGGGGGTTGGTGTGGTGTAGCCCGCCGCCTGGACGGCTGCGGCGATGCGCGGATTTAGACAAAAGGATTCAAAACTCACGGATTGGATTCTCCCTGGCCTCATGAAGCCAAGGCAGACGCTTCAGCTCGATGACGCTTTTCCTCAAGAAGGGTGGTTTCGGCAGACGACATGTCCGCCGCATGATTCGAGGACTATAGCAGGAATCATGCCAATTGACCACAACAATATGCATGATGGCCTCGCAAAAAGTCGCTTTTCCCGTGCTTTTTGTAAATGCCGGGCATCAGCGGGGTGACTGGGGAAGCCTTTTGAGACTGCTGCGAAAACGTGTTTGAAGCCGCCGGATATCGTTGGATCGGACGGACGCGCTTGAACGAATGGACATTGAAAAGCAAGCCATTGCGATTCCACGAGCCTGTATTCACAGTTTGGCCATCCGCCCGATCCTACGAGCTCTGGCTGCTGAGTTTTTCCGCTGCTGAGCAAAATTCACCCGCCTTCCTGCGGGTCAAATGAGAGGGCCTGATTTTTTGCGGGGCCATCACATCTTACCTTTCACGAGTGCGCGGGCAACACCACCCAGAAACACGAACCGACTCCGGGCGTGGACGTGACCTGGATCGATCCGCCATGTTGGCGGATGATTTGCTGGGTGACAAAAAGGCCAAGACCCGTTCCCTGTTGCCCCTTCGATGAAAAAAAGAGGGTGAAGAGCTTGTCACGGGTTTCCCTGTCCATGCCACAACCATTGTCTGCAATGTCGAAGCGGATGCCTTCTGGAACCGGCCGAATCGAGAACCGCACTTCATGATTGGGTTTCTCGTCACGCAGACAGGCGTCTACGGCATTGTCCAGCAGGTTCAACAGGGCCGCATGCATGGCATTTTCGTCCATCGAAACCGTTTCTTCCGTCACGGCGATATCCCGGATCAACGCAATGCCGTGATCCTGCATGCGTTTTTTTACCGACTCGGCAACCCGCTCTCCGAAATCGGCCACCCGCACCAGTTGCCGTTCCAGCTCCCGTTCCTTGGCATAATAGAGGATATCGAGAACCTGCTTGCGGATGCGCTCCGCGCTGAGTGTAACCGCCTTCCATCCCTCTTCGATCCGTCTGTCGTCCTTTCGCTTGAGCCCGGACTCCAGCATATACAGCCCTCCGTCGAGTCCGGTCAGCATTCCCTTAATGCCGTGTGCAATCGATCCAATCATCAGGCCGAGAGAAGCCAGGCGGTTCTGCAGCTCCATCTTCTCCCGGATCAACCGCTCCAGGTTCTGGGTGTATTCGGCCAGCAACCGCCTGCTCCGGATTTTCTCAAACACTTTCTGGAGGGCGATTTCGAGCACGTCGATATGGATGGGCTTGGTGATGAAATCCGCCGCATGGTCCTTGAAACTCACGATGGCAAGCTCCATGTCGCCGTGCCCCGTAATCATCACGAATTCCGTTTCCGGGCTTTCCTGCTTGATCCGCCGAAGCAATTCGATCCCGTCCATTCCGGGCATCTTGATGTCCGAAACGACAACGGGCGGATGTTCCCTGCCGAAGATGTCGAGGGCTTCCATCCCATTCTGCGCCGTCAGGACCTCGTAGCCCAAATCCTGCAGGGAGACTTCCAGCACCTCTCGAATGTCGGCTTCGTCATCGACCAGCAAGACCGATCGTTTCATCGTCATTCTCCCGAACCGGAAAATACAGAATGAAAGTCGCCCCTTGCCCTTCCTTGGAACGAACCTGGATCGACCCCCCGCATTCCTTCACGATGCCGTAACTGATGGAAAGCCCGAGGCCCGTTCCCTTGCCCACTTCCTTCGTCGTGAAGAAGGGCTCGAAGATTTTTCCCTGAATGGCCTTTGGAATACCCGTACCCGTATCGGTAATCTCGACACAGACCTGATCTCCGCTTCGCCTTACACCGATCGTGATCCGCCTGCCTTCGGCGGATGCCTCCTTACCTGCCCATTTGGCCTCGATGGCATCCCGGGCGTTCAGCAGCAGATTGATGAACACCTGCTCGAGCCGCCCCGGATCACCGACCACACACGGCAGATCCGCCTCCACGTCCCACGCAAGTTCGATTCCTCTTACCTTGAGCTGCTGGCTGAAAATGTCCACGGCCCGCTCGATCACTTCCACGATGCGAACCCGGTCCAGACAGGCCTCCGACTTGCGGGCGAACTGCCTCATGTGAACGATGATGCGGGTAGCTCGATCGACGTTCGTATCGATCTTCTGCAGCATGTTCCCCAGCATTTGCGGTTCCATCGGCTCGTTTCGGGCTGTCTTCTTGATGAGAAACGAGGCAGCCGTCTTGATGACGGACAGGGGCTGGTTCAATTCATGTGCCACTCCGGTGGCCATTTCGCCGAGAGTGGCCATCTTGCTGGCCTGCAGAAATTGCTGTTCGGTTTCGAGGCGTTCGGTGATATCGGATGTCGTCACCAGAAGAACCTGCCTTCCCGGATACTCGCAGGGCCGAAGCCAGATATCGGCGAACAGGATCCTCCCCGAACGATGGATCTGCTGGACCTTGTTGAGGACGGCCGCATCGCTGAAGCCCTGCCCGTAGACCATGCGGTCCCGCTCGGAAAAGAGCTCGAGAAAGGAGCGCTGCTTCAATTCATCGGGCGAATACCCATACATGGCGTTCACGCTGTCGTTGCAGTCCAGAATGGTCAGTCGTTCCATTTCCAGAACGAACACCGGATTGGGGATGTTGTTGAAGATGGCATGGTATTTCTTTTCGGAACGATCGAGGCTTTCCTCCAGCTGTTTCCTGCGGGTGATGTCGAGACAGACTTCCATCACGGCTGTGATTTCCCCCGCTTCGTTCTTCACGGGAGAAGTCCTTGCAACCCAGTGGGTGACGGTGCCGTCCGGATTCTCCCGACTCTCTTCACCGTAATGCGGTTTGCCGTCCTCGAAGGTTCGCTGGACTGGACAGGGATGGCATATGCGATCCCTGCCCTTGTACGCCCGATAGCAAAAATCCCCGATCTGGGCGGAAAAGCGCTCCAGAAATTCCTGGTTGCAGCGGATGAGCCGAAAATCCCGGTCCTGAACCGTGATGAGGCAGGGAACCAGTTCGAAGAGGTTCTGGTACTCGTTGCGCTGTTTGTTGAGTTCCCGCTGCTGTTTGGCGATTTCTTCCCGCATCCAGGCGATGGCATCGGCCAGAAGTCCCATTTCATCCGGCTGTCTCACCTCGATCGGGTGATCGTAGCTGCCCATGCCGATGGCCTTGGCTCCCTGGATCAAGATGTCGATGGGACGGCTGACGAAGGTCCGCATGAAGAGAAAGATGAGGGCGGACGTCACGAAGAACAGGAAGAAGGACAACAACAGGATCCCGATTTTGTAGTGATTCATCTCGATATCCGTGGATCCGAGCGAGACCACGACATCGAGTGCACCCAGAATCCGTTTGCCTTCCGGGTGCACATGACAAACATCCGTCGAACATCCCACTTCGTTGCAAATGGGGGTGATAATACCGAGAAGCCTCCCCTCCCTTCCTTGAAAAATCCGGGTCCTTTCGGAAAGGGAAAGATCGACAAAGGGCGGGTCGGTATGATGACAGATATCACAGGCCTCGGCCTTGATGTTCGTATAGGTATTCACCTCCTCGTTTCGGTTGGAAAACTTGATCTGCCCGCTCTTGTTGTAGATGCGGATATGCTCGATGCCGGTCTGTTTGCCGATGTTCTGGATGATCTGGGTGATGTCGTCCCGAGAGTTGAGCATCATGGCATAGTGGGTGCCCAATCGAATGGTATTCGTCAGCCGATCGGTGTTGGCGATCACCTCCTCCATCATCCGCTTCTGGGAATAGTTGATGTTGAAATAGGCCCAGATGGCCATCGAAGCGAGCAGGGTCGCACCCACGATGATGGTGAGTTTGGCGAAAAGGCTCCTTCGGATGTGGGTGATCGGATGGAACATGCGACACCTGTCTTTCAGACGACAGCCAGCGATTTCGAGAGATTGAGCCCAAGCCCCAGCTCTCTCGGGGAAAGACCCGCCGCGAGGCCGATCAATTGCGGCAGATAGAGGATCGGCATGTCGATACGACGGCCGCTTTCGGTATGGATGCGATGTTGGAACGCTTCAAGATTGAGCTGGCACATGGGGCATACGGTGACGACGGCATCGGCCCCTGCGGCATCCTCCAGAATTCCGCCGATCATGACCAGAGCCGCATCGTAGTGGGTATTGATGTGCGATGCCCCGCAGCAGGCACCCGCCATGTGCCACGGGAAAACCGATGCCCCCGTAGCCTCGATGATCGGCTCCATGGACGTCGGCAGTTCCGGATCGTCGAATACCGGATAAGGCCGAAGGCACTGGCATCCATAGTAGGGGGCGACCCGTAAGCCGGAGAGCGGCTTTCGAACGATGGCCTTAACACCCGCAGCCCCGATATCCTGGCTCAGAATGTCCAACAGGTGCCGAACCGATACGGTTCCGTTCACCGAAAGTCCATCGACGGCCAACGCCTCGTTAATTCGATCCTTCCAGCCCGAGCTGGAGCGGATGGTTTCCGTGACCCGCCTCAAATTGAGGTAGCAGGCGCTGCAGGGAACCATCAGGGTTTGGGGGCCCCCGGACCCCTCGGCCAGAGCGAGGTTTCGCGCCGGAAGAACGAGGGACAGCAGGCGACTCGAAGCACCGGCCGCGCTCGCACCGCAGCAGGTCCAGCCTTCCAGCTCCTGCAGCTCGACACCGAGAGCAGCCATCACGGCCCGGGTGGAAATGTCGTATTCCCGTGCCGATCCTTCCAAAGAACATCCCGGATAGTAGCGGTAGTTCATGAGCGTTTCTCCATTTCATCGACTTTCCGGAACAAGGTCTCCAGATCCCTGCAACCTTTGGCCGAGGGCACGATGGTCAGTTTGCCCTTGGAGACCAGGCGGATGCCGAGAGATGCAAAACGAAACGGCAACACCGGGTTTCGCATCGCCGCAAAATAGCCACTCATCAGCTCCAACTCGTGAACGCGGCCGTGTCTTCGGACGCTTTCGAGAAATCGCCGATAGAACACCACCGATTCGCTGCGTTCGAACCATCCCGATCGATCGGCCAGGTTCTTCAGCTCCGACATGGCCTCGGTCGGTTGAAGTCCCCTGGGACAGCGCAGGGTGCATCGGAAACACTGCGAGCAGAGAAAAAACGTGTGCGAGCGGAAGACATCTTCCAATCTTCCGGCCAGAACGAGCCGCCACAGCTGCCTCGGGGTGAGATCCATGGCGAAGGCGTTCGGACATGAGCCCGTACAAACGCCGCACTGCATGCAGGCGGCCATCTTCTCCTGAATGGAATCAAGCGAGCTTTCGGTGGTGATCGGGTTCTGCATGAGAGAGCCTCCGAACATGCGGTTTACCGGGAGACGATCGTTGATCGCGAGGAGGGCGAGTCACGCCTTGCCCCTACCGGTTCATAGGCCGGAGGGAGGCGGAATGGCCATTCGTCTTGAGGACGTCCGGCCTATAGTCCCTCCTCGATCGTTTCGAACAGCTGCTGTACCAAAAGTCCTTCCACGACTGCGGCATCGTTGGGACAAACGGCGGCACAGATGCCGCAGGCCCTGCATGCCATCGGATCGACGACGATCCGGTCGATGTCCCAATCGATACTCCGGGCATGAAACGGACAGGCAGTCACGCATTGTTCGCAGAGGCTGCAAAGGCTGTGGCGCACACTGGCCGTAGGCCGTATCCATGCTCGATGCGATGTCGGCAAGAGATAGGGCAGGGCCTGGATCGCGCAGGCCCTTGCCGTTGCGACGGCTTCCGGAATAGAGGCCGGAGCGATGGCGGCACCGGCAATGAAAATGCCCTCCCGCTCCGATCGAACCGGATGCCACTTGATGTCCGCCTCTCGAAAAAAGCCGTGTTCGTCTCGAGAAATCCCGAAAATCTCCCGCAAGCCATCGTCCGCCTCCGGCACCATGCCTGAGGCCAAAACCACCCGGTCCGCTTCGATGTCGATCTCTCGACCGACGATCCGCTCGAAGGTTCGCACCAGCAACCGGCCATCCGTCGTCGGGTGAACCGTCGGTCTTTGCTCCGGCTCGTAGCTCAAAAACACCACCCCGGCCATCCGAGCCTGGGTGTAGACGGATTCGGCGGAACCGACGGCCATCATGTCCCGATACAGCACGAAGACATCGATATCGGGCTTGCGGGCCTTCAGCGCCATGGCGTGTTTAAGCGTGGTGGCGCAGCAAACCCGGCTGCAATAATTCCGGGGATCCTGTCGGGTTCCGGCACACTGAATCATGACCACCGTATCGATACCGGAAAGATCGCAGGCCGGATCGGCCAAAAACCGCTCGAACGCCAGTTGGCTGACGATCCCATCTGCCTTCGGATAACCGCACAGAGAAGGATCGGTTTCGCGAATGCCGGTTGCCAGAATCACCGCTCCAGCAGCTTCTTCGACAATGCCTTGGTCGGCCTGCTCGAGCACGATGCGGAAGCAGCCCGCCCGGCCGCTGCAGGCTACCACCCGCGTGCCGGTCCTGCAGGTGATCGACGGGTGTTCCATCACCGCACGGATGAGCCCTTCGCGAAATTCCCGTACCGAAGCCCCATCGATCGTCCGATCGATGTCGTTGGCCCGGCCGCCGAGCCGATCGCTCTTCTCGACAAGATCCACATGGACACCGAATCGCGCCAGGGACAAAGCGGCCGTCATTCCGGCAACCCCTGCGCCCACGACAAGCGCCCTTGAAACACCTGCATCGGCACGCCTCAGCTCCGGCGTCACCCATCGCAGCCGGGAAATCCCCAGCCGGATGGATCGGACCATTTCGGCTGCCGCAAGACCCAAATCCGCACTCGCATCTCCAACCAGACGGCGCAGCACCGGGGTATGGATATCCACCACGTCCACCAGCACTTCCGGCAACTGACTGATGTCCGCAAACAACCTTCTCGTTTCGGACGGCACATCAAGAGGCCCCGTACCCACGAGCAGCCGATTGACCCCTGCAGCCGAAACTTCGGCCAACACCGCCTCGATCGCCGTCGTCTTCTGTCCCCCATTTCCCGACTTCTGGCTGCTGCCTCCTGAATTCCGAGCCCAGACTTCCGATTCCTTTCCTCCCCATCCCACCCACACCACATCCGGCTGTTCCCGTAGCCGGGCTTCGATGACACCCCGATCGATCTGATGCAGCATGCGGTCTTCACCGCAGAAGAGCAGAACGCCGATCCGGGGCGCCTGTCGGGCAACGGCCCCAAGCCGTTCTTCCCCGGCCGCCTTCGCTACGCCCATGCCTGCCGCATCGATCCGGTATCCCTGTGCGCCGAGAACCTCGCAAGCGGCTGCAGAAGCCGAAATCAGGCTCGTCCGGATGGACGCAAGCCCGGAAGCGGCACCGGCAATCCACACCTGGTTCCGTGTCGTGGCACCGATATCGAAGGCCCCCACCTCGGGGAAACCGGCGGCGTTCCGGGAGAAGCCGAACACGGCAGCCAGATGCTCCACGTCTTCGGACGGCCGCTGCCCCACAGCCAGCACCACCATGTCCATTTGCTCGGTGATCGTCGCCCCGCAGTCGTCCACCCAGCGGAGAACGATCCGCCCGGTTTCGGGATCGTGGATCAGCGAATGAATTCTCGCCCGGATCAACCGAATGCCGGCGGCTTCCGCAGCCTCCCGGTACGCCTGGCCGCCTTTCTCGGAGGTACGCATGTCCATGTAGAACACGGAAGCCACCCCGTCGGCTCCAAGACGTTCCTTGGCCAGAAGGGCCTGTTTGAGTGAGATCATGCAGCAGACGGAAGAGCAAAAATCGGCTTCCATCTGTAGATCCCGCGACCCCACGCATTGAAGCCAGGCGATGTTTCGGACCGGACGACCGTCTTCGACCCGAACGAGGTTGCCAGCGGTCGGACCCGTTCCACTCAGGATGCGTTCAAATTCGATGCTCGTCACCACTCCCGGAATGATCCCATAGCCGAAAGGATTCTTGCCAGGGGCCGGATCGAAGAGGGAGCAGCCGGTAGCGAGCACCACGGCGCCGACCTCGAGCCTTCGGTCCGTTTCTGCCAGGTGCCTGCGGGCCTCGGCCTCCACCTTCGGCAAAAGCGCCTCCGGATCGAAGGGCTTGACCAGATAATCGAGGGCGCCGATTTTCATGGCATCGACGGCCGTTTCCACAGTCGCATAGGCCGTCATCATGATGACCACAAGATCGGGCCGGATCTCCTTCGCTTTCCGAAGGACATCCACCCCGTCCATTCCCGGCATCTTGATGTCGAGCAGCATCAGGTGGTAGGCCCCCTGTTGCAGCAGGGCGATGGCATCCAGCCCGGATTCGGCCGTATCGACGACAAAGCCCCCTTCTTCCATCAGCCAGTCCCGCGTCGAATCCCGGACGATGGCCTCATCGTCCACCACCAGCACCCGAAAATCCCCCCAGACCGATCCGGGCAACCGAATGGCGCCCGTGGGGCAGACCTCGATACAGGCCCCGCAGCGGTTGCACACGGCGCTGTCGATGACAAAACGTGCCGGCCAGCTGTGGGGGATGGGGGGATGAATGGCCTTCTTTTTGGAAAGGCCACAATTGAATGCGTCCGAAACCTCCACCGGGCAAACTTCGGCGCACCACCCGCACCCCATGCAGGCCGATGGATCGACAGCAGGAGGGGGTTGGCGCAACCGGACCGTAAAACCGTCAGACCCGGAT
The DNA here is from genome assembly GCA_040755275.1 of Thermodesulfobacteriota bacterium. Taxonomy (GTDB): domain Bacteria; phylum Desulfobacterota; class Desulfobacteria; order Desulfobacterales; family Desulfatirhabdiaceae; genus Desulfatirhabdium. Next base: position 8,834 of record JBFMBE010000042.1, on the reverse strand, counting down.
GTGGCCTCGAGAATGCGAGCACCCTTCACGATCTCGATCTTGGGGTGCGCCAGTCCCTTTCGGAGGCACTGCTGGTCGCCGACTTCGGCGACCGTATGCGGCAGTATGCGGCACATGCCGCAGCCGTTGGTCGGAAACTGATGATCCAGCATCGAGAGCCATCCGCCGGTCGCCCCCTGTTTTTCGACGAGGATCACCCGACAGCCGACGGTTGCCAGATCCAGCGCCGCACGCATACCCGAAATGCCGCCGCCGATCACCAATATCGGTCGATTCGCCTCACCGCTCATCGGTTCACCTTCCTTGCCTCAAATCGACGCTATCCCACCACTTCCGCCAATTCATCGGCCTCGAACACCGTCATTGGCGGCGGTTCGTCCAGACTTCTTCCAGGAACGTATCCAAAAGCACGCTGGGTTCCGGATGCAATGGTGGTGAAGAGATCCATCACTGCGATGTCGTTCGGACAGGCATTGGAGCACTGGCCGCACCCGACGCATCCGGTACTCATATGCACCAGACGCGTCAGATGAAAGAACACCACATCCCGCGGCAGGCGAACGGCCCCGTGCTTGCGGCTCCAGGTGCGGTACTGCAGCGGTTCGTTGTCGAATACATCCGTCAGAAACACGCATTCCCGGCAATAACAGATCGGGCAGGCCACCCTGCAGTTGGTGCATAGAACGCAATCGGCGAAATACGCCGCGAGCTTTTCCGGAGAATCCACGGCCGCCTGGGTCGTTTCGAAGAGGGCATCCCGAAAGGCCGCCCGACGCTCCCGAACACGGGAAACAATGTCCTCCCGCACCGCGAGCACGTCGGCTCCGACGGCTTCGAGTCCGATCCGATCGAGGAATTTCCGGCCCTTTTCCGTTCGGGCCTCGATGGGTATGAAATCGCCATCCGATCCGAGAATACATACGGCGATGTCGGCAGCATCCGGTGTGAACGCCGTGCAGGACTGGCAGGCAGGTGTCAACGAAAGCCCTTCCGAAAAACGGTATTCCCCCGTTCGGACAGCCTGCTCCACCATTGCAGCCGGATCATTGGAAGCCAGATGGGAAAACGTCCGGAAGTCTCGATTCGATAGGGCACCCAAGCAGTCCATGCCAACCAGAATCACCTCATCGAGGCTTCCCTGATGGAGCTTTGCCCGTTCGATGGCCGCCCGAATCTCACAAGGTCTCAGGCAGGCAACGAGAAAGGCCCCTGTCGGTTTTCGGGTGAGCTTTCCGAGCAGCTGTGCGGCATTCATCGGAAAACAGGGCGAAATCGGATCGACGGTATCGATGCGATCCGCATCCGACACGAGCCCCGGAAAGATCGTTCGACCTGGAGCTGTCTTTAGCGGTACGAGGACGGCATCCACTTCCTCGAGGTTCAACAGCGACCGCAACAAGCGGCGCACAGCCTCAACCTGGTTCCCCTGTTCGAGGGGCAGTTTTCGGATCATTTCCATCGGTTCCCCCTTTTTCGGGAACATCAGCATCCGGCGATGCTTCTGGCCCCGGATGGTCCCAATTCCCTCACCTGACGGGTGATGTCGTGCATGGTTTCTACAAATCGGATACCGTCGCTGGCACCGATCCAGGTCAGCCGAAGCCGGTTGCGATCGAAGCCGAAGCGGGGCAGGATTTCCTGCAGCAGCTTCATGCGCCTTCTGGCTTTGAAGTTACCGTTCATGTAATGACAATCCCCCGGATGGCAGCCACTGATCAGAACGGCATCCGCCCCCTCCAGCAGGGCCTTGATCACGTATTGCGGATCCACCATGCCGGTACACATCACCCGAATCAGCCGAACGTTTTTCGGGTACTCGAGGCGGGAGGTTCCCGCCAGATCTGCAGCCGTATACGTGCACCAGTTGCAGACAAACGCTACGATCGTCGGTTCGTACGGTTCCATGATCCTGTTCTCCCGATGAATGAGGATGCGCCGTCAACAAGCCGCTATCCGTGACGGCTTCGCAAAGAATCGTTTCTCACGCCGAAGCATCCATGATGGCATGCATCAACCCGTCGAATTCTGAAAAGACCTGTCGTTTCATAAAATGCCGCACCTGAGCAGCCCCGCTCGGGCAAACGCCTGCGCAGCTGCCGCATCCCTTGCACAGGGCGTCGTTTACCACGGACACCCTTCTGCGTTCATCGAAATCGATGGCCGAATAGGGACACAGGGCGATACACATCCGACACCCGGCGCACACATCTGGATCGATCCAGGAGATGACCGATGGAACGGTGACTTCTCCTTTGGCAGCCAGCGATAGTGCCTTGGCGGCAGCCCCGGATGCTTGTGCGACAGTGTCTGGGATGTCTTTGGGCGATTGGCAGGCACCGGCCAAAAACACCCCATCCGTGGCCGTATTGAGCGGTCCGAGTTTGGGGTGCTCTTCGAGAAAGAATCCGTCGGCATCGAGGTTCACCCCGAAGATCCGGCCGATGGTAGCCGCATCGGCACGGGCCTCCATCGCTACACACAGGATGACCATATCGACCGGCACCCGGATCACCCTACCGACGAGGGTATCTTCGGCGATTGCGATCAGCTTGCCCTTTTCGTTCGGAAACCGGGCATGGTCCGTAATTTCGGCCACTTTCCCCCGAATGAACTGGGTGCCTTCCTGTTGACATCTGCGGTAGAAGGCCTCGTATCCCTGACCGAAGCAGCGCATGTCGATGTAAAAATCGTACACCCGGGTGTGGTGGCCGACTTTTTCCTTGATCAGGTGTGTGTATTTGAGGGCGGCCATGCAACAGACCCGGGAACAGTAGGCATGGGCCCGCTCGTCCCGGCTGCCGATGCAGTGCAGAATCGCCACACTTTCGGGTGGGTCGCCGAAGCCGCCCGATCCATCCCGCATACGGATGCGTCCGCCGGTCGGGCCGGTGGCGTTGCAGAGCCGCTCGAATTCGAGGCTCGTCAGGACGTTGGGATACCGTCCGTAACCATACGCCTTCATGGAAACCGGGTTCCAAACGTCATATCCCGTTGCCAGGATGATCGTCCCCACGGGAAATTCCATTTCGACCGGCTGCATCCCGTGATCGATGGCCTTTGCCTCACAGACCGAAACGCAGGCCATGCACTCGCAGCAGCCGCCGCAGTTCAGGCATCGGCCCGCTTCATTCACTGCGCGATCGGTTCCGATGCCTGCGGATACTTCCCCGAAATGTCGAACACGCTCGGAAGGCTCCATCCGCTTGGGCTCGGCTCTGGGCAGGATCTTCGACGATTTCGGAATGTCTTTCCAACGGTTTCCTTCGAAACGGCTTTGTGGTGCAAGGGTATTGAGGGGCATGCCCTGAAGCATCCAGTCGATGGCCTGTGCGGCACGGTGCCCCGCCGCTACGGCTTCCACCACGGTGGCCGGGCCGCTTGCCGCATCGCCTGCAGCAAACACCCAGGGAATGCTCGTCTGGAGGGTCGTCGGATCGACATCGATGGTTCCCTGTCGGGTGCGTCTTGGCCACGGATCGAAGCCCTCGGCCCCTTGAGCCCATCCCTCCGTATCGACGGCCTGACCGATGGCAGCGATCACCCGGTCACAGCGGAGGACAAAGGCGCTTCCTTCGACGACTTCCGGACGTCTTCTCCCGTCCGGACCGGGATTGCCCAAACGCGTGCGCACGCATTCGATGCCTGTCAGCCGCCCGTTTTCCGTCAAAACCCGTAGCGGTGCCGTCAAAAACTCGAATTGAATGCCTTCCTCATGCGCCTCTTCGATTTCGTCCCGGTAGGCAGGCATTTCGGCTTCGGTCCTTCGGTAGACGATGGTGGCCGATGAAGCTCCAAGACGCCTGGCCACCCGAACGGCATCGATGGCTACGTTTCCTCCGCCGATCACGGCCACCCGTGCACCGGCGATTTCCGGATGACTCGAGCGATCGAGATGGATTTCCCGCAGAAATCGGACGGCATCGATGACGCCGTCTGTCCTGTCTTCCCCTTCGATGCGCAGTTTCATGCCCCGATGCGCCCCGATTCCGAGAAAGACGGCATCATACCCCTGCGCCTTGAGACTGCCGAGATCGAAATCCTTCCCCAGACGCATGCCGGTCTTGACGTCAATGCCAAGTCGGAGGATGGCCTCGATTTCGGCATCGAGGACATCGGGTGGCAGTCGATAATCCGGAATCCCGACCCGAAGCATTCCCCCCAGAACGGGCAGGGCTTCAAACATCGTGATGCGATAGCCCTTGCGTCTTAGATCATCTGCGACCGTCAACCCGGCAGGCCCCGATCCGATGACGGCCACTTTCTGAGGACGCTCGACAATCTCCGGTACCGGCAGATCCTCCGGTCGGATCTGATCGGCTGCAAAGCGTTTCAGTTCGCGAATCGAAACGGGACTGTCCACCTCCTGCCTTCTGCAGGCCGCCTCACAGGGATGGGGGCAAACCCTTCCGAGGACACCGGGAAGGGGCAGCCGCTCCCGGATGATCCGGTAGGCATCGGCATAGCGCTTCTCACGGATCATCTGGACATATCCCTGAACATTCACGTGGGCCGGACAGGCGCCCACACATGGGGCGCGATCGGCCTTGTCGATACAGAAAGTGATCGGTACGGCCTGAGGAAAAGCGCGGTAAATGGCCTTGCGGGTGCCCAGTCCTTCATCCCACTCGCTTGGCATCGTCACCGGGCAGACCTTCGCGCATTCCCCGCAACCCGTACAGATGCCTTCCCGGACGTAGCGGGGATGTCGCTTCACCGTCACCGTATAGTTGCCGATATATCCCTTTAGTCCGATTACCTCGCTGTAAGAGAGCAGCCGGATGTTGGGATGCTGGGCGACTTCGACCATCTTGGGGGTTCCAATGCATGCGGCACAGTCGAGGGTGGGAAAGGTCTTGTCGAACTGGAGCATGTGGCCGCCGATGGTGGTGGATTTTTCGACGAGATAGACCGTATGGCCGGAATTGGCCACATCGATGGCTGCCTGCATGCCGGCGATACCGCCCCCAACGACCAGCACGTCCGGATGGACCGGAACCTGCCGGGTTTCGAGCCCTCGGTGATGCACGACGCGATGGACGGCCGCAGCCACGAGCGTCTTCGCCTTGGCCGTCGCCTCGTCCGGGTCCTGTGTCACCCAGGAAACCTGCTCCCGAATGGATGCCATCTGGAAGAGATAGGGATTGATTCCGCCCCGCCTGCAAGCGCCCTGAAAGGTTTTTTCATGAAGCCTCGGAGAACAGCTCGCCACAACGACACGGTTGAGGCCGTACTGCCGGATGTCCTTCTCGATCATGTCCTGACCGGGATCCGAGCACATGAAACGATAATCCCGGGCGATAACGACATGATTCAATCGCTGGGCAAAACCAGAGACTTCCGATACCCGAACCTTGCCTGCGATGTTGATGCCACAATGGCAGATATAGACGCCGATTCGAAGGTTCATGAGACCATCCTTTCCGGAATCAGGGAATGGATACAGGAGATCAGCTCCTCGGCTTCGACGGGTTTTTCGAAATAGGCCCGAGGCTGTGGAAGGGCATGGGGGCTTTTCGAGCAGGCGAATTGGTGGTAGGAAAAAAACAGGTCACGGTCGATGGCCGAAATCAGGATGACGGGAATGCGGCTTAGCTCAGGGTCAGCGCACAGTTGTCGGTACAGGTGCATCCCCTCGTCATCCGGCATCATCAGGTCGAGCACCAGGACATCTGGAGGCTTTGTCCGGCAACGACTGAGACAGGCGACACGGCTTTCGATGCCTACGACCTCGATGTGGAAGGGCTTGAGCACATTGACGACGAAGGCCAGCAAATGGGGATCGTCGTGAACGACGACAATGGTGGCCGCGGATTCGTTCGGTTGCATATCCCCATCCTTCTTGACGGTTTCGCTAGGGGCCAAAACGTCTGATCAGGGTTGAAGGGGAAAAGGGCGAGCGCCCGTCTCAATGCATCCTGGTTGATGGGTTGGAAAGGGACTGGGGAGGGAACTTCGTTTTCGATTGCCTAAAGAAATAGCAAAATCGATGCCGATCGTTTTAGAAAACAGAGGCTGGCAGGCAACACCGGCTTGGAGTGGCCGTCATGAGGTCCGCCTGGATGGCGCGATCGGATTACAACCTGCCCGCAGAATCGAAGGAATCGCAATAGAGGACGCAACCCTGCATCAGATGTTGCGCAACAATATGCAACATCTGATGCATTGCGAGCTTGCAGCCGGTGATCACAACCGTCCGAGGACCGGCATTAAAACCCCTGAAGGAATAGAAGGGCCTACATTTCGATTGTCCACCATCCATCTGTTAGTGGACGTCGGCTTTTCGCGACCCCATCAGCATTGATGGATGTTGCAGACCAGTGATATAGAGCCATTTCATGATCACCTAATGGAGCCATTCCGTGATCACCATAATGGAGCCACTGGATGATCACCCTAATGGAGCCAGGGAGTGATCATCGTAATGGAGCCATTGTTGGAATCTGCGAATCTGACAAGATCGAAAAGCATCTCGGATCCTAGAGATGATTCTGGTATCCTCCCATGAAACCACAACGATGGGAGGTGATGCCATGGCCAACAGGAGGATCGAGATGTTCGAATATCGTCATGTGATCCACAATATGCGCCAGGGGTTGAGCGACCGGGCGATTGCACAAACGGGACGACTGGGTAGAGCCAAGTGCGCCATGATCCGATCGATTGCTACGGAGAAGGGATGGCTGTTGGATGGTCCGCTGCCGGAGGAAGAGCAGATTGCGGCGGCCGTTCGGGAGCGGACATCTCCGAGGCCGGTTCAGGCATCGATCAGTGAGCCCTATGACGAGCATATCCGGCGCTGGGTGGAACAAGGGGTTCAGGGAACGACGATCTATCAGGCACTGGTGGATCAATTCGGATTTACGGGCAGCTATTCCTCGGTACGAAGACGTGTTCGAAAGCTTCGTGCAACAGCTCCGAAGGCAACGTGCATACTGGCCTTTGCACCGGGGGAGGCCGCACAGGTGGATTTCGGCAAAGGGCCTCTCATCACGGATGCCAGAAGCGGCAAGCAGATCCGAAGCTGGATTTTTGTGATGACCCTTTGTTTCAGCAGGCATATGTATGCCGAGATGGTGAGTGATCAAAGCCTGGAGAGCTGGCTTGGGTGTCATCGACGGGCCTTTTCGTTTTTCAACGGGGTGGTCAAGAAGATCATCCTGGACAACCTCAAGAGCGCTGTCACCGAGGCCTGCTATACCGATCCACTGGTACAGCGTTCGTATGCCGAACTGGCCGAGGGATACGGCTTTGTGATATCACCTTGTCCGGTACGAGATCCGCAGAAGAAGGGGCGGGTCGAGTCCGGGGTGAAATACGTGAAGAACAATTTCGTACCGCTCAAGACATTCCGTTCTTTTCCGGATGCCAATCGACAACTGCTCAGTTGGATCATGGAGCATGCGGGCGTCCGTATTCACGGCACCACGTTTAGGAAGCCTCTCGAGGTGTTTACGGAAACCGAGAAGCCCTTTCTGCAACCATTGCCGGATGTCCCGGTAGAGATCGGCATCTGGACGAAGGTGAAGGTTCAGAGCAATTGCCATGTGCAGTTCGAGAAGGCCTACTATTCGGTTCCGTTCGATCTGGTTCACCAGCATCTGATGCTGAAGGCAACAAACAGTCTTGTAAAGCTGTATCGAGATTTGGAGCTGGTAGCAACACATCCTCGACTAAGGGAAGCAGGCGCTCAATCGACCATCGACGATCACCTGCCTCCACAAGCCAGGGCCTACAAACAGCATGACTCACAATGGTGTCTGGAGCAGGCCGAAAGGATCGGCCCCCATTGCTTCGAGGTGGTTCGACGGCTTTTGGAAGATACCATCGTCGATCGCCTCCGTGCAGCACAGTGTGTGGTCGCACTCGAAGCAAAGGTTGGTTCGGGTCGATTGGATGCTGCCTGTAAAAGAGCGCTGCATTTCAACACGACAGGCTATCGGATGATCAAGAGCATTCTCAATCAGGGGCTCGATCAACAATCGATCGAAGATCATCCCGATGTGCTCGAGTTTCCTTCGGCCTACCGTGGATGTGGCAGGTTTCTTCGCCATCCTCTTTATCAACAAGGAGCAAGGCCATGAATCCGATGCCCGATTTAAGCCCGATGCTCAAGCAGCTTCGGCTCTCCGGTATCCTGGACAGCCTGACTGCCAGAAACCGACAAGCCATCGAGGGACAACTCACTCATATGGAGTTTCTGTCCCTCATCATCACGGACGAAATTGCCCGTCGCAACCAGAAGAAACTCCAAGCAGCATTCCGAAGGGCCAACTTCCGTAACCAGAAAACGATCGAAGAGTTCGACTTCTCGTTCAACCCGAACATCAATCGCTCGCTGATCGTGGAGCTTTGTTCCTGCAGGTTCATGACGGAGAAGGTCTGCATTTTCATCATCGGTCCCTGCGGAACCGGAAAAAGCCACCTGGCTCAGGCCCTGGGTCACTGCGCCATCCGAAACGGGTTTAACGTGCTTTTTACGACCGCATCGAAACTGCTCGGGCAATTGAGTGCATCCCGTGCCATCAACGGATATGAACGAACCTTCGCCAAGATCACCTCGGTCGATCTTCTGATCATCGACGACTTCGGCCTCAAACCCATGAAGCCACCCCAGGACGAGGATTTCCACGATGTGGTCTCGGAGCGCTACGAGCGCAGAAGCACCATCATCACATCAAACCTGGACATACCCGAATGGATCGAAGCTTTTCCAAACCGGATCCTGGGTGAGGCAACCATCGATCGGCTCCGACACGGCGCCTACGATGTCATCCTCGACGGAAAGAGCTACCGAACCCCCAGCAGTGGAATCCACTGCAAGAAACCCAAAGGAG
>JBFMBE010000041.1:0-22835 GCA_040755275.1 Thermodesulfobacteriota bacterium | reverse complement strand
TACATGACCTGTTTGTAAAAACCGTGGAACCTGTCAGACCAAACAGGAAATTTCCGAGAAAACATAAGATTCAAAAGATGTGCTTTTACCCTTCATTTAAACCGGTTCGCTAATTCAATGGCATTGAGGCTTGACTTTCAATCATCAATCTTAAATCATCAATCATCAATTTCCTCCACTTCTCTCAACAATTTCTCCAGCCCCTCCGCGATCTCCCGCTCGATGGTCAGCGTCTCCCGGATGAGCTGCGCCGGGTCTTCATCTGGTGCCTTTTCGGCGATCTGCGGCTTGTAGCGGCCGGCGGCAAGGTTGTAATCGTTTTCGGCGACGGTCTTGATGGTTGCCCACCAGCAGCGCGGTTCGTCGCTTCCGGGTGGCAAAAGAGTTCCGGCTTCGACACCAGGCGGGTTCGAGAACTTGGAATCCTTGTAAACCTTCCACTGAGCAAGGAGGTCAGGAATGTCATTACGTTCCGGGGTCTCTGGTCGTCCACCGCCGGAAATCTTGTCCGGGTCGAAACCGTCCGCACGTACCTCGTAGAACCAGATTTTTTTTTCAGACCACGGAATACACGGACCACACTGAATTTCTTTTTTTCTTTTCTCCGTGTATTCCGTGTGTTCCGTGGTTTTTGGTTTTCTGAATACAAGCACGCCCGTTTTTACACCCGCGTAGGGCTTGAACACCCCGGCAGGCAGGGAAACCACGGCCAGCAAGTCGAAGTCCTCAATCAGCTTGCGGCGTAGCTCCACGTGCGCCGAGGTCGAACCGAAAAGCAGCCCCTCGGGCACAACCACGGCGCACTGGCCGCCCGGAGCCAGGGCCTCCATCATCACGCCCAGAAAAAGCAGCTCGCTCTTTTTGGAGTTGGTGGGAAGGTCCTTGCGGATGGATTCCTTGGGAAGCACACCGGCAAAGGGCGGGTTGGAAAGGATCACCTTGTAGCGGCGGTTCAGATCGTCCTCAGTGAGACCGCCCATATCGGAAAGCGTATTGGCGCGCTTGACGTTGGCCTGACGGATGCCGTGCAGCACCAGATTCATCATGGCGATGCGCATCATCTGGCGCGATACATCGATACCGTAGATGGACCGCTCCAAAAGCTCCCAGTTGGGAACCTTTTCGCCTGGACCCTTTCGGTAGGTCTGCAACGTCGGGATGTCCTTCTTCGCTTCCTCGATGGACTGGCCACGCTTTTCCAGCCACTCCTCGCCGTAGATGGGTACTTCCTGAGGCTCGGTCGAGTATCTGGCCAGGATGTACTCGACGGCATCGATGAGGAAGCCGCCGGTACCGCAAGCCGGGTCATAGATCGTGTCCCCAAGGTTGGGGTCCACCATCTCGACCATCATGGTTCGGATCTGGCGGGGCGTTCGAAATTGACCGTTCAGAGCGGACTGCCCCAGGTGGGTCAGCATGTACTCGAAGATGTCGCCCTTCACGTCGGTGCCGAGCTTGGCGAAGTCGATCCCGTCGATCTCGTCCACCACTTGCTTGAGCACATTGGGGTCAACGACCTCAAGTACGGCGTCGCGGAAATACTCGGCGATCTGCGGCTCCTCCTTCACCAGCGAAGCCATATAGGGAAAAACGTGATCGCGCACGAAGTCGCGAAGCTCCGTGCCGCTCTTGAAACGCCACTTGGACCAGCGGAAACGCTCGGCCTGTTTCGGGTAGAGCCGTTTGCCGTTACCGTTGGTCTGTTTGCCCATGAGCCGCTCTTTAAGTTCGCGGCTGGATTCCTCCTCGTCGAGCAGCTTGAGGTAAATCAGATACGAAATCTGCTCGATATAGGTCACCGGATTGGTCACACCGCCGGCCCAAAGGATGTCGGTGATCCGGTTCAATTTTCTGCGCAAATCCTGGTTCATCGCTGCTCCCTTTTAACCACGGAACACACGGAAGACACGGAAAGGTTTATAAAACAATCCGCTCGATTTGGACCTTGGGATAATGGCCGAAATTCACTAAAAAGCCCAGCTCATGACCCGTGGCTTTCAAGTAATTATGGATCTGAGCACGATGTTCATCCGCGAGTTCCTTAACAGCCTTGATTTCAACAATTATTTTTCCAAAACAGATGAAATCCGGCTTGTAGGTTTGATTCAAAGGCTCACCTTTATATTGCAGTGTGAGTTCTGCCTGAGCAACAAAATGAATGCCTGATTTTGCAAATTCCTTTTCCAGACATTCCTGATAAACAGCTTCGAGAAATCCACACCCCATTTCCCGATATACTTCAAATACGGCCCCCCGAATCCGATAACTCTCTTCTTCTAATTTCAGTTTTCCCATTTTTCCCATTTTTTCCGTGTATTCCGTGTGTTCCGTGGTTTACATCGCCTTTCGAAAGACCGAATCGTTCAAATCCTGGATGATTTCCTTGAGGCCCTTCTCGCCGAAGAGCTCAACGCCCAACTCTGCCGCATTTAAAATGGAAAGTGGCGGCTGGAACAAATCCTCCAGCTCGATGCGGCCGCGGGCGATGCCGCGGTTCTTGAGGAGTGACAGATACTGCGCCTGCTGGGGTGTGATCGATTTTGCCACCAGCCACGCCTGGAAATTTTCTGTCAACTCCTCTTCGCGGGGTTTGATCTTGAGGCTTCCCAGAGCGGCCTTGATGAAATCAATCAGGTTGCCACCTGGCTGTCGGTAAGCCCTGCGAAGGTTCTCCTCGTTGAAATACATCTCCGGCTGGTTTAACCGGTCAGTCAGCGCCTTTTCCTCGTCTTCGGTGAGCAATTCTCCTCGCCGCACCTTCTGGATGATCGGGTCATCCTTCACGGCGGATTGAATGCTGGTCTCCCAATTGGTGACATAGTCGCGCTTGTCGACTCGCTCACCCTCCGGCCCCACCTCCACATAGGTAACCGCGTGAAGCCACTCGTCCTCGAGGCCAAGCTCGACAAGGTCGCCTGACGGTTTGGGTGATTTGCGTTCGCCGCCAGGGGCATGTCCGCGACCGATGTTGGTGAAAATATCGGTATCGCTATCGTTAAAGTAGTCGTGGTTCCCAAAGAAGTCGTAGATGACGAATTTCTGCTTCTGGATATGATCTGCCGTGCGCGTTCCGCGTCCCCTCATCTGTTGGTAGAGGATGGGACTGCGCACCCGGCGGCACATGACCAGGTGGAGAACTTCCCGGCAGTCGAAACCGGTATCTAGCATACCGACACTAACGGCGACCTGCGGATACTCCGCGCGTTTGAACTTGCGGATGAGGTCGTCGGCGTTGGCAACGTCGCTCGTGATGACCTCGGCGTACTGACCCTTGAGTTCAGGATGTAGTTCATTCAGGAAATGGGCCAACCTTGCTGCATGGTGCTTGGTGATGGCAAAAACGATGGTCTTGCCGGGTCCGGTTTTTTGACCGGGAGCCAACTCTTTGAAGTTCTCCCAGGCGAGCCGGTCGAACTCCTGCATCATTTTCTTGTTGGAGTCTTCGTTCGTCCATTTCCGTTCAAATTCGGACGGGTCGTATGTTTGCTCATCGACCTCCGCGCCTTCAGCAAGGATTTGAGTGATGCCGGTGGCGAATTTGTAAGGACATAAATACCCTTCTTGAAACGCCCTTAGGATGGGAAACGCGAAGTCTGGCTGGCCGTCACGGCACTGATAGAATTGGAAAGTGTTCCGCTCGATATAGGCCGAAGGTGTTGCAGTCAGCCCTATGTGAAGCGCATCAAAATGCGTGAGCGCGGTCTGCCAGGAGCCATAGATGGAACGGTGGCATTCGTCGGCTATGACCACGTCGAAATACCCGCTGGTGAATTCCATGTAACGGCTGATCATGGTTTGGAGCAGGCAGACCGTAATCTGTTGCTCCTGCCGGACCATGCCAGGGCGCAGCCAGTAGCTGCTGTACTGGTTCAGAATGTCTTGAATGGCTTCGAGCGCCTGTTTTGCGAGCTGCTCTCTGTCCACCAAAAACAGAATCCGCTCAGCGCGTCCGGCCTGGACGAGCCGCTTGATATAGATGGCGACGAGATCCGTCTTGCCTGTGCCGGTGGGTAGTTCAATAAGAAAACGGCGCTTGCCGAGCTCCACAGCGTGATCCAGAGCCTGCATGGTTTCACGCTGGTAGGGCCGCACCTGCCGGGTCTCCCCTTGGCGCATGTAATACACGGGGATTTCTATCGTCGCGAGCGGCTTTCGTGTTGCGCGCATTTCGACCAAGCGTTCAAGATCACGGCGGGAAAAAAAAGAATTTACGATCCGGGCGTCGTCGTTGCAGTAGTCCCAAAAATAGATGAGTTCGCCATTCGTAAGAAAAATGAACGGCGAGCCGATTTTTTTGGCATATGGCAGAGCCTGTTGTTTTGCTGTGTAGGGCTCTATCGCAGAGCGTTTCGCTTCAACAATGGCAAGCGGACGTCCGCGACGGTCCATTAAGACATAGTCAGCTCGACCGGTGGGTATCTCATCGCCGTCTTCTGGTTTCCGGCTGGGTTTGTACCCGTAAGGGACTGCGGGTTCAGATACCATCCAGGTGGTGTCACGAATCGAAACCTCGGTGAGCACCTGCGACTTGTCGGCGGGGTCCCATCCCGCCTGGCGGAGAAGATCGTCGATGACAATCCTCGCATCTGCTTCAGTCGAATAATCCTTCACAGGCGTTCCTCCCATTGGTGATCTTTGATTGATGATCTCTGATTGTATGGTTGAAATTCTCGAAGATCATCAATCGTCGATCTTCGATCATCAATTGAAATAATCCGCAAGATTCGTGTTTCTGAAATAGACCTCGCAGACTAGACGTCCTCGATCGATCTTGTGAGCCGTCCGGAGTTCGACCTGCTTCCCATATATGAGCCTCGACAACTTGTCTTTGGCGGACCGGCCTCCGAAGGTGTGAAGCTCCGGGGCATCGTAACCCGCCGGGCGGACTTGGGTACCCGTCTCACCGTTCCATTTCCACAGAGGGTTGACCTCGAAAGTATCTCCGTCAATGATTGATGTGACCGTAAATGTTGGCATGGCTGCTCCTTTCTGGTTTCGGATCCTTGATCGGTCTGTCTGTGTCCGACATTAAGCAACGTCCATGCCACTTCCCGGGGTGAGCGGCAACCCATTGTTATTACAAGTGTTAGTATCCTTGTCGTTATCCCCGGCATCATCTTTTCCTTCAATTTAGGTTGAAACATCTTAAACCCTGGTTTAAGTCTTTGGTCTCGATTGCAAGAACTTATGCACCGCCTGCGGCGTGATCCCAAGCATTCGAGCCGCTTGGCTTTGGTTGCCGTTGGCTGCTTCAAACGCCCGGAGAATCATTTGCTTCCGAGCGCTCCCGAGAAACTCATCCAATGAGAATCCCTCGTAGGGCTCGGGAAGTACATCCAATGGGTCCGCGTAGGTGACCGGTTCCATGATCAGGAGGTCGTCTGCGTCTAAAACATCATTACAGCAAAGGCGAACGGACCTCTCGATGACGTTTTCCAGATCGCGAACATTCCCCGGCCAGTTGTGAGATTGCAGCCTGGACAAGGCTTGCGCCGACAACCTTTTCGGTCGTCGCAAGGAGCCATTCAATCTATCGAGAATGTGAAGCGCCAGTTTGGGAATATCAGAGCGTATTTCACGGAGCGGAGGAAGTTTGATCTCGCCGACGTTGAGCCTATAAAAAAGATCTTAGCGGAATTTACCTTGCCTCACCAGTTTGCGTAAGTCCCGATTCGTTGCACCCACAATCCGCACGTCAACCTTATGCGCTTTGGCTTGTCCAATCGGCTCCACCAGTCCATCTTGCAAAACTCTCAGCAACTTGGCCTGTGTGGGCATGGGAAGCTCCCCGAGTTCATCAAGGAAAAGGGTCCCCTTATCCGCCGTATCGAACTTGCCAACCTGATCGTTGATCGCGCCAGTAAAGGCGCCTTTCCTGTGACCGAACAGCAGGCTTTCGACAAGGTCTTCTGGAATTGCCGCACAATTTACAGCGACAAAGGTCTCTCGCGGCCTTCCACTCAATCGGTGAATGTACCGTGCGAATAGCTCTTTGCCGGTCCCTGTCTCGCCAAAGATGAGAACCGGAGCCTGTGATGGAGCCAGCATGGCACCCATCTCGAGTGAACGCTGCATCGCGGAGTGATCTCCCACAATGCCAAGCTGCACTCTGACGGAATCAACATCGGCTTGGCTCTCTTCAACAGGGATCGATACATCCTGGAACCTGACGGTAGGGAACTCACGCGAGGACAAATCCACCTCGGTCACGAGCGGGTGTTGCTTTGTTACAAAATGCGGTGGTCGCACATGGAGGATGCGGGCGGGAATTTCGCCGGAGGCCGTCAGGAGAACCCAGCAGGCATGCATATGGGGCGTTCCCGACGCGACTGCGACAAAGAAGCGTGCTGAAGCAAAATCCTCGATGATGCGATGAAGATGAGCTCTGAGCCTCCTGAATATCTCTTGGTAATTCGTCGGATCGGCAAGGGTGATTTCGAGAACGTGAACATCGCTCCCGGGATGGATCTTCTTGATAGCGTCCTTTGTTTCCCCGGTAACCCGCTGTGTGCTTGGGGTATCGAAGAGAAATATATGTTCGAATGAGCGTGAAGATAGGAGGGAAAGGATGGGGCCAGGCTGTTCCTCCTGGTCAACCAATCCCTTGAAATAAGGGTCATGAAATCCTGTAAATGTCAACAGAGCATCCATCATTTCTTCCCAGTATCCGAATTCTGAGAATCGGACTCCGCTGCTTCCCCTGTCTTCACCCACGCGTCCACTTCTTTTCTGTCGAACTTCCAAAGCCGACCGATCTTGTGGCCCGGCATCTGCCGTTTATTGATCCACTTGTAGAGCGTATCCCGCTTGATACCGAGATGGTCCGCAATCTCATCAACGGAGAGCCATCGGTCTTCCATCATTCGACTCCAATCACGTTTGGCCTCATTGGTTGACTCGCAGCGGCCTCTTTCTTTTGGTTGATCGGTGTCCCACGTCCCAGCCTTCGGCGTTTACATCCCAATAAACCAGTACAAACAGGGTTACCATATATCGGACTGATGTCCAATATCAATCGGTTTGTCCGGTTATTTTTGGTAGTTGACCGAGTGTAACCGAGTCAAGGCTTCCAGGGCCAGCGGAACCCACCGAGCGGGGTAAGCCTGCCCGAGAGATCTTCACCCACATAAAGCCAGGCCGGAAGCACGGTTCCGTTGGCCTTCGCCGAAACCAGTACCCGGCGGTAGAGGCAGGGACCGCCGGGGCGAAACCCCTCCAGCCGGTCGATGGCCGGGAGGCGGATTTCGGGGTCGTCGAAGGTCAGAAGCTCCCCGTACACGGGGCCCCAGGGCGCGCCTTCATATTGCGGATTGATGATTGTGGATTGCGGATTGAAAAGGTGGGCCGTCACGTGCGCTTGTGTGGCCACGTCGGCAAGCGGGTCTGTGGTTCCGACGGCGAGAATGTCCTCTTCCGGGACCTGCAGGACCGGGATTCCGGAGGATGTCTCGAAGAGACGGCCGCGGACCACGGCGTCCTCCACCGTCAGGACGCCCCGGCAGAAGCGGTCGTGGTTCCAGAAACCGCGCTTCAGGGTGCCGTAGACGAAGAGTCTCAGCATTCCGGTTGTGTTCGGCTTCAAGGGTTCTAGCGTACTGAGTGAAGGAGCCGGAAACGAGAAGACCCCAAGGGGATCACCCCACGGGGTCTTCGATAAGGGAAACACCGCCGAAACCGACGGATGGATGTTTGGCTCCCCGAGTAGGACTCGAACCTACAACCTAGTGGTTAACAGCCACCCGCTCTGCCGGTTGAGCTATCGGGGATCGATGAAACGAAAAACTTTTTAAAAGATACCGACCTGAAAGTCAAGAAAAATTCGGTTCAGGCTGGGCCGACAACGCGCTTGATACGGATGTTGAGCTCATCGAGCTGTGCCTGGGTCGGTGTGGAAGGGGCATTGGTCATCAGACAGGACGCCTTCTGGGTCTTCGGGAACGCGATGACATCTCGGATCGAGCTCTGACCGCAGAGCATCATGACCAGCCGATCCAAACCGAAGGCGATCCCTCCGTGAGGGGGGGCGCCGGATTCGAGCGCTGTCAACAAAAATCCGAATTTTTCCCGATAGCTTTCGGGCTGCATGCCGAGGGTCTGCAGCACCTTTTCCTGAAGCCCTTTCTGATGGATCCGGATGCTTCCACCCCCAATCTCCACACCGTTCAACACCATGTCGTAGGCGCGGGAACGCACTTCCAGCGGCGCCGTATCCATCTTGTCGTAATCGGACTCGACCGGTGACGTAAAAGGATGGTGCATGGCCTGGAACCGTTTTTCCGTCTCGTCGTATTCGAGAAGCGGAAAATGCGTGACCCACAAAAAGGCGAAGCGGTGTTCATCGATGAGTTCCAGCCGTTTTCCCAGATGGTTGCGCAGATGCCCAAGCGCTTCGTTGACGATGGCCGGTTTGTCGGCTCCGAAAAACACGAGATCTCCGACCTGCATGTCGAGCCGTTCCGCCAACCGGCGTTTTTCGTCTTCCGAGAAGAATTTGACGATGGGCGACTGCCACCCGTCGGCATTCACCTTGATCCAGGCCAGTCCCTTGGCCTTGTAAATGGCCACGAAGGCGGCCAGATCATCGAGTTCCTTCCGACTGAAATGGGCACATCCCTTTGCATTCAGGGCCTTGACAATACCGCGCTTCTGGACGACATCCGCAAAAACCTTGAAGGAAGAGCCCGAAACGATGTCTGTCACATCCACAAGCTCCAGACCGAAACGAATGTCCGGCTTGTCGAGGCCATACCGGGCCATGGCTTCGTCATAGGTCAGTCTCGGAAAAGGGGTGGGCAGATCGCGGTCCAGAACGCTTTGGAAGATGCGTTTCATCAGACCCTCGGCGATGTTCATCACATCTTCTTCGCCGACGAAGGACATTTCCATGTCGATTTGGGTGAATTCCGGCTGTCGATCCGCACGAAGATCTTCGTCTCGGAAACATCTCACGATTTGATAATAGCGGTCGAACCCGGAGATCATCAGCAATTGTTTGAACAGCTGCGGTGACTGCGGCAGGGCGTAAAACTGCCCCGGATTCACCCGGCTGGGTACCAGATAATCCCGCGCCCCTTCGGGTGTGCTCTTGGTGAGAACGGGGGTCTCGATTTCCAAAAAACCGTTTTCATGGAGATAGCTCCGAATGGCCACCGATACGCGGTTGCGAAAGATGAGGTTCTTCTGGTTCTGCGGCCGTCTGAGATCGAGATACCGGTACTTGAGGCGTAGGGTTTCGGATACCTCCACATCGTCTTCGATTTCGAAGGGAGGGGTTTTGGCGGCATTGAGGATTTTGAGCTCGGTGGCCAGAACTTCGATATCCCCGGTCTTCAGATTCGGGTTTTCCATGCCGTCGGGTCTTCGGCTCACCCGGCCGCGGACACCCAGCACGTATTCGCTGCGGATATCGTGCGCCTTCTCATGAACCTCCGGACTGACGGCCGGATTGAAAACGACCTGTGTCATCCCTTCCCGATCCCTCAAATCGACGAAAATCACACCGCCATGATCGCGCCTTCGCTGCACCCAACCCATCAGGACGACTTCCCGATCGACATCGCCAAGTCCCAAGGCATTGCAGTGATGGGTGCGGCGCATGTCGCCCATGACATCCAGTGTACAACCTTCCACGGTATATGTTCCTTTCGTAATGATCCTCTGACATCGTCTATCGTGCAAACGCGAATATGCTTCAGGAAGATCTCACCCCCTACCCTATCCAACAGGGCCGTGAAGCCATGCCGGAATGTCACCGGAACGACGTTCGAAGGAAAGGCGTCCGGCTGGTATTCGATCGGGGTTCGCAGGTCTACCGGCCCGTTCAGACCGAAACGGCGCTGCGGATCAGATCCAAGAGCCCTTCCATCGGAACCTTGCGCTGCGTTTTATCGGTCATATCCCGGATGACCGCCTGGCCTTCCGCAAGTTCGTTTTCGCCGAGCAGGACGACCATCGGGGCTTCGCTTCGATCCGCCTGCTTCATTTGGCTTTTTAAGCTTTTACCGGAATAGTCCATGCCCGCTTCGATTCCATCGACTGCCAGCCGGCAGATCCACTCGGAAGCCATCCGCTGGGCATCCTCCCCCAGGGCACAGAAGAACACCCGGGGATGGACCCGTTTCACCTCCTGAACGAGGGCATGAATCTCCACAAGGCGATCCAACCCGATGGCAAATCCGATGCCCGGAATCTCCGGCCCACCCAGGGCCTTCACCAGCCCGTCATACCGACCGCCGCCGATCACCGCACTCTGGGCCCCGAGGTGAGCGGTCTGGATTTCGAAGGTGGTGCGCGTATAGTAGTCGAGTCCCCGAACCAGCCGATGGTCGAGTGTATACGGCACGGACAGGGTTTCCAGATGACGTCGGACGGCTGCGAAATGCTCCCTGCAATCATCGCAGAGATGGTCGATCATCGATGGGCTGTCGTGTAAGGCTTCCCGGCATCCCGGGACCTTGCAATCGAGAATTCGCAGCGGATTTCGATCCGCCCGCTTGCGGCAATCTTCGCAGAGTCGATCGAGGCGGCCTTGAAGCATCGATTGGAGGGCATCCTTGAACCCCGCCCTGCAGGCAGGGCACCCGAGGGAGTTGAGGTGAACCGTACAATCCAGGATACCGAGCCGGGCCAGCAAGCTTGTCAGCATGAAAAGGATCTGGGCATCCATCAGGGGGGATGCAATTCCGAAAACCTCGGCATTGATTTGATAGAATTGGCGGTATCTTCCCTTTTGCGGCCTTTCCCGACGGAACATGGGTCCGATGGTGTAGAGTTTTTGAACCGGTGTCGCCGCAAACAGCTGATGTTGGATATAGGCCCGCACAACGGATGCGGTGGCTTCCGGCCGCAGGGTGAGCATGTCCCCTTTACGATCCGGAAAGGTATACATTTCTTTTTCGACGATATCGGTCGTCTCACCGATGCTTCTGCAGAAAAGCTCCGTCTTTTCCAAGACGGGAATCCGGATTTCCCGAAAACCAAAGGATTCCAGAAGTTCCGAAGCCGTCTGTTCGATGGCTCGCCACCGATCGGATTCTCCCGGAAGAATGTCCCGAAATCCTCGAATCGACTGAATCATGCGTAGTTCATTCTCCTCCAAACGGTTTCTCTTCGCCCGCTCATGCAATTGGGCGGCGGTTTGCATGGAATTCGTCATGCTATGGCAGCATGCGTTTTGTGTCAATATGAGTTTACATGCAGGAAATGGAGGTCGGAGGACAAGTGGCGGATGTCGCCAGGCGGGAGGCGGAACGCAGAAGAAAAGAGGCGGTCGCCGATCATCGTGTGAAGTCGCGACCAAAAGGTTCATGACGTCGGAAAAGTCCTTGCAACCCTTCCGGCATATC
Source organism: Thermodesulfobacteriota bacterium (assembly GCA_040755275.1). GTDB lineage: Bacteria > Desulfobacterota > Desulfobacteria > Desulfobacterales > Desulfatirhabdiaceae > Desulfatirhabdium. Next base: position 11,490 of record JBFMBE010000041.1, on the reverse strand, counting down.
TGCTATGGAAAACACAATATCCCGACGTTTTTTCGCCTCATCCACTGGTATCGACCGGGCATCCGAGGACGGCAAACCCTTTTTGAGTAAGGGGCTGACCTGCCTTCGCCGGATCCCCGATCGAAGGAGCGCCCATCATGCACCATGTTATTATCGGCAACGGCATTGCAGGCGTTCAGGCCGCCGAGGCCATCCGGAGCGTGGACGCCCGATCGGAACTCACCATCGTTGCGGCCGAAACCTTTCCCCCTTATTCCAGACCCATGATCAGCCTCCTGCTTGAGGGCCTCGTCACGCCGGATCGTCTGCCCATTCGTTCGGACGATGCCTTCGAGCACAAAGGCATCCGCCTGCTCAAGGGTCGTCGCGTCGAATCCATCGATCCGAGCAACCGACAAATTCACCTCGACGACGGAACCCACCTTTCTTTCGATCGTCTGCTTGTGGCAACCGGGGCTTCCCCCCGTAACATCCGGGCGGAAGGAACCCATCTGAAGCACATTTTCACGATGCGTACTGTCGACGATGTGCTGGGGATGACCGAGGCCCTTAGGTCGTGCAGGCGTGCCCTCGTGCTCGGCGGAGGCCTTGTGGGATTCAAGGCGGCCTATGCCCTGCTCAAACGCGGCATTCCCGTCACCATGCTCATTTCTTCGGGCTATCCCCTGGCCATGCAGATCGATGCCGTTGCCGGCAACATCGTTCGTGAGACGCTCATTCGACATGGGCTGACGGTGGAAACAGGCGTCGATGTTTCGGCCTTCGAGGGAAACGGCGTCGTCCAGCGGGCGATCCTGAACGACGGCAGGGTGGTGGATTGCGACCTGGTGGTCATCGGCAAGGGAGTCCGGCCGGCAACCGCGTTTTTGAAAGGCACCGGCATCACTCTCGATCTGGGTATCCCCGTCGATGACCATTTGCAGACGAACCTTCCCGGCGTTTTCGCTGCAGGCGACGTCGCCCAGAGCTACGATATCGTTCGCAAACGACTTTGGATCAACGCCATCTGGCCCGAGGCTGCCACCCAGGGCTGGATTGCCGGCCTTAATATGGCCGGACGACCCGTTCGTTATCCAGGAAGTCTCGGACGAAACGTCATCCGGATGTTCGATCTCGACATCATGACGGCCGGGATCGTCCGGACGGAAGAGGCAGCAGATGCCCGGGTCATCGAAGTGATCGATCAACGGACACCGATCTATCGAAAATTCGTCCTGAAGGACGGACGACTGATCGGATTCACATTGATCAACCGAATCGAAAACGGCGGAAGACTGGTATCGCTCATCCAGCGGGGGCTTCCTCTCGATGGGGAAGAAGAGCGGCTGTTGATGCAGTGAAGGCATGCGTGGGAATACCGAGTGATGGCGTCGCAAAAAGTCGCCGCCCACTGATTTTCGTTCGAAGTAGGGCCTCCAGCAGGAGGGCGGGTGATGTGTTGCGAAGCGGAGGAAGGTTGTTTGAAGCAGCCGGAGATCGTTGGATCGGGCGGACGCATTTCACCTGTTTTGTTTTGAATAACAGGATGTTGGTTTCCAGAAAATCATTCTTTCTATTCTGGCTATCCGTCCGATCCTTACGAGCTCGTGCTGCTGAGTTCTTCCGACGCTGAGCAAAATTCACCCGCCTTCCTGCGGGTTCATCCAAGGGGCGTGACTTTTTGCGACCTCATCACAAGTGACAGCGTCTGGCTTTTTGTCTCCTGATTCTTACCCATGAAGGGAGGATTGCACCATGAAACAGGTCGTCATTTATCCGGAAAAATGTGTGGGATGCATGCAGTGCACGGTCGCATGTGCGATCGCCCATTCGGCATCCAGAAGCTTGCCCGCGGCCTTGCTCGAAAGCCCGCTTCCAAAACCCCGGATCCATATCGGTTCAACACGCTACAACCGGGGGTTTCCCAACCGATGCCGCCATTGCGATCCGGCCCCCTGCATCCGCGCATGCCTTCCGTCCGCCATTTACCGGGTAAACGAGTATGCCACGGTCTTGATCGACCCCGATCGGTGCATCAATTGCGCATCCTGCGCCATGGCCTGCCCCTTCGGCGTGATTCGGTACCACGAAGACATCTGGGGAATACCCGGTAAAACCATAGCTGTCAAATGCGACAATTGTATTTCAAGACAGATGAAAGGTCTCATCCCCGCTTGTGTGGAGACATGCAAAAGTGGTGCACTCGTCTTCGAAGACATCGACGCATCGATGCGGAAAAAGACGGACAACGTTTCGGACAGCATCTGGAACGGTTCTTCGGCGACCTTGCCTTCGGCCGGATCGATCGGTTTCGATCTGTTGAATTCCATCAAGAGAACGATGGTGGAGATGAACCTCCACTGACCTTTCGCCGATGCAGGAGGATTCTCAGGTAACCGCACAGACTGCTTTCGACCTGGATCGTCCGAAGAGAATCGGACATCCGTTCATCCAGAAGGAGGAACGCCATGAACAGCGTGAAGAACTACGACAACCACAGCATCGCCCAAGACACGCGACTCATGCTGAAACGGGCCGAACGGGACTTCATCGAAACGGTATGGGATCGGCATGATCGACAACAACCCCATTGCGGTTTCTGCGAAATGGGGCTCAGCTGCCGCATTTGCGTCATGGGGCCGTGCCGGATCGATCCGTTCGGTGAAGGCCCGCAACAAGGTGTGTGCGGGGCGGACGCCGATATCGTCGTTTCCCGAAACCTCGGACGCATGATCGCAGCAGGCGCTGCATCCCATTCCGATCATGGGCGGGATCTCGTGGAGGTTCTGGAAAAGGTTTCGGAAGGCAAGGCACCGGGATACGAGATTCGGGACGCGAACAAGCTGCGTGCAGTAGCGGCCGAATACGGTATTGAAGGTCTGGATCGGGAACCGCTCGCCATCGCCAAAGACCTGGCCCATGCCATGCAGGAGGATTTCGGAACCCGAAAGAAATGCCTGCAATTGGTGGAACGGGCGCCGTCTCAGCGAAAAGCGCTGTGGGAAAACATCGGCATCACCCCCCGAGGGATCGATCGGGAAACTTCCGAAATGATGCACCGAACCCACATGGGGGTCGACAACGACTGGGTCAGCCTTCTGCTGCACGCCCTGCGAAACGCCTTGTCCGACGGCTGGGGCGGCTCGATGATCGCCACCGATGTTTCAGATATCCTCTATGGAACCCCCATGCCGGCTTTTTCCCAGGTGAACATGGGAGTCCTCAAACCCGACATGGTCAATATTCTCGTCCATGGACACAATCCGGTTGTCAGCGAAACGATTCTGCAGGCGTGCGCTTCCCCCGAGCTGATCGCTCTGGCGAAAGAAAAAGGGGCCTTGGGCATCAACCTCGCCGGGCTTTGTTGCACCGGAAACGAACTGCTCATGCGACACGGTGTTCCGATGGCCGGAAATCATTTGTGTACAGAACTCGCACTGGCCACGGGTGCCGTGGAAATGATGATCGTCGATTACCAATGCATCATGCCTGCCCTATCGAAGGTGGCATCCTGCTTCCATACGAAAATGGTCAGCACGAGCGACAAGGCCAAATTCCCAGGAATGGTCCATCGGGAATTTCACCCGGAAAATGCGCTGGAAATGGCCCACAGCCTGGTCCGTGAGGCCGTGGAAAATTTCACCAAACGCATCCCCGACCGCGTATACATTCCGGTGGAACCTGTGCCGATGATGGCGGGTTTTTCGATCGAAGCCATCGTGAAGGCCTTGGGGGGAGAGCTGACCCCGCTCATCGAGGCGATCAAGAAAGGCGCCATCCGCGGAGCCGTCGGCATCGTTGGATGCAACAACCCCAAGATCAAGCAAGATCACGGTCATGTCACCCTGGCCAAACGCCTGATCGAAAACGACATCCTCGTGGTCGATACGGGATGCGCCGCAGTGGCCTGTGCCAAGGCCGGTCTGAAGGTGCCCGAGGCCGCCGACCTGGCTGGAGAGGGGCTTCGGTCCGTTTGTCGGGCGCTGGGTATCCCCCCTGTCCTCCACTTCGGCAGTTGTGTCGACAACGTCCGCATCCTGAATCTAGCAGCAGCCCTTGCCAATGCCATCGGTGTCGACATCAGCGCGCTGCCGATCGCAGGAGCCGCTCCAGAATGGTATTCGGAAAAAGCCGTATCGATCGGCGCCTACTTCGTGGCTTCGGGAGTTTTCACCGTTCTTGGGCCCATGCCGCCGATCACCGGAAGCCTGAATGTTGTGAAGCTGCTGACAGAAGGCCTGAACGATGTGGTGGGCGCAACCTTTGCCGTCGAACCGGATCCGGAAAAAGCGGCCGTTCTCATCAAGAACCATATCGATGCCAAACGGAAAGCGTTGGGGCTGAGCGTAGCGTAAGAGAGCGGTGGGCGGTCGGCAGTGGATAATCGACAGTGGACGACAAGATCCATTGTTCGGAAAGAGTGATGGAGTCGCAAAAAGTCAGGAAGTCACTGTCGAGTCGCGGGGTGACTGGGGAACCTTTTTCGCTGCTGCGAAAAAACTCAGCCGCCCGATCTCGTAGGATCGGACGGATTGCCAAACAGCAAACAGAGGCTGATTGAATCGCAACGGCTTGTTTTTCAATCGATATTTCGATCCAGTACGTCCGTCCGATCCAACGATATCCGGCGGCTTCAAACAGGTTTTCGCAGCAAGCTCAAAAGGCTTCCCCAGCCACCCCGCTTATGCCCGACATTTACAAAAAGCACGGGAAAGGCGACTTTTTGCGACTCCATCAAGAGTGAAGATTCGTTTTTGTAGGGGCAAGGCATACCTTGCCCCTACGGGTCTTCGGAGGGACCTTTAGTCCACCCACCCGAGGGTACGCGAAACGGCCTTTTTCCAGATCCTGTAGCGTTTTTCCCGCTCGGCCTCGGCCATCTCCGGAAGAAAGATCCGATCAATCCGGGTCGATGCTTTCGGCCCCTTGCGATCCCACAATCCACAGGCCATTCCGGCAAGACATGCGGCACCGAATGCCGTCGCTTCGATCCTGCCGGGCCTTTCGACCACGGATCCCAGAATGTCCGCCTGAAATTGCATCAGCATATCGTTCGCCGAGGCCCCACCGTCCACCCGAAGTCGTTTGAGCCTGAATCCGGCGTCCTCCTGCATGGCGTCGAGGATATCCCGGGTCTGGAACGCCAGCGATTCGAGCGTCGCTTTGACGATTTCGGCTCGACGGGTGTCCCGGGTCAATCCAAAAATCGCCCCCCGGGCGTACATGTCCCAGTAGGGCGCACCCAGCCCCGCAAATGCCGGTACAACGACGATGCCTTCCGTGGATCGGGCCTGCTGTGCAATCGTTTCGGACTCCGGCGCCGTTTCGATGATCCTCAGTCCGTCCCGCAGCCATTGGATGGCTGCACCGGCCACAAAGACACTTCCTTCGAGTGCGTATTCGATGCGGCCGTCGATTCCCCAGGCAATGGTCGTCAGAAGACCCGACTGGCTGGTGCAGAGCCGCTCTCCTGTACTCATGAGCAGAAAGCAGCCGGTGCCGTAAGTGTTCTTGGCCGTTCCGGGTTCCAATCCCCCCTGTCCGAACAAGGCGGCCTGCTGATCCCCCGCTACTCCCCGAATCGGAATCGACAGTCCCTCATATTCGAAATGTCCGAAATCACCGGCTGAAGGACGCACTTGCGGCAGAATGGATTCCGGTATGTCGAGGGTCTCCAGTAGAACCGGATCCCAGGTTCCTGCAACGATGTCGAAGAGCATCGTCCGGGAGGCATTGGATGGATCGGTAGCGTGTACCCTGCCGTTCGTCAGGTTCCAAATGAGCCAGGAATCTATCGTTCCGAAGGCGATATGACCCTTTTCCGCAGCCTCGCGAACATGTCGATGCTGCTCGAGAATCCAAGAAATCTTGGTTGCCGAAAAATAGGCATCGATGACCAGCCCGGTACACCTCCGGACATGGGCCTCCAGACCTTCCCGCTTGAGGCGTTCACAGATATCGGCCGTTCGGCGATCCTGCCAGACAATGGCCGGAGAAACCGGTTTTCCTGTCCGCCGGTCCCACAGCACGGTCGTCTCTCGTTGGTTGGTGATTCCGACAGCGGCAAACCGATAGGAATCTCGATACCGATCCAGAAGCGCCTTCAGCACACCCCACTGGGTATGCCATATTTCCTCGGCATCGTGTTCGACCCATCCCGGTTGTGGGTAATACTGCCTGAATTCTTCCTGGACCATATCGATGGTCTTTCCGGCAGCATCGTACAATACGGCCCTGCAACTCGTCGTTCCCTGATCCACTGCGATGACGGCATCCTGCATGACGCACTCCTCAATCACCGGAAATTCCAAAACAGAAGAGGCGAAAAAAGCCATGCCTTTTCCGCCTCTTCAAACCGTCTGTCGCACACCCCCCCTGTTTCGGCGGGATGTCCGTCAAGGATTTATCGATTCCATCAGGATTTGGAACTCTTGAGGGTTTCGATCTCTTTCTTCAGCTGATCGATTTCCTGCTTGTACTGCTCAACACTGTCGGTAGCAGGCGCAGCCGCCTTGTCGTCTTTTTTCCAAGTATCCTTCAATTCGTCGAATCCGAGGTAAAGTGCCAATCCGCCTCCCAACAGAAGCATGATCGGAAGGGTTCCCGAAAGAATCTGCAGAAACTCCTTGAACCAAATGGCCAGGCCAATAAGCCCGAGAACCGCAGCTACCGCTCCACCGATTAATGTCTTCATGATTCGAAGTCCTCCTTTGATTGAGAAATAACCGTCCAATGAATGACTACTGCTGAATACGCAAGATCCGTCTTGCACTGAAATGCACAGTGACAATGAAGTTCCTTATTCTTAGGGACCATAACACAGTCGCTCGGGAATCGCAAGGTGAAATTCGGGCACCCGTGTTTCTCCAAGTCCATTGAAATCACACCTATCTGTTTGAATGGGTTGCAATGCCGGCTGTCCTTTGTTACCGTAAAGCACTTGAAAATGGTTAGCGACTTTTTGCGAGACCATCAGATCTATTTAAGGAAAGAATCATGAACCCAACTGGATTCGTTGCATGGATCAAGTCCCTGTGGTGGCGGTTCCTGAAGGGAACCGACCAGCATTCCTTCCGGTTTCTTCCGAAAAAACCCGGATGGCTGACATTTGGGCTCCTGAAATTGTTTTACCGCAGCATTCGGTTTTCAAAAGATCAGCAAAAGGTCCTGGAGGAAATTCCGGAAGATGCCGTACTCGTGTATGCCGAAAAATACGCGAGTCGATTCTCCTGGATGTTTTGCTATACACGGTTTCTGCAATCGGGGTTCCGGCCTCCAGTGATCGGCCTGGACAACCGAATGATGCTCTGGCAGCCCGTTCTGGAAACGGTTCGGGTGCTCCTGGTTCATCTGGTTCATTTTTTCCGGCATTTTTCCTGGCCGGATCCCTATCTATCTGGTGAAATCCAGCGAAGGCTTCTTTCCGGAGATGCCGGTTGGGTATCCCTGGGAGATCAAAAGAGCTTCTATCAGCGCTTCGTCAAGAAATCGGCGGATCCGCTGCACTACCTGATTCAATTGCAGAAGGAAACCGATCGGCCCGTCGTGCTGGTACCGATCGTCATGTTCTTCTCCAAAAAGCCCTTCAAGTCCCGTCCGGGCATCTGGGATATCCTCTTCGGCACCGAACAACAACCCGGAAAACTGCGGCGCCTGCTCTTCCTCTTCTATAAGCCCGGCTCTATTTTTATGGAGGTTTCCGAACCCCTCTTCCTGAATCAATTCCTCAGCCTGAACGAACAGCCGGACGCGACGGACGAAGACGTCTCGATTGCATTGCGGAACCGGTTGCTCCAGCAGATCAATCGGCACATGATCAGTACGCTCGGTCCTGTCCTGAAATCCCCGGATGAAATCAAGCAGGACATTCTCGTCCGGGACAGGCTTCGGGAGTATCTGGCCCATTATGCCGAAACCAAGAAAATGCCTCTCGTGAAGGTACGAAAGCAGGCCTCCGAATATATCGATGAAATTGCGGCCCGATACAGTCCGGGAATGATCACCATCGCCTCCCGCATCGTCAACTGGATCATCAATTCCATCTTTGACGGGGTTTCGATCGACACCGAAGGCCTGAGCCGCCTGAAAACCCTTTCCCAAAAAGGCCCACTGGTACTCATCCCTTGCCACAAAAGCCATATCGACTATCTGATTCTCTCTTATGTCCTGTATCACAACGACATGCCCTGCCCCCACATTGCTGCCGGCAAGAACCTGTCCTTCTGGCCGATGGGTCCTATTTTCCGCAGAGGCGGGGCCTTTTTTCTGCGCAGAAGCTTCCGGGGTGCTGTCCTCTATGCCAAGGTTTTTTCGGAGTACATCTTCACGCTGCTGCACGAGGGCTTCAACATCGAATTCTTCATCGAAGGCGGAAGAAGCCGAACTGGTAAATTGATTCTACCCAAACTGGGATTTCTGTCGATTCTGATCGAAGCGTTTCGAAACGGAGCCTGTAACGATTTGACCTTCGTTCCGATTTTCATCGGATATGATCGGGTGCTCGAGGAAAACAGCTACCTTCACGAAATCGAAGGTGGGCAGAAGAAATCCGAAAATTTCTGGCAGGTCCTGAAGGCCCGTAAATTTCTAAAGAAGCGATACGGGCGGATTTACATCCGCTTCAACGAAGCCATATCCTTGAATCATCTGCTGGATCAACAAGGGCTGAACCTGCAAGATATGCCTCAGAAACAGCACAACGAACTGTGCCGACATCTCGGGTTCAAGGTCATCAATTCCATCGATCAGGTTTCCGTCGTGACACCGCATGCCCTGGTGGCTGCAGCGCTGCTGAACATGGCCAAGAAACGATTTTCCCAGCAGGAACTTTTCGCCGATATCGACACCTATCTGGGCTATCTCATGGGTCAGCGGATTCAATTGAGCGACACCCTTCTCCTCGATCCGTCCAGGGCGGCCGAACATGTATTGGACTATTACGTCAACCGGGATTTTGTCGAGCGTTTCGAAAACGAAAACACCCTCCAAGGCGTGGAATACAAAGTCGTTACCAACAAGCGAGCGATATTGGAATATTACAAGAACAACTGCATCGTCTTCTTCGTTCCGGCCGTCTTTACGGCAATGGCCATACTGGAGCGGGAAGCCTTCCAGTTTTCGGCCTCCGATCTCCATGAAGGCTATGGATTTCTGCAACACCTCTTCAAGAACGAATTCGCATACGACGTGGACAAAACGCCTGAATACCATGTACGAAAGAGCATCAAGGCCTTTATTGACGACGCTGTTCTGACACCCCATCCCACCCTTCCGGATACCTATCACGTAACATCCGCCGGATTTCGAAAGCTACGGCTCTTCGCACGATTTCTGAAGACCTACCTCGAAAGCTATTGGGTGGTGCTCAACTTCTTCATGCGTTATCCCAGAAACACCGTCGAAGCCGGTAGCCGCTCCAAGAAAATCCTATCCCGCGGTCAGCGCATGTACAAACGCCGAGAAATCGAAAACAAGGAAGCCCTCTCCAAGATCAATTTCAAAAATGCGGAGGATTTCTTCCTGAACAACGGCGTCACCGGTTCCGAAGACAAGGAGCAGATCGATCGTTATGCCACCGCGATTCAGAAATTCATGTCGCTGCTGTCCTCCTGATCTGAAGACCCCCGCAACGCCATGAAAGCGCTGGTCCTCGCAGCAGGGTATGGAAATCGGCTTCGGCCCCATACCCTGCATACCCCCAAGCCCCTCTTTCCGATTGCAGGAAGGCCGCTTCTCGAGCGCATTCTGATGAGCCTCGAAGATGCCGGTTGTGATGGGGCAGTTGTCAACACCCACCACCTGGCCCACCGGATCACCGATTTCCTCAAGAGCCGGACCTTTCGGATGCCCGTGCATTCCATTCATGAGCCCGAAATCCTCGGAACCGCCGGTGCCATCCGAAATGCCGCCTCGTTTCTGGACGATCGCCCCTTTTTCGTCGTTAACGCCGACATCTTCACGGATATCGATCTGCGTACCGTCTACAAGGCCCATCTGGCATCCGGAAGTTTGGCTACGATGGTTTTGGTGGATTGGCCGGAAGTCAATACGGTGTGGGTGGACGAAAGGGGATGGATTTGCGGTTTCGATCGGACGGAAGACAACGGCGCGAAATGGGATGGTCCCAAAATGACATTCTCCGGTATCCAGGTCCTCGATCCCAAGGTGTTGACCTGGATTCCCTCGGGGTACCAGGAAAGTGTTCCCCTGTATCGAAGACTCATCGAAATGGGCGAACCGCCCCGTGCCTTCATTGCGCCGAAAACGAATATCTGGTGCGACATCGGTTCAGTCGATCGATATCGTCAGGTGGCCCGGGAACAGCTTGCACAGGAGGCTTTTCTGAGCTGCGATGCCTCGGGTCAACCATCTTCCATTCGCTGGAAAACGCTTCCGGGGGATGGAAGCGACAGAAGCTGGTATCGACTTCAATCGGGCGGACGAAGCCTGGTTCTGGTCGATCATGGCATCCGAGAATCCGGGCCCCGATGCACGGAGGCCGAATCCTGGCTTCACATCGCAGCTCACCTGATGCGGCACGGTCTGCCCGTTCCCCAACCGGTTTCAGCCGATACCTTCTCGGGGATCGTCGTCATGAAGGATGTGGGGGATTGCCATTTTCAGAACGCCGTCCAAAGCGCCGGGACAGTATCACGGCGAAAGAACTGGTACGAGCGGCTCATGACACCGTTGACCCGAATGGGACTTCTGGCTGTAGATGGGTTCGATCCGGATTGGTGCTGGGAGACGACCCACTACGACGAGCGGTTGATCCTGGAAAAGGAATGCGGATATTTTCGATCGGCCTTCCTGGAGGGGTGGCTCGAAATGAAGGCGCTTCCGGATGGCCTCGAAGGGGAGTTTTCCTCCTTGGCAGCGAGGACCCTGGATCATGCCGTGTCGGGTCTAGTCCATCGCGACATGCAAAGCAGAAACGTCATGGTGCAGGAGGGAGACCTTTTTTTTATTGACTTTCAAGGGGCTCGCATCGGGCCGGTTCAATACGATCTGGCCTCGCTGGCCGTTGACCCCTATGTTCCATTGGCGTCCGACGAGCGGGATGCTCTTCCTGCCTTGTATCGAAAAGCCGCCGAACATCTGCGGCCCATCGATGGCGACCGGTTCGAAAAGGGATTCCGGCTGTGTTGCATCACCCGAAATCTCCAGATATTGGGCGCTTTCGCCTTTCTGAGTCGAGTCAAGGGGAAACGTCGTTTCGAAGCCTTCATCCCGGATGCCATCGCCACACTTGAAAGAAACCTGAACCGCTATTTCGAACGAGATTTTCCGATCCTCATCCAGGTGGTCGCATCGGCTCGGGAAGCCGTCAGAAGAAGAGTACCGGGTGATATGGAAGCGTGAATGTAGGAGGCAGAAGAAAAGTGGATGACTTCTGTTTTTCTATTCATGATGAGGTCGCAAAAAGTCGCTTTTCCCGTGCTTTTCGTAAATGTCGGGCATGAGCGGTGTGGCTGGGGAACCTTTTTCGATGCTGCGAAAAAGGTTCCCCAG
>JBFMBE010000040.1:0-23172 GCA_040755275.1 Thermodesulfobacteriota bacterium | reverse complement strand
TTCATTTGTATGGATTTGAAAAACAGCATGTTGGAAACCACCAAACCTTTCTTTCCATTTTGGCCATCCGCCCGATCCTACGAGCTCGGGCTGCTGAGTTTTTCCGCTGCTGAGCAAAATTCACCCGCCTTCCTGCGGGTCAAATGAGAGGGCCTGACTTTTTGCGACTCCATCAAGAATGATGCGCTCGCAAAAAGTCAGGAAGTCTCTGTCGAGTCGCGGGGTGACTGGAGTATCTTTTCGTGGGTTCGTGCCAGAGCAGCCCGAATGCCCGGGGCGTACCGACGACACCCATCAAGGACGTTGACAGGGTCCTGGGAAACACCTCAAGCGACGCCGACACCATATGATATTTGACATTCCCTGCCGCATTCCTTATGATCCGCTGACGATAAAATGGCGTGAAACCCGGTGCTGAAGCATGCTACACCCCGTTTTTCGATGCAGCAGGCAGATCGGCTGCAAGCCTTCAAGGAGGGAATCGAACCATCGAAACGATCACAGACAAACGAACGATGCAGTCCTTGTGCAGCAATCACCGATCCAAAGGAAAAATCATCGGTCTGGTGCCGACCATGGGATATCTGCACGAAGGTCATCTGTCGTTGATGCGCCTTGCCCGAAAATCGGCCGACATCCTCGTCACGAGCATCTTCGTCAACCCAACGCAATTCGGACCGAACGAGGATCTGGCCGCCTATCCGCGAGACCTCGATCGGGATCGCCGATTGTGTGAATCCGTCGGCGTCGACTATGTATTTGCACCTTCCGCAGACAACCTTTATGGTCCGGATTACGAGACCTACGTCCAGCTCGAACGACTTCCGAACCATCTCTGCGGTCTTTCCAGACCCGGCCATTTCCGTGGGGTGGCCACTGTCGTCACCAAGCTCTTTCACATCATCAAACCCCATTTCGCCGTTTTCGGTCAGAAAGACTATCAGCAGGTTCTCGTCATCCGAAAAATGGTCACCGATATGGATCTGGATATCGAAATCGTCACGGCACCGACGGTTCGGGAAACGGATGGTCTGGCCATGAGCTCCCGCAACACCTATCTCAAGCCGCATCATCGCGAATCGGCCCTCAGCCTGTCCCGCTCCCTGAAGCATGCTCAGGAAATGCTCGATCAGGGAGTCCGGGACAGCCACCGGCTGATCGAAACCGCCAAAGCCTACATCGAATCGTTTCCGGAAACCCGAATCGACTACGTCGCCATCTGTCATCCCGAAACCCTGGAGCCGGTGGATACCATCGAAGACAGAGCACTTCTGGCGCTTGCGGTTCGGGTTGGAACCACCCGGTTGATCGACAATACGATCCTGACCCGGACCTGAGCATGGTGGGGCATATGCCTTTTGATGCTGCAGCGAAAAAGGCGTATGCCCTGCCATGCGACGATGAAGAGACCTTCCGACTTGTTGCGACTTCATCAATCCAGAGAGCCTGACTTTTTGCAAGGCCATTATACCATCAATCGTTTTTTCCGGCTGTCACAGGCGGCTATGCCATCCTGCAACAGCCATCACTCGGCATCCGCCGGTCCAACATGACGGCAGGTCATACGACCTGCAACCATCATCCTCGACAAAGGAGATCGCAAACCATGTCCAACGAAAAATTCTTCTTCACCTCGGAATCCGTCACAGAAGGTCACCCCGATAAAGTCGCCGATCAAATCTCGGATGCCGTTCTCGACGCCATCATGGCTCAGGACAGAAATTGCCGGGTCGCCTGCGAAACCCTCGTTACCACCGGAATGGTGTTCATTGCCGGAGAAATCTCCACGACTTGCTACGTGGAAATGCCACAGATCGCCCGGGACACCATCCGTGAAATCGGTTACCACTCCTCTCAGATGGGATTCGACTGGCGGACCTGTGCCGTCATGACATCGATCGACCACCAGAGCCCCGACATCGCTCAAGGTGTCAACCCGGGCGAAGGGCTTTTTAAGGACCAAGGCGCTGGAGACCAGGGGTTGATGTTCGGCTATGCCACAGACGAGACCCCTGAACTCATGCCTATGCCTTTGATGTTCGCCCACAAGCTGTGCCACCGACTGTCCGTCGTTCGAAAGAACGGCAGCCTCGACTTTTTGAGGCCGGACGGCAAGGCCCAGGTCACGATCGAATACGAAAACGGTGCCCCCAAACGGGTCGATACCGTCGTCATCGCCGCACAGCACAAGGCGGATGTCACCTACGAAGACCTCAAGGAGGCCATCATCGAGGAAGTCATCCGAAAGATCATCCCCCGGGAAATGATGGACGGCGATACGAAATACTACATCAACGCGACCGGCAAGTTCGTGCTGGGCGGCCCGATGGCCGATTGCGGGCTGACCGGCCGCAAGATCATCGTCGACACCTATGGCGGAATGGGCAGCCACGGCGGCGGATGTTTTTCCGGCAAAGACCCGTCGAAGGTGGACCGAAGCGCCTCCTACATGGCCCGCCACATCGCAAAGAACATCGTCGCAGCGGGAATTGCCAAAAAATGCGAACTACAGATCGCCTATGCCATCGGGGTGGCTCATCCCGTCTCCATCATGATCGACATGATGGGCACCGGCCTGATTCCCAAGGAAAAGGTCCGGGAGATCATCCTCGATACATTCGACCTGCGACCGGCAGCCATCATCGAGTATCTCGACTTGCTGCGTCCCATCTACAAGAAGACAGCCGCCTACGGTCACTTCGGCCGAACGGAACCCGAATTCACCTGGGAACACACGAACATGGCCGCCGTGCTGAGAGAGAAGGCCGGCCTGTAGAAGGCAACACCCAAAAGGGGCGCTGTGGATTCGCACTCCCCCGCCTTCACGCCCTGAAGCACCGACGGACGGATGCCCCACGATAGTGAGCATCCTGCTGACGATAAAGGAGATTCAAGCATATGTACGATGGATCGATCGCCTTGCAGCGCGACAAGAACGGTGTCTTGCTGCGGAACCTGAGCCTGCCTTACCGGGTTGCCGACCTTTCGCTTGCGGAATTCGGCAACAAGGAAATGCGGCTTGCCGAAAACGAAATGCCCGGGCTGATGGCCGTCCGGGAAAAATACGGCCCCCAGCAACCGTTGAAAGGGCTTCGTATTACCGGAAGCCTTCACATGACCATTCAAACAGCCATGCTCATCGAAACCCTGAAAATTTTGGGAGCGGATGTTCGGTGGGCGAGCTGCAACATTTTCTCCACGCAGGATCATGCGGCTGCAGCCATAGCGGCCAACGGCTCCGCAGCCGTCTTTGCATGGAAAGGAGAAACCCTCGAGGAATTCTGGTGGTGCACGGAACAGGCCCTGCTCTGGCCCGACGGAACCGGTCCGGATCTGATCGTGGATGACGGGGGGGACGCCACTCTCTATGTCCATCAGGGGGTGAAGGTGGAACAACATCCGGAGCTTCTCGATGCCGACTATTCGAATCCAGACATGAAATGCCTGATGGATCGTCTTCGGGCTTCCTATCGGACGGATCCCGGCCTGTGGCTGCGTGTGGCTGCCCGCATCCGGGGGGTTTCCGAAGAGACCACCACCGGGGTGCACCGTCTCTACCATCTGGCCAAAGCAGGCGAGCTGCTCTTTCCGGCCTTCAACGTGAACGACTCGGTCACCAAATCGAAATTCGACAACCTGTACGGCTGTCGCGAGTCGCTTGCAGACGGGATCAAACGGGCCACGGACATCATGGTGGCCGGCAAGGTTGTCGTCGTCTGCGGATACGGGGATGTCGGTAAGGGGTGCGCCCAGTCGATGAAGGGGTTCGGAGCTCGGGTGATCGTCACCGAAATCGATCCGATCTGCGCCCTGCAGGCGGCGATGGAAGGCTACCAGGTCATGACCATGGAAGAGGCGGCGCCGATCGGCGATATTTTCGTGACGGCAACTGGCTGCTGTCAGGTCATCACCGGAGCACACATGGAGCGGATGAAAAACGAGGCCATCATCTGCAACATCGGCCATTTCGACAACGAGATCGACATGCGCTACCTCGAATCGAATCCGGCCTGCAAACGGGAGAACATCAAGCCCCAGGTGGACAAGTGGACCCTTGCCTCCGGTCGTTCCATCATCGTTTTGGCCGAAGGCAGACTCGTCAACCTCGGCTGCGCAACGGGCCACCCCAGTTTCGTCATGAGCGCAAGCTTCACCAACCAGTGTCTGGCGCAGATCGCCTTGGCCACAGGCACCTACGAGAAAAAGGTATACACCCTTCCCAAAACCCTCGACGAGGAAGTGGCCCGCCTGCATCTCGACAAGCTTGGCGTAAGCCTGACCCGGCTCACCCAGGCCCAGGCCGATTATCTGGGCGTGCCGGTGGACGGTCCCTTCAAGCCCGACCACTACCGGTATTGATGGTTCTTGAATGAACGGAAGCCCTTGCACCCGCGAGGCTTCCGTTCTTCCCACCGATAGACCTCCGACAGAAAGCCGCCAACCATGAAAGCGTTCGAAAAGGAAGTGTTGCAGTACCATATGGAACCCCGCCCCGGAAAGATCGAGGTGGTTCCCAGCAAGCCCTGCCTCACCCAGCATGACCTGAGCTTCGCCTACACGCCTGGTGTAGCCGTTCCCTGCCTCGAGATTCAACGCATTCCCGATTACGCCTTCGATTACACCTCGAAGGGAAATCTGGTCGGAATCATCACCAACGGAACCGCGGTACTTGGACTCGGAAATATCGGACCACTTGCCGGAAAACCTGTCATGGAGGGGAAGGCCGTTTTGTTCAAACGGTTCGCCGACATCGACGTTTTCGACATCGAGCTGAACACGACCGACCCGGATGAATTCGTCCGTGTCGTGCGCCTCCTGGAACCCACCTTCGGGGGCATCAACCTCGAAGACATCAAGGCACCGGACTGTTTTTATATCGAAGAACAACTGCAACGACAGATGTCGATCCCGGTGTTTCACGACGATCAGCACGGAACGGCCATCATTTCGAGCGCCGGCCTGCTGAACGCCTGCGTGCTCACCGGGAAGAAACTCGAAGACCTGAGGATCGTGGTCAACGGTGCCGGGGCCGCCGGGATCGCTTGCGCATCGATGTATGTGGACATCGGATGCAAACGGGAAAACATCCTGCTGGTCGATACCCGAGGCGTCATTTACAAGGGACGGGAAAAGGGGATGAATCCCTACAAGGAGGCCTTCGCCGTCGAAACCCCTGCCAGAACCCTTGAAGAGGCGGCAGCGGGTGCCGACGTACTGGTCGGTCTATCGGTCAAGGGAGCTTTTACGCCGGAAATGCTCAAATCGCTTGCCGAAAAGCCCGTCATTTTCGCGCTCGCCAATCCCGATCCGGAAATCGACTACGATCTGGCCAAGTCCATCCGGCCCGACGCCATCGTCGCCACAGGGCGATCGGATTTCCCGAATCAGGTAAACAATGTCCTCGGGTTTCCGTTCATTTTTCGAGGGGCCCTCGATGTGCGCGCAAAGGCCATCAATTCCGAGATGAAGATGGCTGCAGCCCGTAAACTGGCGGAACTGGCTCGAGAAGACGTTCCCGATTCCGTCATTCGGGCTTATGGTGGCAAACCGTTCCGCTTCGGACCCGACTACATCATCCCCAAACCCCTCGATTCCCGTGTCCTCCTGACCGTCACCCCGGCAGTGGCCCAGGCAGCCGTGGACAGCGGTGTCGCCCGCATTCAGCTGCCCAGCCACAAAACCTACATTCAAGTGCTGGAAACCCGGCTGGGACCGGAGCGTGAAATCATGCGAAAGATCATCTCCATGGCCCAGCGGAACCCGAAAAAAATCGTCTTGCCGGAGGGCAACCACCCGACGATCATCCGTGCGGCCAATCAAGCGGCCCGGGAAGGCATCGCCCATCCGCTGCTTCTCGGAAACGAGGAGGAAATCCGGTTCATCGCACAGGACATGAACATTTCCCTCGATGGGATTGAAATCCTCGATCACATGAAAAGTCCTCTCTTTGAAACCTTCACCGAGAAGCTTTTCCAGAAGCGCGCCAGAAAAGGGTGGTCTCCTGCGGAAACGCGGTGGCAACTTCGAAACCGCTTCATCTTCGGGGCCATGATGGTCGACGAGGGGATGGTTCACGGTCAGGTACACGGCATCAGCCGATCCTATCCCGATTCGATCCGGCCCGTGCTCCAGGTCATTCCCAAACGGCCCGGTGTCTCGAAGGTCAGCGGCATCTACATGATGATTTTCCGAGGACAGACCATTTTCCTGGCGGACACAACGGTCAATATCGATCCGAGTTCGGAGGATCTGGCCGAAATCGCCCTGCTTTCCGCTGAAATGGTCCGGTTTTTCGATATCAAGCCGGTCGTTGCCATGATCTCCTTTTCCAATTTCGGCAGCACCCGACACCCCCATGCCCGTCGGGTGGAGAAGGCCGTCGAAATCGCCCGGATGCAGAATCCCGACCTGGTCATCGACGGAGAGATGCAAGCGGACACGGCCGTCAGTGAAGACATTCTGAACAGACTCTTCCCCTTCAACCGACTCGGCACACCGGCAAACGTTCTCGTCTTTCCAAACCTCGACGCCGGAAACGCCGCCTACAAACTGCTGCACCGGCTTGGAGGCGCCAAGGCCGTCGGCCCCTTCCTGATGGGCATCAGCAAGCCGTTCAATGTTCTGCAACGCGATACAGATATGGAAAACGTCGTCAACGTCATCGCATTTACTGTCGCCCAATCCCGATGAGCCTTTCATGACCGAGATCCGATTCGGTGACCCCTTTCTGCGAAGAATCGTCTACGCCCTCGGCGTGATGGCCGTAGCCACCTTCGGCATTTACACCCTCGGTCAGTTTCGCCCTGTCATCGAAGTTGTATTCAACGTCCTTTCACCGTTCATCGTGGCCTTTCTGTTCGCGTACCTGTTTGCCCCGGTGGTTTCCGCCCTGCAGCGAAGGCTGAAGCTCGGAAGGATTTTCGGAACCCTCTGCCTCTATATGATCATCCTGGCGGCTCTCACAGCCGTTTTGTTCCTTCTGATCCCCGGCATTTTATCGGAACTGTCCCGGCTGAACCAAGCCATCCGCGAGGAGATACCACGGCTATTGAAGCGTTTCTCCGAACATGCCTTATTTCAAAGCGATGCGCAATGGTGGGATATCGTTCGTCAGACAGTCACCGAATGGCAGATCGATTTTGAAGGCATCATCCAGAAGGCCCTTCCCGGTATGAAATCCGTCGCTGCCGGATCCGTCTCCGCCGTCGGAAAGGCCACCCGCGGCATTTACTCCGGAATCGAGTGGATCTTCGGATTTCTCGGTTCCCTTTCCCTGATTCTGATCATTCATTTCTATCTCGTTCTGGACTGGGAACGAATCCGACCCTTTTTCATGCAACACATATCCCGAAAGCACCGAACAACCGTCCTCATCATCCTCGAAAAGATGGATCGAGCGGTGGGCGGATTCATCCGAGGGCAACTGACCGTCTCGTGCATCGTCGGAAGTCTGTTCGCTTTAGGCTTGTTCGGTATCGGTCTGTTTGGTTTTCCGGGGCTGCGACATTACAGCCTTCTGATTGGAACGGCGGCAGCCATCGGCGGCTTCATCCCCTACCTTGGTGCGATCATCGGTGTTACCCCCGCCCTTCTCATCGTCCTGCTGAGCACGGAAACGGATTGGCACGGCAAATTGCTCGGTCTATCTGCCGTTGTCCTGCTCTTCTCCGCAATCCAGGCCGTGGAGGGCTTCATCCTGCAGCCCAAAATCGTCGGCAAGGGAGCGGGTCTTCACCCATTGGCGGTGGTGCTGGCTCTGCTTGCGGGCGCTCAATTCGGCATTGTCGGCATGATCCTCGCGATTCCGATCGCCTGTATCGTTCGGGTGCTGTACCATGAATGTTGGATGAATCGACGCCGAGAGATGGAATCGGAAGAGGATGGGGGGATATGAAAGAAAAAGGCTGGAGACAGGAGTCGGAATAGCGATTTTCGGCATGCAATCAATCGGAGAAAGTCTATGAGCACGATCAATACGGAAACGACAGCCCGACATATCGAACCTCGATGTCTGGCCACCACCATCGGCAGCATGCCCCATACCGACGTTGCGAGGGCAACCGGGCTCATGGTTGCGGCAACCCCCGAAATTCCTTCCTGGGTGCAGTTTCCCAAACGATCGGTTCGGGAAAACATGATGATCCAGTTCACCGAAGGCATGCCAGGACTGATCGAACAGGACGGGAAGATTCGCATGTCCCTGGCTTCGGATGCGGCGACTGCGGAACTGACGGAATTCTACCGAAGGTATCTGGCTGTCGTCGAAGAAGGTGACCGGAACGAGTTGGAAGGATTCGGGCTTTCGGAAGATGTGGCAGCCGGATTTCATGAAATGATCCGGCGCATACCCGACTGGAAATCCACCGGACGGCTTCGAATGCTCAAGGGTCAGGTGACCGGCCCCTTCACACTCGGAACGAACCTGCTCGACACCGAAGACCGCTGCGTCTATTACGACGAGCAAATGCACGACGTCGTCGTGAAACTGGTTGCCATGAAGGCCCTATGGCAGATCGAGAAGTTACGGGTATTCGGACTTCCGGTCATCGTGTTTCTCGACGAGCCGTCTCTTCTCGGCTTCGGCAAACAGACCTTCATCACGATCAGCAAAGATGCCGTCGTTTCCGACATCGACGCCGTCGTCTCGGTGATTCATCAGGCGGGTGCGCTGGCAGGCGTCCACTGCGAAGAGAACACCGACTGGTCGCTTCTGATGGAAACCCGACTCGACATTCTCGATTTCGACGCCTACGACCACCTGCAGGCCATGACATTGTATCCGAAGGAACTTGCCGGATTCTTCGAGCGGGGCGGTTGGTTGGGATGGGGAATCGTGCCGACCCTCGATCGCCATGCTGCAGCCACCGAAACCCTCGAAACCCTTCTCGCTCGATTCGAAACCGGGCTTTCGGCCTTCGAGGCCGGAGGATTCGATCGAAACCTCTTGTTGCGGCGGGCGCTCATCACCCCAAGCTGCGGCATGGGAGGGGTGCTGGACGAACCGCTGGCGGAACGGGTGCTCGGGTTGCTTCACGATCTTGCGAAAACGATGCAGCAACGGATCGCGTAAGGATACATGATGGCCCCGCAACAAGTCAGGAAGTCTCTATCGAGTCGCGGGGTGACTGGGGAACCTTTTTCGCAGCAAGCTCAAAAGGCTTCCTCAGCCACCCCGCTGATGCCCGACATTTACAAAAAGCACGGGAAAGGCGACTTTTCCCTCAATGACGGGCCTCCAGCAGGAGGGCGGGTCAATGGGCCTGACTCTTTGAGACATCATCATGACGAAATGGCCCACACTGCTTGAGGTGTTGCGGCAGGTCGAACGGCCTGCCGTGCTGTTTTCCGGAGGGGTGGACAGCACCCTGCTGCTCCATGCATGCCGAATGGTACACGGGGATGAGACCCTGGCCGTCACGGCCCTCTCCCCCCTGATGACTTCGGATGAACGTCGGGATGTGGTGGTGCTGGCTCAGGAGGAGTTGGGCGTCCGGCAGCTGTGCATTGAAACGGATGAATGCGCATCGCCCGAATTCAGCGCCAACCCGAAGGGCCGTTGTGCCGTCTGTAAGCGCATCCGGTTGACTGCGGTGCAGAATGCCCTGGCGGAAGAGCGGGTACTGATCGACGGGGAAAACGCAGACGACGTCCAAGAAGACCGACCGGGCCGCGCCGTTTCCGACTTCTTTGGTGTCCGTCATCCCCTACTCGAGGCGGGTCTCACCAAAAGCGACATCCGAAGCATTGCCCGCCGGATCGGCCTTCGCGTGTGGAACCGGCCGGCCAATTCCTGCCTGGCCACCCGTATTCCCCACGGTCAGCCGATCACGTCCTCAAAACTCGCCCAGATCGAATCCTGCGAAGCGTTTTTCCGCAAACAGACGGACATCGACATTGTTCGTGTCCGCCATCAGGGCAACCGCTGCCGCATTGAAGTGCCACCGGACGTTCTGCCGCAGCTGCGCATCCTCCCATCGATGGAAACGATCGAGGCGTTTTTCCGCACGGCCGGGTTCGACACGATCGAGATCGATCCCAAAGGATATCGGACAGTGGGCAGTCTCGGTAGTGGGTAGATCGGATGGATGTCAGCCCGGTTTTCCCAAAGGCTGTACATCCGTGACATGCAGCACCACGGCCCCCCACGGGTTTTCCGGCGTTCCAGACAGAATCACGGGGCCGTCGGCCGCCAACCGGTGGATGCATCGCTCGTAGACATCCGGAAACAAAACCGTTTCGATGAGCCCGGTTTCATCCTCGAAGGTGAAGAACCCCATCCGTTTCCCGTTTCGGGCGTGAACGGTCTTGTGGCAGACGGGCCAGGCCGCCATCGCCACCTGTTTTCCGACCCGGGAGGGCAGATCCCCCGATCGGATCGTGTTTCGCAACACCGTCGCCCCCCGAAACAGGCTGAGCGGGTGCCGATCGCAGAGAAACCCGAGCACCCGGTATTCCCGCCGCAACCGATCCAAATCCTCCCCTTCCGGCAACGGCGGGGCGGCCCCATATTCCGACTGAGGTTCGAAGAGCCGAAGATTACCCCCTCGGGCTGTCGACACCCGGCGATGGCGCATCCAGCGCCAGTGCAGCACGGCCCGATTCTCCCCGTGTGCGATCCCGTCAAGGGCACCGCAGTCGATGAGATGCCGGGCTTCGGTGTCGCTTGGTTCGATCCGTTCGAAGAAATCTTCCGGTGAATCGAACGGCCGTTTCGCTCTATGCTTTGAAACGGCGGAAAGCGTCGATTCCCGAAGCGCAGTGACAGCGTCGAGCCCCGCCCGAAGCACCCCGTCCCGCCCCGTCCAGCCCGTCTCGCTCTCGTTCACATCCGGCCCCATCACCACAAGCCCCATCCGCCGCGCTTCCGAAACATAGGCAGCCGTCGAATAGAAGCCTCCCCGGTTCCGCAGTACGGCTGCCATGAACTCGGCCGGGTAATGGGTCTTGAGATAGGCCGCCTGAAACGACACCCGGGCATAGGAGGCGCTGTGGGGCTTGCAGAAGGAGTACCCGTCGAAACTCATCATCATGTTCCAGGCCGTCTCGATGGCTTCGGCCGAAACACCGTTTTGCCGGGCTCCCTCCACAAAGCGTCTTCTGAAATTGGCCAGATGCAAGGCTCGATCCTTCTTGGAAAGGACCTTGCGAAGCCTGTCCGCTTCTTCGTGGGAAAATCCGGCCATGGCGACCGCAGCCCGCGAGACGTCTTCCTGATAGACCATAATGCCATACGTTTCCGAGAGCACGTCCGTAAGCGTCGGATCGAGGGGTTGCCACGGTTTTCCATGAAGCCTGCCGAGGTATTCCTCGATCCAGTCGTTGGCTGCGGGACGGATGATGCTCGAGTGCAGCACGAGATGCTCGAAATCCCCCCGGCCTGCCTTCTGCTGCAAAAGCCGCATGGCCGGACTTTCGATGTAGAAGCACCCCATGGTCCGCCCCTCGGCGATGGTCTTCTGGGTGGCGGGATCGTCTTCCGGATGCCAGCGCAACTCGTCGATCGGCCGTCCGGACGCGGCAACGGCCCCAAGCGCATCCCGGATCACGGCAAGACTTCGGTTTCCCAGCAGATCGATCTTGACAAGCCCCGCATCCTCTACCCCGTCCTTGTCCCACTGCAACATCGGGAACCCCTCGGCCGACGGCTCGACGGGGCAATGCCGATCGATCGGTCCCGGCGTGATGACGACACCTCCCGGATGCAGCATGAGGTGCCGGGGTATTCCCACCAGACGAGCGGCGATCCGGCAGATGACGGGCCAGGGCTCGGGAAAATCGATGCCCCGGATTTCCGGAAATGTGGCGATCCGGGAGGCGAAGGTTTCGGGGTCGACATCGTCCGAATGCCAGTAACCGGGAAGTCGGCGGGTGACAGCCGAAATGGCGGCCTCGGGAATCCCGAAGGCCCGGGCCGTCTCCCGAATGGCCATCCGGGGTTGAAACCGAACCATGCTCGATACGATGGCGGCATGGCCCGAAAACGAGGACAACACCCCGGAAATGACGGTTTCCCGTTCGTCCCAAGCGAAATCCACGTCGATATCGGGAGGATCGGTCCTTCCGGGATTGAGAAACCGCTCGAAATAGAGGTGGTGACGGATCGGGCATACGTTCGTAATGCCCAAACAATAGGCCACGAGAGATGCCGCACCCGATCCCCTGCCGCAGGTTCGGGGGCTCTGGCGGACGATGTCCCGGACGATCAGAAAATACCCGCAGAAGCCCATCCGCCGAATCATCGAAAGTTCGTGTTCGAGCCGGGTGATGACGGCATCTGGAAGCGGCTTCCCGTAGCGCAGGATGGCCCCGGCATGGGCATCCTCGGCCAGAGCCGTTTCGGCGTCGAGATCGGGCCTGGCCGGATCACGCCATTCGGGCATGACGATCCGAGCGTCCGGACCCGTGAAGGAGATGGCATCGAGAAGGCGATCCGTGTTGTCGATGGCTTCGGGAAAGCAGGCGAACCGGGTTCGATAGGCCGATTCCGGCAGAAGCGGCATCGGATCGAGCGCGCCGTGCGAGGTGCCAATCCGATGGATGGTGGTGTTGCCGTCGATGGCCCGAAGCACGCGGTATAAGGCCGTTTCTTCGTCCCCCTGGGTGAGGATCCGGTTGTCGGCAGCCGCAACGATGGGGATGTGCCTGGACCGAGCTTCCCGGACAAGCCCCCGCCAGGCCGAAGGGCTTGCTGCAGACAGAAGCGCCCGGGGATCGAGGCCGGATTCGTGCATCAAGGTGAGGATGCGAGGGGAATCCGTGAGGCAGACGATCCCTCGAAAGGCTTCGGCCGGATCCGCAAGGACGGCGTTCGAGGATCGATTGGCGCTTGAATCCGGGAAAAGCTTCCGGGAAAAGACGGGATGAAAAGCGGCATCTGCAATCGCATGCCGCAGGGAAACGAGCCTGCACAAATTCGAAAAGCCTTCGGATGTGGCCGCAAGACAGATCACACGATCGGAACCGGCACCACCGGCCGGGACTTTTCCAATGCCGCCGCCCAGCCATTTCCCGGCATCGTCCAGTTCCACCCCGATGACAGGCCGAATCCCATGACGCCGACATGCCGCCAGAAATTCCCACAACCCGTAGAGATTGTTTGTATCCGTCAGCGCCAGCGCCGAATATCCCATGGCCTTCGCCGAAGCGCACAGGGCTTCGGGGGATGCGGTGGCCTTTATGAGCGAGAAATGGGATCGGACCAGAAGTGGGACCATATCCTGATCGATCCATTTCATGCTCGTCTTGACAAAGACGTCTGAATCCAGCACATTATAAAATAAATCAAAATGTTAAGGCTCAAACGAATCAATGAACTGATTCGGGATATCCAGCGGTCGCCTTATGACGGAATCGGGAAACCAGAGTTGCTGCGCTTCGAATTGTCCGGTTTTTGGAGTCGGCGTATCGATCATGAACATCGGCTGGTTTACACCGTTGCAGGGGATGAACTTCATATTTTGGCCTGTCGGTTTCATGATGAAGCGGTATAAGCAGCCTCCGGCATTCCCCGGCCTGTCGTGAGCATTGCTCGGCCGAAGCGGGATCGAACGGCGTCGATGGCTGCGCACAGCCGGCTCTGGCGGGTTTCGAGGGGATTTTCGAAAAGGGGAAGCTGGGCGGATGGGAAAACCAGCTTCGAGCAGGTGAGCACGATGTGCCGGATGCGGATCCGCCTGCACCAACACAGCAAAAGCGCCGATCGGGCCGCCTCGAAAAGCCGGGCGTCGATGGCCGTAGCCGGTTTGCAGGAAAAGCGCCGCACGATCGAAACCCCGTCGGCATAGGTCAGCCGCACCGACACCATCGATGCCGATAGCCCCATCCGCCGGATTTCCGCCCCCGCCCGTTCCACCAGCGAAAACAGCCCCCCTTCCACCCATTGCGGATCCTCGGTATCCGGATCGAACCCCTTTTCCAGACGAACGGCTGCAGGCGCCTCATCGAGGCTGCGGACAGGCGATGCGTCGATACCGAGAACCACATCCCGAATGTAGGCCGCCCGAGAACCGAACACGTCTTCGAGCACATCACTGGAAAGCCGGGCAACGTCCCGGGGACGGACCAAGTGGAGGGAGCGCAGCTTCGCAACGTCTTCGGCTTCGAAACCCGCCACGATGTCGAGGGGCAGATCGGCCAGAAATCGGGCCTCCTCCCCTTCGGCAACGACATATTCGCCGCTGGGCTTCACGAGGCGGGTTGCGGTTTTGGCCACCCGTTTGGATGGGGCAACCGACCAGATGGGATCGATCCCCAGCTCGGAGCGCATCTGTCGCCGCAACCGCCAGGCCACATCGAGGGCAGGGCCATGCAACCGTCCCGTACCGGTGACGTCCAAAAAAAGATGGCCGTCTCCATCCCCCGGTTCAACCCGCGGGGTGAATGCCGCCGCCCGTTTCACCATTTCCTGCATGGCCCGGGCATAGCGATCGGGGCGGCTGAGCACAACCGTTGCGTCCCGACACCGCCTTCGGGCCGCAGCGATCGGCATGTGTTTGCGTACGCCCATTCGATAGGCCGTCTCGTTCATGTCACAAACCCGGGATGCACCCGCTGCGACGATGAGCGGCCTTCCCGAAAGCCTCGGATCGAGAACGGTTTCGACGGCTGCTGCAAAATCGGCGACATTCAGGTGGATGACGGTGCGCATCGGAAACCCTGAAGCAGTTGTGTAAGCATCAACGCATTGCGTGCCGCCTGCCCCCGCACGTGGTTGTTGAAGAACAGGACCGCGTCGCCGGTCTTCTCCGTCAGGCGGCCCCAATGTCGGTCGATCCATTGCTGCAGCTCGGCATCCGTATATGCATAGTCGAACTGGCGCTGCATGCTGCCGGAGCGCCATCCGGCGAGATTGCGGCCGTGAAACCGCACATAGACCAGATCGGGATTGGTGATGACATCGACTGCTGGAAACAGGTACGGCAGAGGGGGGGTATCGACGACGGCAAGTGTTGTCTTTCGCCGGGCAAGCTCGGCATACACCCGCTCCTCAGCCCAGGAAACGTGACGGAATTCGACGGCGAGCGGCAATCCGGCCAGCTCGTCCAACAAGGCCGCAAGATACCGCCGGTTGTCCGCAGTTCGGTGAAAGCTGCCGGGCAATTGGATCAGAACGGCCAGAAGCTGCCTGGCCTGAATGAGCGGTGCAATACCGATGCGGTATTGCGCAGCCTGTTGCCGCCATGTGTCGGCATCGACTTCATGGGTCAGGCTTCGATGCAGTTTGGCCGCAAACCGAAACGACGCCGGAACCTGTTCCTGCATCCGCTCGAGGGCTTCGGGGCGCGGCATTTGATACCAGGTGAAATTGAGCTCGACAGCGGAAAACCGCTGGGCATAGAGGGAAAGCATCTTCCCTGCAGGCGTGCCTTCCGGGTAAAACCCGGCCTCCACCCATTCGGCATAGGAGTACCCGCTCGTTCCAATCCACCATCGGGGATGGGACAATGATCCCGCCGGAACCGACATATCCACATGAACCTCCCGCCGGATACCTTCTCTGACGTCTTCCCCCTCACCTGCCATGCAGCCGGGCCATCGTCTCCGGCCCGCGGTAGATACCGATCACCTTGCCTTGAACGAGCACCTCGGAAAACCCGTAACGCATGACGCTGTAGGCCGGATTTTCGGGATGGAGGGCAATGTGATCGGCATGCCGGAAAAAGCGTTTGACGGTCGCCTCTTCCTCGCGGATGAGAGCCACGACGATTTCGCCGTCTTCGGCATATTGACGAGGTTCACAGATGGCGATATCCCCGTCGAGGATGCCCACACCGGTCATGGAATCGCCTTGAACCCGAAGGGCGAAGAGGCTTTGGCCCCCGAAAACGGAGGCATCCACCACAACGCCTTCTTCCCATTGCTGCTGGGCATACATGGGAAGCCCGGCCGTGATCCGACCGACAACCGGCACTTCCCGCCAGCGCCGACCGATCCGGGGCATGGCGCCCCGCTCTGGAAAGTGCAGATCTCTACCGTAGCGCCTGTCCCGCTTCAGGTATCCCCTGGCTTCGAGAACCTTCAGGTGCTGAGATACGGCCGCATGGGTGACCCCGAGGGCTTCGGCCGCCTTCCGCAGACTGGGGGTCCGGCCGCTTCGGGCGATTTCCTGCTGGAAATACTCCAGCACATGTCGTTGGGTTTGAGTCAGATCGTTCATCGTATATAGGCTATGGACGATAATAAGGTCGCAAAAAGTCGGGCCCTCTGGATGGACCCGCAGGAAGGCGGGTGAATTTTGCTCAGCAGCGGAAAAACTCAGCAGCCCGAGCTCGTAGGATCGGGCGGATGGCCAAAATGCAAAGAATGGTTTGCTGGTTTCCAACAGCCTGTTTTTCAAACCAAAACAAATGAAGTGCGTCCGCCCGATCCAACGATCTCCGGCTGCTTCAAACAGTTTCCGCTGCTTCGCAAAACACCACCCGCCCTCCTGCTGGAGGCCCGGCTTTGAAGGAAAAGCGGTGGTTGGCGACTTTTTGCGGGGCCATCAACCATGATGAGCTATGGAAGGAAAATACACCACGAACCCAAAAATGTAAAGAAAAAAGTAAAGTTTCGGAAAGAATGGAAAGGTTGGGGTTTTCTTTGGGCGGATGATGAAAACCGATAAGGGATACACGGTACCGGTTGATCGAGGATTTGAATTCTGCCGACGATTCTCCTTTTCATGCCTGCCCCAGAGCCCCTTCGCCGATGAATTCGGTTGCTTTTCACCATCGAGCAATGATACACGGCGCACGATAAGGAGCTATGTCCCGTGCAATCGTCTGTATTCATCTGGGGTGTTCCACCCCTCCTACTGCTGCTGATAGTGGCCGTTTTCCCGGAGCTCGATCTATGGGTATCCGCCGTCCTGTATGATCCGACAGCCGGCTTCTTCTGGGGAACCATGCCCGTCTGCCGAATCCTGTATGCATCCGTGGAATGGCTGGTTCCGATATGGATTGCCCTGTGCGTCGGAGCATTGGCTGTTGCTGCCGCACGAAAGCGCCCCGTCTTCACCCTGAAATGGCGGGCCTGGCTCTTTTTGATCCTAGCTCTGGCCATCGGCCCCGGCCTCATTGTAAACACGATCCTCAAGGACCATTGGGGCAGGCCGCGGCCGGATATGGTCCATGAATTCGGCGGCGAGACGACATTCCGTCCGTTCTGGAAGCCCTCCTCGGGATGTGACCAGAACTGCTCCTTCCCGTCGGGTCATGCATCCATGGCTTTCTATATGATGAGCCCGGGTTTTGTGTTTCCCCGTCATCGAAAGCGCATTTTTCTGGCCGGCTTCAGCTACGGACTGCTGGTATCCATCGTCCGGATGGCGCAGGGCGGGCATTTTCTCAGCGATGTCGTTTCTTCCTTCGGCATCGTTTTCGCCGTTTCCTATTTGTTGTATCGTTTGTTGGTTCGAACAGAGGATCCATGAATCTTTCGATCGTCATCCCAGCCTATAACGAGGCCGACCGAATCGTCGTCACCCTCGAAAACAGTATCGCATACCTGGAAACCGTTTCTTACGAGACCGAACTCGTCGTCGTCAGCGACGGCAGTACGGACGACACCTGCAACGTCGCATCCCGCTTTCCGTCCTCCGGAAAGGTCTCCGTCCGAACCATCGAATACCATCCGAACCGCGGGAAGGGATATGCCGTGCGGACCGGCATGCTGGCAGCGCAATCGGATATCGTCTTGTTCATGGATGCGGATTACGCCGTTCCGCTGCAGGAAATCGAAAAAGGGCTCGATCTGCTTCGGAAGGGATTCGATATCGCCATCGGATCACGGGCGATTGAAGGTGCCCGAGTGGAAAAGCACCAGAACCTGCCGCGGGAGATGGCTGCATGGTTGTATACCCGTATTCAGCAGGTCTATCTGGGCCTGCCCTATCCGGACACCCAGTGCGGATTCAAACTCTTCCGAAAACAGGCGGCTCAGGTTCTATTTGCCCGACAGCGGCTGAACAGCGTCATCTTCGATCCGGAGATTCTGTGGCTTGCCCGCAGAAGCGGCTATCGCATCGCCGAGTTTCCGGTGGTCTGGCGTCATGTGGAGAATTCCCGCATCCAATACGACAACATCCGAAAATCCATCTTCGTGTTTCAGGAGATGTTTCGCATTCCACGGATTCACCGCACCGATCCCCGATAGCACCACACGGCAGGATATCCACCTGTTGGGATAGGAAGGATATTCCTTCACGCGCTAGATCGTCCCACCGTTATCTGCTACCGGATCCAACGCTTGGCGGGGGAAGAGCGCCCGTACGATACAGGCAAGGGCGACCACCAGGGCGCTTCCGGGAACACCCAACAGCGGGATCCAAACCAGCCCTCCCAGAACGGCCGCCATCCCCCCGGCCAACACATCGGCGGACAATCGGACATCCCACTGCGGCACATCCCGGATTTCCACGGCCACCACGATGGATACAGCGGCCCCCACCAGAAACAACACCATGCCGACGACGAAAAACCCTGCCCACACCGGCAGAGAATTCATCATCGGATGGGCGGCCGCCCCCCAGACGGCACATCCACCCAAAAGACCGAAGCCGATGCGCTCGGCCTGACGCCGCCATCCCCGACGGACGGCCAGCCATCCGCCTGCTGTCATTCCGGCCATGAATGCCGTGAACAGCACGCCGATATCCCGATAGAGGGCCCCGAAGATGTGCTGGTAGATCAACATCCATGCGTTTTCGAGAAACATGCCGGAGAAACCGGCAAGTCCCACCGAAAACAAGGAAAAGGCACTCGGACGAACCAAGATGCCTACCAAAATCGGAATCAGGCAGGCAAGAACAGCGAAACCTCCCCATATCCAAGAAGACATCCGGAAAAGAACCCCCGGATCGAAATGAACCAATGTCGGAAAGAGCCTCGAAAGCCACAACCAAAGGCTCGTGCCGTAGCAGACCGGATGGGAATCGGTATTCACCGGAAGAACCGCCTCATTCAGCCTTTTTTCCAGATCGATACGTCGGTCATTCATGACCAGGTACCGCACATATGCGGGATGGACATACCGGCTTTTCAGACCTCTTTGAACGAAGTTCCGCGAAACGGCATCCATGTCCAGTGGAATCGGCCGATCGGAAGCCATCAGGATGATCGTTGCGCCCGGAAACACCCGAATTTCCGAAAAGACGGAACGAAACGCCCCATAAACGGCTGCAAGCCGATGGAACCCCGCAGCCGAGAGATAGTTTTCGCTTCCGGGCAGAGAAAAGGACACCATGCCGCCGTCGTTGAGTCGCTGTCGACAAAGAAGGGCATATTCGCGGGTGAAGAAACGGTTTGCAGCAGCCGTTTCCGGCTCCGCCCCCGTGGAGACGATGAGATCGTACCGATAAGACGTCGAGGAAAGAAAACGGCGTGGATCCTGAAGATATATGCTGAAGGAGGGGTCAGTGGAGGGCGGCCGGGGAAAGTTTTCGGAAACAAGCGCCATCAGAACGCGGTCCGTTTCGAGAACATCGATCCGCTCCGGCTTGTGCTGCATCGCTTCACTCAAGGCACCGTCCGCCGCACCCCCCGCCAGCAGGATCCGTTTCGGATCCGGGTGCAGCAGAGCAGGAAGATGCACCCGCTCTTCCGCCGAAACGCCCTCACTGTCCCATATCACCTGATGATTGAACCATACGAGGGTTTGCCCGCTTCGCTCGATACGGGTGAGTCTGCCGCCTGGGCTGTCCAGCTGAATCCAATCCCGGGCACCGGACCGGATCGCCTCATGGAAATCGGCGTTCAGCCAGGGAATGCGATCGATATGGGAAACACCCCATCCCCAAAGGATCCACGGAACGAGCATCCATGAACGCATGGGACGATGAGGGGTTGCATCCGCAGCAGCCAAGACCCCAGCGATGCCGGAACACCCGCAAACCATGCCGGCAAGCGCCATGTTCTGAAAACCGGCTTCAAGACAGGCGGCACTGAGAATGCCTCCCACAGCCCCACCGACACATTCGGTGACATAGGCAGAGGCCGGAAGACCGCCCCGATCGAGCCACGCCTGGATGCCACGCCGGAACAACCGTCCGATCATCCATCCGGCAGGAAACATCCCACCAGTAACCAGACCCAGCTGCTGGAAAAACGAGGGGCTTACACCCATCGGGATCCCGAGAACCGGAAACATCCACCGAAGTGTCAGCACCAACCATGGGAACGCCAGGGCCGTACCAGCGAACAACCACCGGTAGGCACCTGTCGAACGCCGGCTTAAGGTGCTTCGCATGCCGAGTGCGTTCCCGAAAAGCCAAACGCCGATACCAAAGATCCAGATGAGTTCGGAACCTGGACAGACGACGGCGATTTCTCGAAGCAAAACCACCTGCCCCAACATGCCGACCATACCGACGGCCGCAAGGCAAAGGAGGGGCCTTCGCAAAACGGTCATGGTTCCGCAAATACCAAGGCCTCGAACACTTCGAAATTCGCATTCCGGCGCCAGCAGTTCTCCTCCAAGCCCGCCTTGCGGCATAGCTGGTCCAGCATCTGGTCCCGATCCCATCCCTGCTCCACAGCGACCTGGGGCAGAAATACCGCATACCGGCCGAACTTCTTCAGCAACACCCCGTGTTTGCCGACAACGATATCCTGAAAAGAAGGCACGGGTCGATAGGGTGTCAGCACCGATATCTCGATGTGGATGTCGTTTACATCCCGGATATCGAGCGGTGTGAATCGAGGATCGTTGGTTGCTGCAGACAAGGCCATTTTTCCAACGATTCGATACAATTTGGTGTCTGCCTCCAGATGACCGATACATCCCCTCAGGCTCCCCTGCTTTTTCAGGGTGACAAAGGCTCCGGAATAACCGTGAAACACCGGATCCGGATCCCGAAACAGGGGAAGCGTTTCGGAACCGAGATACATGCGAATGCTCTTGCGCGCAAAGCGAAGCAGGGTTTCTTTCTGGGTTTCGGTCAATTCCGAAAACGAGGCACCCGAGGAAACCGTTGCCTCGGGAAGTGCGACCGGAACCGATTCGTAGGTCATGGCTACCGCTCCATAACCGACCACCCGGTTTCGGTCGCCCAGCACGGTGTCTCCACTGTTGGCATAGGAAATGACGGATGCATGGGATACCCCCAATTCATTGGCCGCCTTCATGGCCGTCACAATCGGCATCAGCCCGCAGGCTGCAGTTGAAAGCCCTCGGTTCCCACGCTCGATTCCCCGAATGGTTTCGAATGCCTCCGCCGGATTCATGCTGCATACGGCTGAAAGGGTCTGCAGATCGATTCTTCGAGCCGTTTCCATATCGGGATAATGCGATAGATCACTGCTGGCCACAATCAAGGCGTTCTTATCCTTCAGAACCTGAGCCAGGGCTATACCGACCCGATCCCACGTGCTGTCCTTGGATCCGCCGACAATGACCGGAACGATTTTCGCTTTGGGAAAGCATTTTTGCACGAATGGCAGGATGACTTCGATCGAATGCTCTTCCTGATGGGCTCGACTGTCGGCCGTCATTGGCTTCCCCTGAGCGACCAAGGCCTTCGTGATGGATTCATCGATGAAGGTTTCTCCAAGCGGCGTTCGAAAGGATCCCGACTCGTAGACAGCGGCACCTTCCAAGTTGGGGGATCGATGATTCGCCCCCAACAACACAACGACATCGTAGGAATGGAGCGACACGAGACGGAAAGCGTCCGCCAGAATATTC
This sequence comes from Thermodesulfobacteriota bacterium, assembly GCA_040755275.1. GTDB lineage: Bacteria > Desulfobacterota > Desulfobacteria > Desulfobacterales > Desulfatirhabdiaceae > Desulfatirhabdium. The sequence goes on along the minus strand of JBFMBE010000040.1, from coordinate 1,509 downwards.
CCGGAATATACCCATCCGGCATGGGGAACCACGATGGCCGCTGGCTTGGGGAGAGAAGATTCGATGGCGTCCGCCAGCAGATCGTCCACAGCCTGAGCAAGCTTCCTGGGGTGTGCGGGATAGAAATTCCCGGCATAAACAGCCTGACGAACAGCCGATTGGACCTCAGCAGAAAGAAGGCCAAGGCACAAAATGGTCAGCCCAAGAGTGAAACGACGCATGCTATCCTCCTGAATTCCTCACGGAAAAGCCTTCTCTTCGTTCGGATCGCTGGCTTACAAAAAACGTCGATCATGGCCGCGGCATGTTGCGCCCCTACACGCTCTCACGACCTTAAGCAGACTCTCAACGACCCCCATCACCTCATATCCATACACCTGAAACGATTGCACCGCAATAGCGACATTGACCGCCTCTCAGATGATTCGACACCACAAAAAATCCGTTTCGTTCGATCACGACACGATGACAATGCGGACAACGGGTGTGGTTTCCCGGATGAGCAGGGACATTTCCGACGTACGGATAATGAAGCCCCGCCTGAAGCGCCAGATCATAGGCCTTTTCAAGCGTTGCAACCGGTGTCGGCGGAATATTCCTCATCTGATAGTCTGGATGAAACCGCGTGAAATGAATCGGGACATCCGGTCCGATCTCGCCGGCCACCCATCGAACCAACTCCGTCATCATCTGGAGGCTGTCGTTCAACCCCGGAATCACGAGGTTGACGATCTCCAGATGAGGCTTCGATTTGGCCACAGTCTTGATGGAGCGCAGAACCGGATCCAACTCCGCCTTGCAGAATCTGCGGTAAAAATCGCCGGAAAACCCCTTGAGATCGATTTTGATGGCATCCATCACCTGGCACATTTCCTGAAGTGGCTGCGGGTTCATGAACCCGCAGCTCACCACGACACACCGAATCCCGCGTTCCCTCGCCAGGAATGCAACATCCATCATGTATTCGAAAAATACGGTAGGCTCATTGTATGTGAAGGCAATGACCGAAGCCGATCGAAAGGACGCTTCCTGACAGATATGTTGCGGGCTGCGATAGGATGTCGAGATATCTTCCGGCATGGCCTGAGATATTTCCCAGTTCTGGCAAAACTGGCAGGAAAGGGGGCATCCTGTCGTACCGAACGAATAGGCTGGGTTGCCTGGCAGAAAATGATAAAAAGGCTTCTTTTCGATCGGGTCTACGTGCAAAGCGACCGGCTTTCCATAAACCAGACTGATGAGTTTTCCGTTTTCATTCATCCGAGACCTGCATGCCCCGCGTTTTCCAGGCGCTATGATGCAGTTCTTCGCACACAACGTACATCGTACGATGGGTTTGGAATGGGTATAGGGTTTTGGTGGAATCTTCTCGGAGGCATCATGACATATCCGACAGTCGATGGAAGGATCATCAGCAGAAATCCAATGGCGGGCATTACTTCCCTGTCGCGCGGTTGCTTCTGCAGAAGCAAGCGATCTTCCCGGCATCCAGAGCAGGTCCGCTCCTAA
>JBFMBE010000039.1:13967-23185 GCA_040755275.1 Thermodesulfobacteriota bacterium | reverse complement strand
TCGAAGCCTATGAGATGTGGAAAGCCAATCCGGAGAAGGTGACCATTCTCGATTGCCGGTCCGTGGAGGAATACGCTTATGTCGGCCATGCGCCGATGGCGGTCAACATCCCCTCGAAGTTGAACACCCTGAAATTCAATGCCGAAACCAAAGCCTATGACATGATGGATAATCCGGATTTTGAGGTACAAATCCAGAAACGCTTCAAACCGGAAGACACGATTGCGATCATGTGCCGATCGGGTCATCGGAGTGCGGCATCCGTGGAAAGGCTGGCCAAGATCGGTTTTACCAATATCTACAATATATCCGATGGATTCGAAGGCGATGTACTGAAGGATTCCGAGAGTTATTACCAGGGGAAACGCGTGCTGAACGGGTGGAAGAATTCCGGTGCGCCCTGGACCTATGCCCTCGATCCCAAACTCGTTTACACGCCCGCCGCCCCATGATCGATCGACTTCCGGGAACCGTTTGAACAGAATCGGTGTGTAGGAAATGAAGAACGAACGATGGGTTGATTACAGCGATCGGTTCATGGTCTTCGGATTTCTCGTGGTCCTTTTGGGTGTGGCCGCTGTCATTGGTGTGGACACCATACATCGTGTTTCGGGAAGGCGGGGGGGCGGGTGCCCGATGGAAGGATTTCCGGCAGGGCTCTCCCAATCGAAAACCATCGGATGGGAAGCCATCGTTCAGGCGAATGCCGGGCTGATTCAAGAGATGCGGGATGCCGAAAAGAGGATGGAATCCGCGTTTCCGCTTCGAGACCGAATCTTCGATCTGCTGCTTTCTCTCTATCGCATGCTTGGGACCTCCGTTGACAAGGTCGTTTCGGGAAAAAACGGATGGCTGTTCTATGAACCGGACCTGCTTCATCTGACTGGGCCCGGATTTCTCGAGAAATTCGGGAAGGTAGAGTCAACGATGGATCCGCTATCGGGGGTTCTCGATTTCTACCGACAACTTCAAAACAGAGGTATACGGCTTCTTGTCGTGCCGACTCCCGGAAAGCCGTCAATATTGCCGGAATACCTGAAGCATGGGGGGGCGGGGGGCGAAAGGCCGTTGAAAAACCCGAGCTGGGATGCCTGGGTGGCGGCGCTTCGGCGTTCGGGAGTGGATGTAGTCGATGTTCATGATCTCCTATGGGAGCGGAAACGGAAGGGACGAACACCGTATCTTCGCATGGATACTCATTGGACTCCGGATGCTGTGGATGCTATCGCCGAGGTTCTGGCGAAGTCGATCGAATCGCGTTTGGTTCGAGGGCCGCTGTTGGAGATGGAACGGCGATCGATTCAGGTCAGCAACCGGGGAGACATTGCGGGGATGGTCGATCGGGAGGCTTCCCACCCGCTGGTTGATCCGGAAACCGTCTGGATCGATCAGGTTCTGCTTGGAGGGACGATCGTATCGGAAGACCGGTCTGCTCAAGTTCTTCTGATCGGAGACAGCTTCAGCAACATCTATTCTTCGAGCCGTATGGGCTGGGGGGAAGGAGCTGGGCTTGCCGAACAATTGGCCTACCATCTCCAGCAACCCGTGGATTGGATCGTTCACAATGATGCCGGAGCCATTGCGGGTAGAAAAGCCCTCGCAGCGGAGATGGCCAAAGGGAAGGACCGCTTGGCTGGGAAACGGGTCGTTGTTTGGGAATTTGCCTGCAGAGAGCTTTCCTTTGGGGACTGGGCCGCCGTACCACTCAGGCTGTTGGAAGGACGTTCATCGTTGGATGTTTGGGTGCCGCCCGCGGGAAGAACGCTTCGGATTTCGGGTGTCGTTTCCGATCGATCCCGGGTTCCGGTTCCGGGTTCGGTTCCCTATGCCGATCACATCATGGCCCTGCATTTGACCGATGTGGCGACAGCAGACGGCACCGTCTCAGGGGTCGAAGCGCTTGTATATGTGTTCAGCATGAAGGCGCATCGGAAGACAGCCTTTGCAACTCTACGTCCTGGGGATCGGGTATGCCTCGATATACGCCCGTGGGAAGAAGTGGAAAGCCGGTTGGGTTCGATCAACCGGAGCGAACTGGACGATGAAACGCTTCTGGCCGCCGTGCCTTGCTGGGGTGAGCCGATCGGGGAATGAGAAACAACTTGCAATTTCAACAAGCATCGACCATTCGGTGGGCAAATGATCTATCGGTTCTGGTTCTGGTTTGGCTGGTCGGTTTTCGGATGGATGGGGCTGGTTTCGGAAGGGATGGCTAGTGATCCGAGCTTTCTTCTTTCTCCTGCCCAATTTCGGGAACGCTGCCGCAATCTATCCGCTCCGATGCGGGCCGAGCGTTCGGGAGTGGTTCCTGGGGTCGATGGGTGGCTATTTCTGATCACAGAAATCGATCACATCGGCAAAGGATCGTTTTGGGGACCAGCCGCCAAGACGGTCGGTGTGGCTCAGAACGAGGCTTGGCGGGATCCAATGCCGGCGATCCTCGATTTTGCTGATCAACTGAAGAAAAACGGTGTTCATCTCATCCTGATGCCGGTTCCGCCCAAGGTCGTCATCTATCCGGATCGGCTCTGGAAGGATGTGCAGGTGAACCCAAAGGGGGAGCGTCTCGATGCCGTTCATGCCGAATTTTTTGCCCTGCTTCGAAACAATGGAATCGATGTGCTCGATCTGACACCGATGTATATGGCTGCAAGAGAAGGGGAGCCCCTCTATTGTCAGACCGATTCCCACTGGTCCGGCAGAGGGATCCAGATGGCATCTCAGGCGGCAGCCGAGCGAATTCGGGAACGTTTGGGCGAGGCTGGAAAAGGAAGCACGCCGATGAGAACGATGCAAGCTTCGGTGACGTTCTCGGGAGATCTGGCCAGGCTCTTGGGTGCTTCTGTATCGGAATCGCGGATCCTTCGAACGGTGATGGATCCATCCGGAAAGAAACCGGTGCCGGATGAAAGGGCCAACGTGTTGATTTTGGCCGACAGCCACGGTCTCGTCTTCCATGCCGGAGGGGATATGCATGCCGAAGGTGCCGGCCTGTTCGAACAAGTGAGTTTCGATCTCGGATATCCCGTCGATGTGATCGCAGTCCGCGGTTCCGGAGCAACTCCGGCACGGATCAATCTTCTGCGGAAGATCCAGCGGGATCCAAGCTATCTGCAACGGAAGAAAATCGTCCTGTGGTGTTTTTCGGCGAGGGAATTCACCGAAAGCGATGGGTGGCGGATCGTTCCGTTGGGACAGAGATCAGATACCGGTGGAAAGGCCCGGCCATGATCGCCAAGCTGAAACGGTTGCTGAAAGAGGCGCCCATTGAAATGCGCCGGGTGATTCGGGGTTGGTATCCCGATTTCGTGACAAGCGCCCGGGTATCTGCCCTCGGCAGGCAGGTGCCGGTCTTCATGTTTCACAGCGATCCAAAGGAAGTCCTTGCCGAACAACTGGCCTATCTGGCGGACAACGGTTATCGAAGCCTGCGTCTTTCCGAATTCATGGCCTTTCTGAGCGGTGAGCTGGACTTGAAAGCGCCTTCTGTCGTTCTGAGCTGGGATGACGGGGATCGAAGCTGGTATCGCGATGTCTACCCGCTTCTGAAGCGTTTCGGTTTCTGCGGCATCGGGTTTGTGGTGACCAGCCGGATCGCAGAGAAAGCACCTTCGGGAGAAGGGTCCGGATGGCTGAGCTGGGAGGAGGTCCGGGAAATGGACGCCGAAGGTGTGATGGACATCCATTCCCACAGCCACTTACACAACAGGATGTTTGTCACCGATCGACTGGCGGACTTTTTCCGGCCGGAAATGGACATCAATCCCCTTCATCTCGATCTGCCTTGGATCTACCAAGACGGCCGGCTTCTGATGATCGATTCGTTCGGAGCTCCTCTCTTCGATACGGCCTCTGCTCTGTCGGATTTCCCCGTGTTTCTGGATGATGAGCGGGTGCGAAAGGCCTGTATCGACTGGGCAAACCAACCCGGGCGAGACAAGCAGATAGGAGAAACGAGGCGGTCACTTCCCGGCGTGTACCGGGAAGCTTCCGGCCGATTTGGAAAAGGGCGATTTGAAACCCCACAGGAGCAGCGGCAGCGGATTTCATCCGATCTGGCGGAATCCCGGAAAACGCTTGCCGATCGTTTGGGAAAGCGGAGTGATTTTTTCTGTCTTCCGTATGGGGAAGGGGGACGGACGGTCGTTGAAACGGCGATGCAGCAGAAATGGCAGGGCATGTTCTGGGTGTGCCGACCGGATCGGCGGACCAATCGGCCCGGTGATTCCCCTTGGTTCATTCCGCGGTTGAAAAACGACTATATCTTTCGGTTGCCGGGCCGGGGGCGGAAAAGCCTTTCCGAAATCTGGGGCGCCAAATGGAGGCGCCGGATGGCTAGAAATCACATTTATTGATGGTCCCGCAAACAGTCAGGAAGTCTCTGTCGAGTTGCGTGGTGACTGTGGAACCTTTTTCGCTGCTGCGAAAAAACTCAGCCGCCCGATCCAAGGGAATGACGGGGATCTGTAACATATGCTCTCGGTCGGTATCGTGAATTTTAACGGGATGGCGACGATCGGCGCGGTGATCGCCTCCATCCATCGCCAGGATGTTCCTGTGGATCATCTGCTGGTGGTGGACAATGCATCGACGGACGGAAGTCGCGAGTGGATCGTAAAACATTATCCTGAGGTAGAAGTCGTTTCACTTCCTGAAAACCGGGGGCCAGCAGCTGCCAGAAATCGGCTTCTCCAGGAGGTTCGAACCCCCTGGGTGCTTCTGCTCGACAACGACATCGTTCTCGAACCCGATGTCTGCCGGAAACTGGTCGGGATTTTGCGCGCTCATCCGGATATCGCCCTGTGTCATCCGGAAATCCGTGATGAAGCGGATCCGTTAGCCGATCACTACAACGGTGGATGGATTCATTACTTGGGCGCCTTCATTTCCCGAAAAAAGCCCGATCCGCTTCGGTCAAGGCCCGAATTCGAAATCTTCGATACCGTTTCGGGGGCTGCCATGCTTGTCAGAAGGCAGGATGCACTCGCTGTCGGAGGCTTCGATGAAGACTATGTGTTCAACTGGGAAGACGGGGATTTCTGCATCCGCCTTACCTTGAGCGGCAGAAAATGCGTCAACGTTCCGGAAGCTGTGGTTCATCATCGGGGAAAGTCCCGGGGAATGGCCAAAGTCTATTACCAGGCCAGAAACCGATGGATGTTTCTGTTGAAATTCTATGAATGGCCTACCTTTTTGCTGTCCCTGCCGATGCTGACGTTATTCGAGGCGGCCCAGTTCGGATTCGTCTGCCTGAAAGGCGCAGGTGGTGACTATTTTCGGGGACTTCGGGACGTCATCCGGAAGCTTCCCGGCCTTCTACAGAAACGAAAGGTGTTTCTCCGGTGGAAATGCCGGAGGGATACCGAATGGCTTCGATCCGGAGAGATGTTCGTTTCCGGCAATTTGAAGGCCTCCCGAACGGCGGCGCGGGGTTTCATAGTCGTGAACCATATCTTCGATCTGTGGTGGAAAGCCGTTGTATCGCCCTGTCTGAAACGGCGGATAAGTGCAGAAGAACTTGGGTCCACGAGCCTGCCTGCATCATGAAACGCTACCTGAAAAGCCTGTTGCAAATGCTCATCAGCGTGGCTATTCTTGCTCTTCTCGTTGCCTGGATGGATCGGGAAAAAGCCAAATGGCTTCTTCGGGATGCCAGGATTGGATATTTGGTTCTGACGTTTCTGCTATGCCTGGCGGATCGTTTTCTGATGGGGTTCAAATTTCGGCTCCTGTTGCAAGCCGTTTCGATTCAGATTACCCAGTTGGAGATGTTCCGCATCTATTACATCTGCAGTTTGCAGGGACTGGTGATTCCGTTCGGTGTCGGACCGGATCTCCTCAAATACTGGCGGATCCGAAGGATGGGCGCTTCCCATGCGGACCTGGTAGCAGCCATTCTAACAGAGCGTTTTTTGGGCATGGCCGCAACGGCATGCCTGATTCTCGTCAGTATCGGTTTTCTGATGATGCGGCTCTCCGCTGAAACCACCATCCTGTTCGTTCTTTTTGGGATGCTGACGATCGGTGTGCTGGCAGTCGGAGGAGGCGTTTTTTCACCTGCCTTTCGGACAAGGCTTCTGGATCTGTTTCGTATTCGAACGATATCGCAAAGGCCTAGGATTGAACCGTATTATCGAGCGTTTGCCCGTTTCGAAGGCCGGGAACGCATGCTGGCGGGTTTCTGGGGGCTTTCCTTTGTGGAACAGTTCATACCGGTGCTGGTGATTTTTTGTTCCGCACATGCCCTGTCGGTTCCACTGTCTCTTGCCGATTGCCTTGCCGTCATCCCCATCACGACCTTTGTGGAGCGGCTTCCCCTGTCTTTCGACGGCATCGGCGTTCGGGAAATGAGCAATGTCTTTCTGTTCGGCCTGTTGCATATCGATTACGATACGGCCCTGACATTCAGCCTCGTGGCTTACGGAGTGTTTCTCGCCTCTCTTGCGCCAGCGGCTGTATGGACATTTTTCGAACCACTTTGGGTGGAACCTCTTTCTGATCAACCGAAAGATCCGGCATGAACGAACGGGAATCTTTCGGCAATCTATCCTGAACGAGGAGAACGGTGTTGGATGTATCGGTGATCTTACCGGTTTATAACGAGGAAGCAAACATTCCCATTCTATATCGGGAACTGTGTGAAGTGCTCGCCCCGACCAATTGGTCGTATGAAATCCTTTTTGTGGATGATGGAAGCTCGGATCGAAGCTGGGAGATTCTTTCCGACATTCAACAGCGGGATGATCGGGTCATCGCCATCCGGTTCCGACGTAATTTCGGTCAGACGGCCGCACTGACGGCCGGTTTCGATCACGCTTCCGGAGACGTGGTGGTCACCCTCGACGCCGATCTCCAGAACGATCCAAAGGATATTCCGCTTCTTGTCGCCACATTAAAGGAAGGGTACGATCTGGTTAACGGATGGCGTTTCGATCGAAAAGACCCGTTTTTCAGTCGGAAACTGCCTTCCCGAATCGCCAACTGGATCATTTCCACTACGACGAACGTCAAACTGCACGATTACGGTTGCACCTTGAAGGCCTTTCGTCGCGAAATCGCCGCCAATCTCCGGTTGTACGGAGAAATGCACCGATTCATTCCGGCAATCGCCAGCGGCCTGGGGGCTGCGATCACGGAGGTGCGGGTCAACCACCGGGAGCGAAAATTCGGCAAATCCAAATACGGCATTTCCCGGACCATTCGGGTGGTGCTCGACCTGATCACAGTGAAATTTTTGCTGAGCTATTCCACCCGGCCGATTCAAATCTTCGGGCTTCTCGGTGTCGTCAGCGCCGGGGGTGGGTTCGTGATGGCTTTGTGGATGACGATCCAGCGGCAGCTGTACGGAATGGGTTTGGCCAACCGGCCCCTGCTGCTGTTGGCGATTTTGCTGATGTTCACCGGCCTGCAATTTGTCTCACTGGGGCTGATCGCCGAGTTGCAGAGCCGAACCTACCATGAATCCCAGAAGAAACCCATTTATGTCATTCGAAAAACCCTTCAATCCAACCAGTTGAAAAGCGAATGTGATGCACTATGATACGAAACGTTGCCGTTTGGTTGTTGATTTTCCTGCTCGGATGGGGTTGCGAAACGCTCTTGGCCCGAGATACCGTGTTGTCAGCATCGGATATCGCCGTCTGGTCCCAGAGAGAGGGTACCACCCGACGGATCGTTTGTTCCCGGAAAGGTTCGGATGGTGTCTGGTCATCGCCGGTAGTCCTGAGCCGGGATGACGGTCAGCATGTCACTCCAAGCATTGCAAGGGGTTCCGACGGGAAGGTCTGGGTGGTCTGGACGAACCTTACCAGCGATGGTACTCGTTTAACTCTCGTTCATTCCGAGGCGGAGGGCTGGAGCAGTCCGGAAAACCTTCCGACGGGTATGCGGTCGAACACTGCCCCATGTATCTGGGCGGATGAAGAAGGGATGCTCTGGATCGTATGGGCGGGTAGCGATGGGGGAAATGACGACATCTTTGTGATGCGGGGAGACGGTCGCTGCTGGAGCTCGGCCGAGCGGATCCATCCGGCCAACAACGTTCCGGATGTGCTTCCTGCCATCGAATCAGGTTCCAATGGGATGCCACTGGTGAAGTGGTCTCGATTCGCCAATGGAAGATACCGTACTTACAGTAGTGTTTGGCAGGGAGTTTCCTGGAGCACGGCAGTGGAAGCAGGCGTTGAATCCGTATCCGTTTCAAGTGCGCGTTCCATTGATTTGCCGCAAACGGTCGATGATCCGGAAAAAGCCGTTGTGCTGGAACAGGGCAAAACCCAGGGCCTTTCCTTGAGGGCTCGGTATATCATGTTCCAGAAAAGACTGGACGAATTGAACAGGAAATAGAGGCAAGATGAAACCGTCCCATCATTTGGCCGGTCTTGGCATCCTGGTGGTATTGGTTTGTATGGGCGTTTCGTTCATTACCAACGGATATGCGGATTTCGATTCCCGTATCGAAGACGGAACAGCGGCAACCGTAATCCTACCGAAAAAGCATGTTTTTCCATTTAGCCATAGAGTGATCATTGGTTTCGGAGACAGCATCACCCTCGGATATCCATATGTGACCGGTTCCGGGGACGGTCGGCGGGTCGGTGGATACGAGCCGAAACTCGAGGCGTTGCTGCGCACAACAGGAGGTCGTTGGAAAGTGCTCAATTACGGCCTCGAAGGGGAAACCACCTATGGTGGAGTCGATCGAATCTACAGTGTCGTTGCAGGGCATAACAGGGCCTATGTGCTTCTTCTGGAAGGAACCAATGACTTTGGTTGGGGCATATCGTACGATACGACGGTCTATAACCTTGGGGTTATGATCGATATCGCCAAGAATGCCGGTTTGACGCCGGTCATTTCCACCCTCACTCCGGATTCTCAACCCAATATCGGCAATCAAAAGAATATTCCAAACACGTATAATCCTGCTATTGCCGCTCTGGCTCAGGAAAAGAATGTCGTTCTGTGTGACCAATTTGCCGCATTGATCGGAAACTGGGATAGCTGGACCGATGATCAATTGCACCCCAATGATGCCGGATATCAGATCATGGCCGATACCTGGTATCTAGCATTGGTCGTACGACCATGAAGAAGATCAACCTGTATGAGTAATCCTACGGATACTTTTTCCAGTTGTTCTGGAACAGATAACGATACTGCACCTTTCGCTGAGGGATCGGTATGTCATGTTTCAAAAACGACTGGACGGATTGAAC
>JBFMBE010000039.1:0-13867 GCA_040755275.1 Thermodesulfobacteriota bacterium | reverse complement strand
GATGCCGGATACCAGGTCATGGCCAATACCTGGTATCTTACGTTGAAGGATATCTTTCCAAAACCTTCACCCAGCGATGGCGGGGGAGGAGGTGGATGCTTCATCGCAACGGCTGCATTCGGTTCGATGGAAGAGCCGCACGTTCGGGTGTTGAGGGCGTTTCGCGACCAGGTATTGATGGGTACTCCGGCTGGGAGGTGGTTTGTAGAGGGGTATTACACACTTTCTCCCCCAATCGCCAAGGTGGTCGCAGCCAATGCCTTTTTCAGAAGCCTGGTTCGGGTCTTGTTGCTACCGCTCATTGCTGTGTGTTGGTCCATTCTGAAATGGGGATGGATCCTTCCGGTCACTGCCTGCAGTATCCTCTTTTCCCTGTTTGTCTTTCGGAGCCGGATACAGGGCTTGCGTTCTGATGAACGACCATGATCGATGATTCAGCCGTTGGTATCGTCATTCCCAACTGGAACGGAAGAGAGCTTCTTCCGGTATGCCTGACGTCCGTTTTCAGGCAGACGATCCATCCAGGGGATGTCCTTGTCGTGGACAACGGTTCGAGGGACGGCTCTATCGAATGGATTCGATCCGCTTTTCCCGCCGTTCGTGTGATAGCCCATGAGCGGAACCGGGGTTTCGGGGCTGCGGTCAATGCGGGTATCTTGGCCTGCAACACCCCGTATGTTTTCTTGCTGAACAACGATACGGAAATAGCTGAAAATTGCCTGGAACGTCTTCTCGAAGCGGCAGACGTCTATCCGGATTATGGGAGTTATGCTCCGAAAATGATCGATTTTTTCGATCGTCGAATGCTGGATGGTGCTGGAGACGCCATGGGACGATGGGGGGCCGGATACCGCGTCGGAACGGGGGAAGTCGATGACGGACGTTTCGATCGCTTTCGGCCGGTATTTGGCCCTTGTGCCGGTGCCGCACTGTATCGAAGAAGGCTGTTTGAAGATGTCGGTCTCTTCGACGAAGCCTATTTCGCCTATCTGGAGGATGTCGATCTGAACGTTCGGGCGAATGCGGCTGGATATCCCTGCCTGTATGTGCCGACGGCCCGGGTCTATCACATGGGCAGTCGTTCTGGAGGCGGAAAACTTGCGGATGTTGTGGTGCGGCTGACGACCCGCAATCTCGTACGCATGATCGTCAAACATTATTCGGCGGAGATGTTCATCCGCTGGTTTCCCTGGTTGATGGGGTATCAGCTTTGGTGGATGGCGGTCTGTATTCGATACGGCCGGTTTGAGGCATACCGAAAGGGGTTGGCTGAAGCAGCGGCCGCCTTTCCGATGACTTGGGCGGATCGAAGTGCAGGCGGCCGGAAAAGACGGCAGGAAAGAATTCTTCAGGATGCGATCCGTCGATCGGAGCGGGAAATCTTGAGATCGATTCTTCGAAGAAGATGTCAAACCATGCGTCCGATCGAAGGTTGAAGCATGGTCACCGTCATCGTCGTCAATTGGAACCGGGCCGAGATGCTGCTCGACTGCCTGGCATCGCTCGAGACGCAGCGTGTTCGGCCGAGTCGGGTGATCGTCGTGGACAATGGTTCGACGGACGATTCGGTGGATCGGGTCTCCCGGTTTTTTCCGAATGTCGATATCCTGGCATTGGGGTCCAATCGGGGGTTTGCCGCAGCCAACAATGCAGCGTTCCAGATGGTTGCCACACCCTATGTCGCCTTGCTGAACAACGATGCCGTTGCCGGTAGGCATTGGATCGACAGCTGCGTGTCAGCGTTGGATGCCCATCCGGAAGCCGGGATGATCGCATCGAAAATCCTTTTTTACGATCGACCCGACCGGATCGATCGGGCAGGGGATGGCTACAGTCACTATGGTGCCGGTATCCTTCGGGGAAGAAACGCGGTTGCAACCGCCTATGATCAGGAGGAGTGGATCTTCGGTGCCTGTGCCGGTGCGGCCATGTATCGAACGAAGATGCTGGCAGCCATCGGATGGTTCGATCCGTCGTTCTTTCTCTTGTACGAAGATGTCGATCTGAGCTTCCGCGCTCAGCTTGCCGGGTATCGATGCCGCTACGTTCCCGAAGCCGTGGTCTATCATCGATCCTGCGCCACGATCGGAAGGGACAGCCCGGTGTCGGTATATTACGGTCACCGGAATCTCGAATGGGTATATTTCAAGAACATGCCCGACATCTTGTTGAAAAGAAGCCTTGCGGCTCATCTTTTCTATGATATGCTTTCCGGGTTGTTCTTTGCTAGGCATGATCTGGGATCGATCTTTCTGCAGGCGAAACGTGATGCCATATCCCGCCTGCCCGTCATTCTGCGGCAGCGGAGGGACATTCAGCGATCGATTCAGGTCCACCCGGCCGATGTGTGGCGGTTGTTTTCGAGGGATCGACTCCTCGATCGATTGCAGACGAGGATACCTTGGACGGATACATGAGCAGCATGGAAACTTCTTCTCTCTTTGACATCATCATCGTCAATTACAACAGTACAGATTACCTGTTCGAATGTCTGAAAACGGTTTTTGAAGCACTCGGCGATCTGCCGGCCACCGTTTTTGTCGAAGACAATGCCTCCCAGGACCATCCGGAACGCATCCTCGAATCCTTCCCATCCATCCGGCTTCATTGCAATGATCGAAATATCGGTTTTGCTGCCGCCGTGAATCAGGCGATCCGAAAGGGCAGTGCACCGCATGTCGTGTTGCTGAATCCCGATTCCCTGATGGATCCGCGGTTCTTTCAAAACCTCATCCCCTTCATCGAATCCAATCCCGATGTCGGTGTCATCGGGCCAAGGATTTTGGATGGAGACGGATCCGTTCAGGGGTCCGCTCGTGCCTTTCCGACGCCGCTGACCGCATTTTTCGGAAGAAAATCCCTATTCACCCGGCTGTTCCCGAACAATCGGATCACGAGTGCAAACGTGCTGACCAGCCGATGTGATGGGATCCATCCTATGTGCGTCGACTGGGTGTCAGGTGCGTGCATGATCGTTCGCCGTCGGGCGATCGAAGGGGTTGGACTCTTGGATGAGCGGTTTTTCATGTACTGGGAGGATGCCGACTGGTGTCGCAGGATGTGGGACGCCGGATGGAAGGTGTTGTATTATCCCTTGTCCACTGTAGTGCATTATGTCGGGGTGAGCAGCGATCAACTGATGATCCGCTCGCTCTATGAATTCCACAAGAGCGTCTATCTGCTCTTCGACAAGTACAACAAGCCTTCTCCCTGGATTCTGAAGCCGCTCATCATGGCAGGGCTGTTTCTCCGGTTGTGTTTTGTGACCATTTCCGGATGCCTGCATTTGTGGGTCAGTCGTTCCCGCTGGGGAACCGTTCGCATCATTTCGAGGCAGCCAAGGCGTGAAGAGCGGATTCGGGTGCTCCGCATGATCGCCCGCTTGAATATCGGTGGCCCCGCCATTCATGTGCATCTGCTGACGACCCGGATGAATCCCCGCATCTTTCAAACCCTTCTGGTGACCGGGAGTATTTCGTCGCAGGAAGGGGATATGAGTTATCTCTTCGAAGACGACGAAAACAAGCCGCTCGTGATCCCCGAACTGCAACGGGACATTAGTCTGCTTCTCGACATCCAGGCGATGTTTCGAATTTTTCGGATCCTCAACCGGTTTCGGCCGCACATTGTCGATACCCATACGGCAAAGGCCGGCTTCAGCGCCCGGTTCGCCGTTCTCATCTACAACGTTCTCTTCCGCCAGCATGTGTCGATCGTTCACACGTTTCATGGCCATGTGTTCGAAGGGTATTTCAGCAGGGCCAAGTCCCACATGTTCGTTTGGATCGAACGACAGATCGCCCGGCTGACCAATGTGATCATCGCCATCAGCCCGATTCAGCGGCAGGAGTTGGTCGAGCGGTATCGGATCGCTCCTGCATCGAAGGTGCGCACCATCGAGCTGGGGTTCGACTTGACCCCTTTCGTCCAATGTCGGGAGAAGGCAGGCATGTTTCGGCAGCAACTCGGCGTGGATGAGCGGACCGTTCTCATCGGGATCGTGGGTAGGCTTGTCCCTATCAAGCACCATGAACTGTTTCTGAATGCGGCTGTCCGATTGAAGGGCAGGTGGAAGGATCGAGATATCCGATTTGTCATTGTGGGGGACGGGGAATGCAGAAGCGAGCTCGAGCGACGGGTTCAGCAGATGGGCCTTTCGGATCAGGCAGTGTTTTGCGGCTGGATTCGCGATATACCCACTGTCTATGCCGATCTGGATATCCTGGCGCTAACGTCGTTGAACGAAGGAACCCCGTTTTCGATCATTGAGGCCATGGCTGCCCGGGTGCCGGTTGTCGCGACCAGCGTCGGCGGTGTCCCCGACTTATTGGGAACGCCCAAAACTCCTATTCCCGAAGGTGGATTCGCTGTCTGTGATCGTGGGCTGCTGTGCAGAAGCAACGATGCCGAAGGGTTTTGCCGGGCATTGCAATTCGTACTGAACGAAACGGGAGAAACCCGTGAACGTCGCATATCGAATGCGAGGGATTACGCGGTTCATCGGTATTCGGAAGAGCGCCTGCTGCGGGACATCGAGCGTCTCTATCTCGAATTGATGGGAAGAGCCATCGATTCGAACGATTCCTGACCGATGAGCAAGCTTCTCCGCACACCTTCCGGCTCTATTCCGGATGAGGCATTTCCATGCGATTCGGTTGGTCCGAGAACGCCTTGCGCTGGAGGGGAGCATCCACTTTCCGAAATGGCCTGGGTGGTCGTTGGCCAGGTCGGACTTGCGGCAGGGTATGTGTTGGGCATCAAGATGCTCAGTATCGGCTTGGATGTCGCGGAATACGGCCGGTTTTCACTCGGACTTACCCTGATCAATTTCGTTCAGCTCACCTTGTTCACGCCTCTGGCACAGGGCCTGATGCGGTACTGGTCCGTGTGTCGTACCCAGGGAACCCTTGCCGCATTCCATCACATCACGGCCGGATGGATGGCGAAGCTCGTAGGGGTGCCCCTGTTGGCTGGAGGCGCGTTGGGGATCGGCTGCCTGATTTTCGGTAAAGCCCAATGGATCGGCGTTCTAGGGGCTTCCCTGGTGGCCGGTGCATTCGGTGGGTGCGTCAACAGCGACATTGCCATTCTGAATGCGGCCAGAGATCGGAAGGCTGCAGCTGGGTTGAACATCGCTTCGGCCTGCTTGAAGCCCCTTGCCGGGTTCTTGTTTGCCGTCAGCCTGGCTCGTAATGCCGAGTTGGCTCTGTTGGGTTATGGCGCGATATCTCTCATCATGGTGGTAGTCTCTCGAAAACGGGTGCTGCAGGGACAATCAGGATCCACCTCACGGACGGATCCAGATTCTGACCATCTCGAATTATCCCGCCGGATGTTACGTTATTCCTGGCCGTTTCTACCGATCGGAATTTTTTCGTGGGTTCAGCAGTCTGCGGATCGATGGGCCCTTCAGGCCGTCATGGGGGCTGAAGCCGTCGGGCGATTTGCCGTCGTTTCCCAACTGGCCTTCTATCCGATGGTGTTTGCGGCAGGCGTGTTGCAGCTGTTTTTCATGCCGATCGCTTATGTACGGGCCGAAACTCATCCGGAAAAGGCCCAGGCTGCCTGGCGCGTGCTGTATCAAATGACGGGTATCTACCTATCGTTTGCAGTCCTAATCGTGGGGGTATTTCTGGGATTTTCGGAACCCCTGGTGCTGATGATCAGCCGATCGGCCTATATCGGATACCACGACTACTTAGCCGATATTGCAATTGGGTGGGGGCTGTACTATCTGGGGGTGGTGCTTTCCGGTTTCGGTTTCGTTCTAAAGGAATCCAGGACATACCTTCCTGCCGGTTTTGGATCGGCCGTTGCTGCGGCTGCAGGCTGCACGCTGGGTGCGTGGGCATATGGCCCGCAGGGTGTGGTTGGAGGCCTTTGGTTGAGCGGGGGGCTGTATGCCTTGTGGAACGGATGGATCGCATACCGGCTCATTCACATCCCACGCCGATGGGTTCCTCCTGCCGAAGGCGCATAAAGAGCAAGGCAGCCACTGCGTATACGGTCAAGGCAACGAACAGCGTCCAGCGGAAACCGACGCTGACGGATAGAACCACACTGATCAAACCGCCGATGACGGTAAAAAATCCGTTCATCGCCCATACCCATGCGATGGCTCCTGGCGGACGGTTGCGGATGGTCAGAATTCCCAATGGAAACGGGATTCCCATGAAAAAGCCAAGCGGAAGGATGAGCAAGAAGGAAATCCCGACTCTCAGCCACGTCGGTTTGGCCAGAAGTAACTGGAAGAGGGTATTGTGCATTGCCAGAAGGATTAAGCCACAAAGGAGAATGCCAAAAAAGGGAAGGAGCCATCGCCTGTCCGGCTGGATACCGAGTCTGCTGGAAAGGTAGCTGCCGGTTCCGGCGCCAGCCAGAAGGGAAAAGACCACGGTCGAGTAAGTATACAGGGGATAGCCGATGACTTTCATGAACAATTGGATGAACATGAGCTCGATCAGGATGAAGCCGGCGCCCAAACAAGAGAAATAAGCGATGGTGGGGCCTTTTCCAGACCATGGGCTGCGTCCGACCTGGGAAAACCATAGCGGTACAAACAGGAAAACGATGGCAAACAGGATGGATGCCGCTCCTGTCACCATCAGATGGATCCAGTCCATGGGGATCCCCTTGGATGACAGCTGAGCGTTCAGGAGCATGGCCGTCGATAGGTTGAGAAAGGATTGCGGATCCGGGTTCAATTTCCGGGTGTATTTTCGGAGAAATCCGAAATACGGTTTGTCATCTGTCGGCGGGTCGATCCGAAAGGGGATGCGTTCGAGCAGTTGCCGCGAAAGGGCTCCGGAATAAAACTCGGATGTCAGGAAGTTTTTTCCCGGAGCGAGGGGATTTTCGACGAGGATTCGGTTGCCTTGAAAGAAGCGGTTCGCCTCATCGAGTTCTTCCGGGGTCCAGGGGCTCATTTTGATGAGAATGGTGGGTAGGTTGTCCTGTACTCCCGGAGCCTCGTAAACGGCTACATGTCGTTGAAAATCCGTTCTGCCGGACAACTTCCAGCCGAGTGCTGCGGTCGTGATGATCCGGGGATAGACGTGGTGGTTGATGTGGAGAATGCCGTTCGATGAGAGGTGATCGAAATAATCTCTGTAAGCTTCCGCAGTCTGAAGATAATTCGACTCGAGGGCGCCGCTTCCGGCGGCAATGCTGGAGCTCGTATGGTTGCTGAAGATCTGAATGATATCGTAGGGAACTAGCACGGTTCGAAGATAACTTCTGCCTTCCCCGGTTTGGGCGTTTACCCGCGGATCGTTGAAAATATAACCGGCGTAGCGGGCATAGGTCTGCTTGCCCAATTTGACCACCGTATCGACGAGTTCGATTGCATCGATATGGCCTGCATTATACATCAATGCTGCCCGGGTTTCCTGGCCGCCGGCGCTTCCGATCACCAGTACCCGCTGGTTCGAATCCCGCTTCAGATAATGGGAGATCAGCACCATTCTATCCCAGAAATGCCGGTTGGCGCCTTCTGGCATTCCCTGGCGGATATCGTTGTGGTTACCGTCGAACGGAAAAATATAACTGGTTTGCGTTCCACCGTCGTAGGCAATCCATTTCCTCTGGCCGATATCGATGACATCGATTTTTGAGATCGGATCCCATACGGTGACTTCCATCCGTCCCCGTTCTTTCCATGTCTGAAATCCTCGTTTGGCGGCATGTTCCCGAAAGTCGATGTATGCGGGGCGTTTTGCGATCGGTATGAGAACCAGCAGAATGGTCATGCCGACAGCAGCCCAGAGGATGGTTCTTCGGCCGATGAAACAGGCTGCCGCAATGCAACATAGCCCGCAGGCGATAAACAAAATGCCTCCGGGTCCGATTTTCGGCAGGATGGGAATTAGAGCGACGCAGCCCAAGGCTGCGCCGGTGAGATCCCAGAAATACAGGGCATGGATTTTCCCGGAAAAGGCGCTGAAAACCGTTGAAAAAATCATACCTGCACAAAAAAAAGGAATTGCAAGCATAGTATAGATGCAAAAAGCGTATAGAATGCCCTGGATCGGGTGATCGAAAATGTTGGCGGAAAATTTCGACAATACATTCAGGATCGGCAAGATCAACAGCGTGGCCATTCCATAAAGCAGCGCCCACAGCGCGATCGTTCGATTCGGAGACGAATTCGTTGAAAGGGGCTTGATGGTTGAAACAACCCCGGCAAGCCCCATGCAGAACATGGCGCACGTAATGACCATGTACGAAAGGTTGCTGGTCCAGATGACATCGAATACCCGGATGAGGGTCAATTCGACCATCAGGGTGGTGAAAGCAACCAGCATCAAGCCAATGGAAATGAAAGGCATGAACGTTCCTCAAACATGAAGGTTAAAACAAGAGCCGGTAGTCAGAACTCAGGAGAAGAGCAACTGCCTTCATCTTTCATACAAAAATAGGGCGAATATGCGAGCTATCCCGGCCCCATCACTACTCAGAAATCGCTGGGACGGCGAGTACCCTTGTTTTTCCGCCCTACACCTTCACGGACCTTAACCCTGTCGGAAGGACAAGTTGGATTGTCTTGCCCGGCTGCGGTCGGCAGGTTTCTTCATGGTTCATATCCCATGTTCTCTCGAATGCGCATTTTGGTTGAAAATTTTGAATTTTTGGCATAGATCGGTGACGAATTCAAGCGGTTTTCGCAAAGAAGATTGTTGAGAGATGGATGATGGGCTTGCAAAAAGTCGCCTTTCCCGTGCTTTTTGTAAATGTCGGGCAAAAGCGGGGTGACTGGGGAACCTTTTTCGCTGCTGCGAAAAAGGTTCCCCAGTCACCCCGCGACTCGACAGAGACTTCCTGACTTTTTGCGAGGCCATCATGGATAACTGGGAAGACATCCTGGGGCCTGCACGAGATTTCTGAAGGATACGCCTATTGCAATCCAGACGTATTTCATTGACTTTTCAAGCAAGGAGCTCGATGAATCATGGTCATGCTGCTTCATGACAATTTGAAGACATTGTCGACATTACGGGAAGAGGCCCTGCGCGGAGGAGGGGAAAAGCGGATCGACGATCAGCACCGACGGGGAAAACTCACGGCGCGGGAGCGGATCGACCTGCTTCTCGACGAGGGAAGTTTTGAGGAATTCGATATCCTCAAGACCGGCAGAGGCGATGCTCTCGGCGGCGATCGGCAATATCTGAGCGATGGTGTTATCACCGGGCATGGCACGATAGACGGCAGGGAAGTGTTCGTGTTCAGTCAGGATTTTACGGTGATCGGCGGCTCCCTCGGGGAGGCCCACTCCCAGAAAATCGCTAAGGTGATGGATCACGCCGTGCGGGTAGGATGCCCCATCATCGGGTTGAACGACTCGGGTGGGGCCCGAATTCAGGAAGGGGTGGATGCACTGGCGGCCTATGGCGAGATTTTTCACCGCAATGTAGAGGCAAGTGGTGTGGTGCCTCAGATTTCCTGTATCATGGGCCCGTGCGCAGGTGGAGCCGTCTACAGTCCGGCCATGACGGATTTCACCTTCATGGTGCGGCAGACGAGCAACATGTTCGTGACCGGTCCCAATGTGGTCAAGACCGTCATCCATCAGGACATCACCTCGGAAGAACTGGGCGGTGCCGATGTCCACGGATCGGTGAGCGGGGTGGCCCATTTCGTTTTACCGAATGACATCCTGTGTTTGCGGGAGGTGCGCAGGCTCATCAGCTACCTGCCCTCGAACAACCGGCAACGAGCTCCGTTTCTTGATCTACGGGATCCACCCTGGCGTACGGATCCGGCTCTTGATTATCTGGTTCCATCCAATCCGAACCAGACCTATGACATGAACGTACTGATTTACAGTATTTTGGACGGGGCGGAATTTCTGGAAGTACATGGTGATTTCGCAAGAAACATCATCTGTGGATTCGGTCGGCTCGGGGGGCAGACCATCGGGCTTGTGGCCAACCAGCCAGCCGTTCTCGCGGGTGTTCTCGACAACAACGCTTCGGTCAAGGCGGCACGGTTCGTCCGATTCTGCGATGCCTTCAACATTCCTCTTATTTGTCTCGTTGACGTGCCGGGGTTCATGCCGGGGCCCGAACAAGAGCACGGGGGTATCATTCGGCATGGGGCCAAGCTCCTCTATGCCTTCATCGAAGCGACGGTTCCCAGAATTACGGTCATCATCCGCAAGGCCTACGGTGGAGCCTATATCGTCATGAATTCCAAACACATCCATGCCGATATCAATTATGCCTGGCCGACGGCCGAAATTGCCGTTCTGGGGCCAAGGGGGGCTGCGGAAGTCATCTATCGAAAGGAAATTCAGGAAGCTGCAGACCCGGATGCCGTATTGAGCGAGAAAATGGAGCACTACCGAAAGACGTTTGTGAATCCGTTTCTGGCGGCAAAGCGCGGCTACATCGACGATGTGATCTTCCCGCGCGACACCCGGCATCGGCTGATCCGAACACTCCAGGTCCTCGAAGGAAAAACCACCAAACGGCCGGACTGCAAGCACGGCAACATTCCCCTGTGAGGCACACCGACCATGTTCACGAAAATACTCATCGCCAATCGCGGCGAAATCGCCGTCCGGATCATGAAAACCTGTGCCCGGTTGGGCATACGAACCGTTGCGGTCTATAGTGACATCGATGCAAGAAGCCTGCATGTCCAGTTTGCGGATGAAGCGTATGCGATAGGGCCGGCACGGGCGACGGAATCCTATCTGGTGAAGGAAACCTTGATCGATATCGCTACATCCTGCGGTGCACAGGCTGTTCATCCCGGATATGGATTTCTCTCCGAAAACGCCGACTTTGCAGAAATGGTGGCTGCGGCCGGAATGGTCTTCATCGGTCCTCCGGCCGATGCCATCGTAAAGCTCGGCGACAAGATCGCATCGAAGGTATTGGCCGAAAAGGCCGGAGTGACGGTGGTTCCGGGTCGGATCGGCGCCGTGCGGGATGCGGATGAAGCCATCGCCATTGCAACGGAAATCGGATTCCCTGTTTTGTTGAAACCGGCAGCAGGGGGTGGCGGCAAGGGGATGCGCATCGTATACGAACCGGGGCAAATGGCCTCGGCCTTGTATAGCTGCATTCAAGAAACCCGCAAAGCCTTTGCGGACAACCAGATATTCATCGAGCGCTATATCGAAAACCCCCGGCATATCGAGATTCAAGTTCTGGCCGATCGATACGGTAACGTGCTCTATATCGGAGAGCGGGAATGCAGCATTCAGAGACGATATCAGAAGATCATCGAAGAAAGTCCTTCGGTTGTCGTCAACGACGATTTGCGGGAGCGAATGGGGAGAATGGCCTGCAGCTTGGCCCGGGAGGCAGGGTACACAAATGCTGGAACGGTCGAATTCATCATGGCTCCCGATGGTTCGGTCTATTTCCTGGAAATGAACACGCGGCTTCAAGTGGAACACCCGGTAACGGAAATGGTCTCGGGGCTCGATCTGGTGGAGCTCCAATTGAAAATCGCCTATGGGGAGCCGCTTTCGTTGCGGCAGGAGGACATCAAACTGACAGGGCACGCCATCGAAGCCCGCATTTGCGCCGAAGATCCATCCCGGAATTTCCTACCGGCTACGGGTATGATCACCCGCTATGCGGAACCGCGGGGCCGAAATGTTCGTGTGGATTCGGGGGTGGAAGCGGGGAGTCTCGTCAGTGTTTACTACGATTCCCTGCTGGCCAAGGTGATCAGCTGGGGAACGAATCGGGAAGATGCCCGAAATAGCCTCGTGGATGCGCTCAACGGGTATCACATCGAAGGGGTGACGACGAATGTCGATTTCGTCAACCGCATCCTGACCCACCCTGAATTCGTGGATGGAAACCTGACGACCGGTTTTATTGCCGAACATTTCGACGGAGACCAATCGAAACTTCCGGAGAACCGCGAGCATCTGCGCATGATGGCCGCTATCGCAGCCCTTCTCTATGACGCCCGGCAGCGATCGGTCCGGGAATCGCTTCGTCCGATGGCTGCCCATGTTGGACCGGGTATCAAGCCGAAGGCATGGAACGAATACTGGACCCAATGCGGCCAAGACCATTTCGCCGTTCGGGTTCAGGGGAATCCGGAGACCCGAAACTGGGTCGTCTGGGCGGATGACCATCCCTATCAGATCGTGACCCCGGAATTCGAATTCTACAGAAGAAGGATCCGGGTGACGATCAACGGCCGCAAGCAGCGATTCCGGCTTCAATTCGACGGGAGCCATTTCACCCGGGTGGCTTTCTGTGGAATTGTTCGAGAATTCGAAATCTACACACCGAAGGAATGGGAATTGACCCGGTACATGCCGCGCTCCGAGAAGCGATCCAGGGACAATGTCCTGGTGTGTCCGATGCCGGGGCTGGTGGTGGATGTTCTGGTGAAGCCTGGCGATCGGGTATTCAGGGGGCAGGAGCTTGTCATCGTCGAATCCATGAAAATGGAAAGCGGAGTGGCTTCTCCCTGCGACGGGGAAGTTAAGGAAATCCGGGTCTCCAAAGGCCATCCTGTCGATACGGGGGATGTCCTGATCACCTTTGTGCTTTGAAAATAACCGATCTGTCGAGAAATCAAGCAAGTAGGTTTGGTCGCCCGGTCAGACCCGAAATCGCTAGTTGATACCCTGGGATTCAGCGAGTTCTGACCGGATCTCAATCCAGTCCCCTCCCGGTAGACGGAAGGCCATATCTGGCCGTTATACCTTCGGTTCTTTCCACCAGGGGTAAAAATCCGGCATATCGGAAGAAATCTTCATCGAAAATTGCGGCTGCCGTTTCTGTAAAAAGCTTTCAATTCCCTCGTAAGCATCCTTCTGGCGGCCCATCCAGAAAAAGCACCGGGAGTCGATCAGGTGGACCGATTGTGGATCGGGCTCCGAGTGCCCATGCCACAAGAGCGCCTTGGAAAGGGCTACGGATACGGCCGATGTGTTTTCCGCGATCTCGCGGGCGATGGCCATGGCCTTGTTGAGAACCTGGTCTTTTGGGACGACATGGTTGAACAGGCCGGATGTCGCTTCTTCGGAAGCGCGGAAAATCCGTCCTGTATAGACCCACTCCGTTGCCTTGGCCAAGCCGACGATTCGGGGCAGGAACCAGGACGAGCAGGCCTCCGGGACTACTCCGCGTCGGGTAAACGGAAACCCGATCTTGGCGTCTTCTGCAACGACCCGTATGTCCATGGGCAAGGTCATGGTGATGCCGATGCCCACCGCATGGCCGTTGATGGCTGCAATCACCGGTTTGCGGCACCGGAAAACAGCCAGGGAGACCTGACCTCCGCCATCCCGGTGATCGGCAATCCGCACGTCGTGTCCGTCACGGGCGATGCGGTCAAATGCCGAAGGGCCTGAGGAAAGATCGGCCCCTGCGCAGAATGCCTTACCAGATCCCGTCACGACGACCACCCGAACGTCATCGGCCCGATCAGCCGTTTGGAAAATGTCGATTAGCTCGTTTCGCATGGTCGACGTGAATGCATTCATCTTCTCCGGCCGATTCAGCGTGACGGTTGCGATACCGTTTTGGACTTCATACAGTGTCTGTGTCAGATTCATGGGGATGCCTTTTTAAGGAATTACCTAACTCAATTGTGATGGCCCGGCAAAAAGTCAGGACCTATGGATTGACCCGCAGGAAGGCGGGTGAATTTTGCGAAGCAGCGGAAAAACTCAGCAGCCCGAGCTCGTAGGATCGGACGGATGGCCAGACAGCAAACAGAGGCTGGTTGAATCACAACGGCTTGCTTTTCAATCGAAATTTTGATCCAGTACGTCCGTCCGATCCAACGATATCCGGCGGCTTCAAACACGTTTTCGCAGCAGTCTCAAAAGGCTTCCTAGGCCACCCCGCTTATGCCTGACATTTCCGAAAAGCCCGGGGCAGTCTTT
>JBFMBE010000038.1:0-23711 GCA_040755275.1 Thermodesulfobacteriota bacterium | reverse complement strand
CATCATTTTTGATCAACCTTTTTTTCTGAACTCAGCTCATTGAATGTGGAATGTGGGAAAAACCATAAATTTGGGTTATGGGTATTGGGTTTATGGGTTAAGCGACTGCCACATTTATTCGACCAGATCATTCTCATCACAGGCAAAGATTGCTCTGGGAACGACTCGCGAAAACAGCCGGAGCGCAGACACGATTTGAAACGCCGGAATGCCTTCCTCGAAGGGAAGGTAGTAATCCGCGATCAGGATATCTGGCCTGGTTTTGGGAACTGAGAAACGGCAAAAGATTATTTCGTCGTTCATTCTGTTGGTGAAGGTGTGCTTCAAATCTAAGCGTGCAGATTCTTTGACACCATAGATCGTCGTGAACTTTATTAGCTTGTTGTCCTGATTCAGGGTCACTATGACTCGCGGCCCTTCGGTGTGAACTATGAAGTCACCGTCTTTGTCGATAGATGTTTTGAAGAAGGCGCGTTTGAATATTTGGGCGAGATTAGAGATTGTGACCTCGTCTTCTGTGAGAACTTCTGCCATTGCCATTGATTGCTCCTTTCGGTTGAGTTGATGTGCCTAACGATTTGTTGCAGCGGACCCCTGCCGCGCCACAAGTGTGCGGCTCAACAGATCCTCTCGGACATTTTGCGATTCCATCAATTTGAACATACTGTTTTTATATATCCAAAACAGTTCAATCATCTTTGTTGCCGTGGGGGAAATGATTCCGCCAACGAATACAATAAACCAGGTATCAATTCGTTTTCACTGGTTGCATAGCCATATCCTGCAATCTTTCCAATCCATAGCACCTCACCCTTTTCCACGCTGATCAGCCTTGCACCTATTGCACAAAAATATTTTTGTATGTTGTACGTTCTATGCCCAATTCTGTCCATACTGGTGATCGAAACAACTATGATTGCCGGGATATTCAGCATGCGGCCGATTTGCACAGCATCAAAATCGGTCAACCCGGAATGCTGAAAATTGACCTCGATCTTCAATTTTTTGAGATCAGATCTGGATGCTACCCGATATCCTTTCCGCATCAAGGCCGTTATGAAATCGTCTTCGAGGTAACGATAGGAAAGATTTCTGCTGATCAGACGTCCTTGCGATTCAACCAAAACCGCGACCTTGTCAATATCGGTCTGATAAAAGGACGGCGAAAAGGATGTATCTGCAACGGGTGGATGCCGTGCCGAACAACCTGCACCAAGCAAAGCCATCAAGCAAACAAAGAGCTTGAAGAGAGTTGATTCCGCCTTATGCATGGCTATCGTCCTTGGTAGCTCCGTAAAAACTGGAACAAACGAACATCTCGATCGATTTCATTGATGGCTTCATTGAGGACTTCGCCGTAATCAAAGTTCTTTTCATGATAATATGGCGAATAACGCTTGTTAATCTGAGCTTCATAGAGGTTTGAGAAAACCTCTATCCCTTCAGAATTCAAAACCCGAACTCGCAATTCGCAAAAGGACGTAACTGATTTGGTATGAATGTCATAACCTTTGAACTCATGTTCCGATTTACTGAGTCGTAATACTGTGCCCATGACAATCAAATTTGCGCCGACCATTCTGCTCAGCTTGAGGGCTGTTTTGACATCTACAAGGCCACTATAGTGACCAAAATCGCTTTCGAGGAGTAATTGGTCAATCCTTCGCCGTTCGGCCACGGTAATTCCTTTGTTGATCAAGAAATGCTCGAGCTTGGACCGAGGAAATTCCGAATACCGATCGACAGAAAAATAACGACGGGAATTATTCTGATCGCCGCTAGTGGCCGTTTCGTATCTGATTCTTTGGGATATGCCGGACTGATTTTCAAAAGGGGGGACTAATACTACGGCTTCCTGTGCCATGCCATATGTGAAGCCTGCCAACAGTGAATATAAAACAAGCGAAAAAATCCAATAACCGGTCTTCATGGTGCCTCAAGTAAGATTTAGGTGAGAAGGTGGTTGCGCAGTCATATCGTTGCCGGGATTTGCCTTGTGTAGATGAACCCTCATGAATTCAAATCAACGTTGGATCGGGGTCGCAAAAAGTCGCTGTCCACCGATTTTTATTCAATGCCGGGCCTCCTGCTGGTCAATCCAAGGGGCCCGACTTGTTGCGACCCCATCAACGTTCTTTAATGTTGATAAATGAAAAATGATAAAAATTTTTCAATCGAAACATCATCCGGTTGGATCCGTTCAAACAAGAACTTCCTTCGGAAATGAATCTTCCTGCCACTTTGGCCCTTGTTTCGAATTCTTTTGACTGCCCTGGTATTGTGGGATCCTTTGTGCAAGATCGTCTCGATGTTGAGGGGAGGATGCACTTTCCCTTCGATACGCAATTGGACGAAGGCTTGCTGGTTGGGAATCTCTTTCAGGTGACTTTCAGAGAACGTCTGATTGAAGCTAGGGCTCGATTTCTGAGCATCCTCTATTCCGAGTCGGAACATGACGAATATGCCTATGGTGCCAAGAATTGCTCTCAGGGTGTTCCTCACAAGTCCAATAGTGTTAAGCTGGGATGCAAACTGGCTGACTAATATTGAACCGATGGTTTTTATGGATGCCTGTTTGTTGGGTACGTTGTGGGCAGATGAATGATCGCACGATATTTCTCTTGAAAAAGAATGTTGAATTCTATATTGCAGTCTACAATCCTTTATTCCCCTTCGTATTGTTATCCATATTCTCCTCTTACCGGTAACAGGAGGAAATGCTTTGATACTTCCCTCCCATATGCGCTGAATGTTTTTCGATGTTCAGTGTCAAATCTCAATTGTCTGTTTCAACATCAATCGATACGTATGGCATATCGACAAAAAACCCAATAACGAAACCCTGTTTTCTGTTGAAACAAGAGCATTTTCCCTGGGGGTTCAATATCAAGTGAGATCGCTGTTTTTGAAACTATCAAGCGGGGTCAGAAATGAGAAACCATCGGTCGTGATTCGGTTCACGACCGATGACGATCGATATTCTCTTGTTTGGCGATTTCGCTTTTTTTAGATAATTTGGCCATACGCGAATTTCTTCAACTGTTTCCAAACCCTCAACCCTTTGAGATTCTTAAAACGTAACATTCTTTTCGGAATTTTATAGAATCGTTTTTTCCAACATTGATAGGGTCGGAAAAAGCCCATCCTACGGACGGCTTCGAAAAAAGGCCGCAGGCAAGAAGTGCAAATCCTGTCTGTGAGGCGTATTGAAGTGTACACCGCAACGACGAGGGATGCGGTACGACACAGCATTCGGCCTTTTTGCGAAGCCGTCAAACGTGCAGATCTATCGAATCCTGGGTTGGAAGACAGTGTTCAACCAGCCCAATCGGCGTGTTCATCTGTATCCCGAACCCGTGATGGCATATCAAGCTGCCGTAGCAGAGTGTTTATCCTTTGCTTTCGGATAGCTCTGCCCAATCACAAATAGGTTTTTTGATTAGGTCCTCAAAACCGTGTGGATGCTGAATGGGGAATTGACGGCGATCACTCGAAATCGGTTGAAGGGGATGGATATTTTACCGTTTAAACAAGAGGGAGTGGATTGGCAATGGGCTATCTCGAAGCCGTGATCGCTATATGTCAGCATACTGCAACCGAAGACCAATGGTCTGAATTCCTACGGCAAACGGATAAAGTCATTTTCTCGGTGTATCGTCGGCGGATTAGGATCTCAACTGATGAGAACGATCTTTGTGTGGGAACTTCCTCTAATGCTATCTCTTTTCACATTGATTTTAATACCTTTTCGGAAAGCTGTTGGGAATTGATGACAAAAAAGGGGTTATTGAAGCGGATTTGTTCGCAAACTTTTTCTGAAGATAAATACTTGTTCCGCTATGTGATCACAGCATTTGAAAACCTGTTGCATGACAGGATTTATAATATCACTCCGGGCCTTCGGACACGTATCAAGCAATTGGACCGGCTGATGAGCAAATGTGCGAAGAGAGAGGAAATCGGAAAACAGATATTCTGGGTTCGAATAGAGCCGCCTCCGGATCAAGATAGCATTGTAGATCAGTTGGTTGAATCGGTATCCCTACGCCTGCAAGCTGCCCGTCTCAAGCTTCCTGAAGCGCGCTACCCCGACAGCGAAAACGCAAATCGGGGGATGCGGATAAACGAGAGCGAAATGGAGGATTTTTTGAAATCACTGCTAAACGCCATGGGAGGAAGGTTCAGGCGGAACAGTCTCATCCAGCTCATTGCTAAATGCTATGGCCTATTTCCCCCATTTAGGGAATTGACTGTCTCTTCGAGTGATGACGAACCGAATGATTCAGATGTTGGCTATACCTGTTGGCCGTCTGATATTTGGGTTTCCATGGAACTGCAAAAATCCGCTCATGATGTGATTGATCAATGGACGGAGATCTGGAAATGTGTTTTCGTTCTGAAATATGTTTATGGATACAAACAAACGATGATTGCTGAAAAACTTGGAAAGTCCAACGCCTCAATCAGCAATCTAATGAAAAAGATAGAGGAATCCCTCAAAAAAATTCAAACCGAGAAGCAGTGGGCCCCCGAAGAATTTAACATGTTTATAACCATTTTTGAAACAGAGCTTCTGGAAGGACCCGGTCCATGCCCATCCTAAAAACCTCTCGAATACCAATGGATGCTTATCGTCGATGCTTTCCATTCAGTGAGATGGAGAAGTACCGCTATGGCGGATTGGATCCAGAAATACGCAAGCGGATTTTCGAACACCTGAATGTGGAACAATGCGCCTATTGCCGCGAGCGTTTCCTGGTTCTCCAACCGAATCTGACGGAAATTCATGCGCCGGTGGAGCTCTCGGATGCAGCCAAGCGTATCTCCGAAAATTTCAAGCCTATTGCTTGTCTACAGGGCCCCTGCTTAAAACCGCTGTTTTTACGAAAGGGGCAAATATGGAAAACCCGGGCCTGCGTCTTGGATCACAATGGCAAGCCGGGGGTTACAGTCCCCATATCACCACCTGTCATCGTGATGGATTCGGGGGAAACCCGCAAGCTCGACTTCACAAACATCATTCGGGTCATCCCAACCCTGCTGCCAACCAACAAAGATGCCGAAGCACCTTTGGGTTCCGTCTTTCTGCCGGATTCCAATCCATTGAAGATTCCGGTATTGGCTGAGGTGTTTAACGAATGTTCGATGCTTGCCGCTAATTTGGATAGGTATTTAGGAACATTGTCGATCGATGCATACGCTGCCGTTATCGATTGCAGAAAACGATGGCTTGAAGCAGGTAATACCCTAACCCTCGTTCCGGAGGTCAGCCGATGGATGGAGCGGGAGCGCGAAGCAACAGCTCATCTCAGATATTCTGTAGATTCGTTGGTGAATGATACCATTATAGAATCATCTGCAGATCGAACCGATTGTATGGAAGTCTGTGGTATGGCGATCCGCAGAATGCCGCTTGCTGCCTCAGATGAGCGAAACCGTATCGAGCTTCCATTCGAGGCGATGACACTTTATACATCCGAAAAGGCCATTCTGGGGATTCTCCAGGATCGGTCAGAAATCCGATTGCGGCTGTTCATCGATGGCGCTCCTCCCGATCGGGTGTATGTGGACGGTAAGCCTTATTCTTTCGAGCGTCATGATCATCCGGATGGAGCCTATCATCAATTGCGACTCGGATACGTCGAACAGATGCCGGTCAGCATGGAAATCCGGCTGATATTGGATGGAGAGGAACGCGTCTTCACACCCGAGTTTTATGGGGGGTAAGCTTCATGTTCTTCGTAGTCATTCTCGATGCGGAAAGTTCTTTCAAGGGAAAGTGCGCTTCTTTTCATCCTTCATGAAGGATGGCGACTTTTTGCGAGCGCATCCTGGAGGATGGTCTCTCAAAAAGTCTATTCTATAAACGGTATTCTAAAAAAGAGTGCTGCACGATACAGTATCCAGCCTTTTTGCGAAGCCGTCCTGGAGGAACGATTGCATCTTTTGAAGGATATTTGCCATCATTTCACATTGGGGAATTTCAACACGGCTGTCCAATTGGCCGTATCCAATCGGGAAGCCCTGCGTCTATGCTGGCCTGAAATCCGGCAACATCTCGAAGAAATTGCTCAACTTCCATGGCTAAGTAAAGAAAGCAGACAAGCACTTTCCGATATCGGAATACATTCATCCGTCTGTTTGAATCCTTCCTCTGTACCTAAGATAGGTTGGACAGCTTTTCCGGCTGTCGAGCGATTCGGGTGCATCCGCTGGTTGTACATTCAGGAAAAAGAGCCGGGAACGACGGTGGAACCAATGATCAGTTTACTGGATCGGGTGGGGGCCGTCGTGTGTAAAACGCTCCGTTCGAAAACCGGTTGGTTCATCAATTGGAATCCACAGACCTGGCGGGTGTCCATCGAGGGACCGATGGGATCGGATCATCTTGCAATTACAGGGCGATCCATGGATTTGGCTATGGCCATTCAATTGTATGGAGCGATGACCGGCCAGAATGTTCCAGACGATTTGATCGCATCAGCCGAGGTGACGCGTTCCGGCAAGATCAAACCCGTCGGGGGCTGGTCGGAGAAACTGGAAGCCATTCAGAAAGAAGGTTGGTGGATTCGCCGGTTGTATGTTGCAAATGAGCAACAATTTCCGGTGGATGTTCCGAGCCACATCAACATTTGTCGCGTATCCGATCTTGACACGGCATTGCGTTTCGTCTTCCCGCAATCTGTGCATCCATCTCGGATTGCAAACACCATTGATATCGATGCGGCTAAGCAAAACATCGAGTCTCTCTACATTGGCTATCTGTTGGACGCCGCTATTAAACAATCTACGGATTTGATTCACTACCTCGAAGATTCCCCGCAAAGAAGAACTATTGCGAGAGACCAACAGATTTCCGCGCTGTTTTATGGTTACTGGCGTCGTGGATGTGCTTGGTGTCACAAAGGGGAAATCGATCGGGCGCTGAAGGATCTGGAGCATGCCCGACGATTCTATAAGCAGCATTCCGGTTTGATTCCGCCGGAGCAATATTATCGCAGTCGAATCCAATTTGCGGTGATGCTGAAGGACATGTTTCAATACCAGAAAGCCGAAATCCTGCATCGGGAAATCGCTGAGGAACTAGAACAATTGAGAAGGCTCGATTACGAGAAGGCCCTTAACATCAGCTCCTGGAGCCAGATGGAGCTGGCTCGGCATCGGTTTGAGGAAGCCGAACGATTGCAACAGGAAGCGATTCGGAAGATGCGAATCAGGGAGATTCATCGGAACTATGGTTATCTGATCCAGATTTACATGCGATGGGGTAATGCCCAAAAAGCTGCCGGCGCTTATAAAACAGCCGTTCGCCATTTGTCGAAACTTCAGCCTGAAGAGCAACGGCTGAACCTGCAATTTTTGCATTATTTTTGGATGGAAGGGCTTTATCGCAGGGCCGTTCAGGGGACAAAACGGACAGCCGTTCGTTGTCATTGTGAAGCCGAAACAATCCTGAGTCATTATTCTGAAATTAACCACTATGCCATAGCACTGGCAACTGCCTATGGGGGCTTCATAGACTGGATCGTCGATTCTGTCGAAGCGGGAGCAGTAAAAATTTCAAGGGCGTTATCATTTCTTCAGGACAATGACGCTCCGATGTTTCGTCTGCTGGCTGCATCGATTCGCTCTCGTCGAGCGCTGCATAATTTATTCACCGGTAATGCAGCGGATATCAAGGGGGATCTCGTTACCGTTTGCGAAATATTGAGTTCGACGAAGCATTTTCAGGGGCATTTTCGAGAAGAGATTCGTGAATTGAAGAAGGTTCTGAATGGTGAATTTTGTTCCGCATCCCGAACACCTCCTATTCAGGATGCACTTCAACGTATCGCTGACAAGATACCCTATTGATCGGCGGCATCGGAATCAAAATTCAATAATGTAGTCAAGGAACCCAAGAAGCTTTGTTGAGACTTTTATGGACTTGATCCACAAGGAAACCATTCAACCCCATTCAGGAGGAAAGTCAAGGGAGCCGTTTTCAACAAATGCCTCAATGGCCGGTCCAAAGAAAGGGTGCGGCTTGGGTGAAACATTCTCAGGATTCTTCGTTTGTTTCTGATGATTGATGAAGTCGCAAAAAGTCGAAGTTACCCGGATTTGGTTCATTGCCGGGCCTGAGCATGGCGGGGCAACCACCTTTTGATGCTGCAGCGGATGCTTGTTAGAAGCCGCCGGAGATCGTTGGGCCGGGCGTCGTTCAGTAACGCACAATGGTTAGAAAATCAACCCGTTGCACTTGAATGGCCCGTATCGAATGACTGCCCGGACGCCCGGCCCTTACGAGCTCGGGCGGCTGAGTTCATCCGATGCAGCGAAAAAGGCGGTTGCTTCGCCATGTGGCTCAACAGCAACTGCCCGACTTTTTGCGACTTCATCATGTTTGATCCGGCTCGGTTGGATCTGCCGAGAATGGCTGGATACCCCGATCCTCAAACGACACATATGCCGAAGGAGCAGCCTCATGCAACATCGGGAATATCGTATCGAATTCATCACACCGGGTTTTGTTGGCGGAGCGGATCCATGCGGCCGATGGCGCACCCCGCCTTTTAAAGCTGCCCTCAGGGAATGGTGGCGGATCGTCTGGTGGAACGATCAGATCCGTCAAGGATTGTTTCCTGCTATTGCCAATATGAGAGACGCTGAAGGCACCCTGTTCGGTTCGGCTGCGGACGCCGGAAGCTCTTCGACGAAAAGTCGGATCGCTATTCGTTTGGAAACATGGCGGAAAGGAACCTGTGATAGAGACCATTTCAGAAAATACCACTTTAATATAATTGTGCATCCTGAAGTTGAAGTACCCCAGCCCATGAAATCCTCCTTGTATCTTGGATACGGTCCGGTAGCTCCGCCAGACAAATTAAAAAATGCATGCGCCATTCAACCCGGAGAAGCGAACCTCTTGCGGATCCGGTTTCCCGATACCTGTTCATCCCAAATGGAAGATGTCATCCAACTGATGACCCTGTTCGGAACCATCGGCGGACGTTCCCGGAACGGGTGGGGGTCTTTCTGGATGACACCGAACGCAAGCGGAAGGAACCAGCAGTCGGATTCCAATCTGATTCAGGCAGCGGATTTTTTCAATCCTTCCGATCGAAGCGCCCGCTGTTACCTGGATGGATTCGCGTCTTGCTGGAGCCTGGCACTCCATGAAGACTGGTGTCATGCCATCGGAAAGGATAATCAGGGGCTGCTTATCTGGTGTACAGAACCCTGCAACTCTTTCGCAGAGGTTATCGACAAACTTGCAGAAGTGAAAATCGCTTTCCGGACCCAGTTCCATTTTCAAGGAGGCGGCCCTCATCCGAACTTGTGCAACCGTCAGATCATCGCATATCCCATTACCCGCCACATTCTCAATGCTTGGGGATTTGACTCGCGGAACGCCAACCAGATCCGGTTCAAAGTGTTACCCGTTCAGAATAATAACGGCCAACGAAAATTTCGGGGGCTTGTGGTCCATCTGCCACATGGGATGCCGGATACCTTGAAAGGTCGTCTCGATGCGACAGATCAACGTACATTGTCCACCCGAGAAATTTCGGTATGGAAAGCAATCCACGCGAAATTGGACACACTTCTCACCCGCCTGCCCTAAGGAGAGCGCAATGACGACGCAGACGATGTGGCAAACCAAAGTGCTGTGCTGGGTTCGGCAGGATATGGCGGCTTTTCAAACCCTGCGCGGCCGGATCGAAAAAGCAATGCGCGACTGTCCGGACAAGCCGACAATGGATAAAACGCTGGAACGAGCGATTCAATGGGCGCAGGCTGCGGACCGTGTTCCTGTCCCGCAATCGATTTCCCTTTCCGCGGAATCCCGGCCCGAGATCGTTCATCCATTGACGGGCGAAGCGATACCGTTCGATCGGATCCTCTGCCCTTCCGCAAATGTACTCCAAACAACACCTGAGGCTGCTTCCGATGCGGCTTCGGCAACATCTTTATCGGAGCCACCACCAGCCAGGCCGGATTCCCAAAAGGACAAGCCAACTCTGGAAAGTCTGATTGTTGAAACATCAACGGAAATCGACTGGGAAAATACCTTTCTGCGGATTTGGCGGTTTGCTCCTGACGTACTTCAGAAGGGGTTCGGGTCCTTGTGGAGACAATATCCAACCGACATGCGCAGTCCAGATCATACCGTGTGGGAATCCCTGACCCTCACATCGGCGATGGCCGGCGCAATGGCTGCGGATCCGAACGGCCTTCCAGCGCTGTTGCTCATGAGTTTCGGCCCCGTTCAAGGATTCATCGCTCAAGCCAGAAGCGTATCGGACCTTTGGGCGGGATCCCATTTCATTTCCAGAATCGCCTGGGAGGCTGCTCAGATTATTTGCAATCGATACGGGCCGGATGCCATGCTGTTTCCGAATCTTCACGGCGTGCCTCATGCCGATTTTTGGTTGTATCGCAAATTGGGTCAAGACTGGCCGAAGTCTCATACGGTATCCTGGATGGAAGAAACCACCGATGCCAACCCCTTGTTCATCGCCACCCTGCCCAACCGGTTTGTCGCTATTGTCCCCGCTCAGGATGCAAAAACGGTTGTCGAAAAGATTGAAACACATTTACACGACTGGGTAACCATCCAAGCGAAAAACGCTTTTCTGGAAATTTTAGGAGCAGCAGGCAAGAGTTCTCTTGGGAAAGCAGCGGAGCAGATGGAGGCCCAACTGAAGGATTTTCCGGAAATTCACTGGGCCATCGTGCCGTGGCGGCTGGCTACGAAAGACGGTACAACGCTGAACGATGATTCGCTCCAATCCCTGATATCGTTTTTGGGCGAAACATCCCATCCTGGCGAAGAGGTTTTCCGTGAACCGATCTCCATTCATGAAGAACAATTTTATTGCCCGAATCCAGGCATCGCCTATCCCCATTTGTTCGAGGCTCTTGAACGTCTGACTGCAGCCGCCAAAAGCTGTCGGACATTTTCCGGGAATCGATCCGAAGGCTATCGTTGCACGCTGTGTGGTGAATGGGAATGGCTCACGCCGGACCGTGGCGATCCCACAAAACCAAGCGGCATTTTTGCTCCTATCGGCCAACGCGGCGAAGAGTCTCCTTGGCCGAAGGCAGCCCAACGCGCACCATCACTCGTCAGAGAAAAGGAATTTTTATGCGCTCGGTGCACCCTCAAACGAGTGTGGCCTCGGCTGGTCGTTCAGGAAGCCGTCATGAGCATTCCAAAGCTGGACGACGTTCACCGATATATCGTTTCCACCCACGCCATGGCGGTATCGACGTCCATCCGGCACCATCTGCATCGGGAAAGTGAAGAAGCTGCAGGGCAACCCGATGAAGTGATGCAACAGCTTCAGAGAAAGGCGGTTTCCTTGTGTGCCCTCCAACAAAGAATCTCATCCAGCCCCGAGCTAAAGGGTTCCGCCCTTCCTGCAAGCTTGTACCGCAAACTTAAGGTCGCCAATCGCAACCCCCAAGACGTGGAATTCTACCGAAAACTTCCGTCTCTCCTGGATACCCTTGAAACCGACCAGGATCGGGATGCCGTTGTTGCGTATCTTGTGGATTTGCTGGGCGTCAAACCGGAAACCTATTACGCCCTGATTCTGATGGATGGCGACCGGATGGGGGCTTGGCTTGCCGGAGAAATGCATGCCGGTGCACTCGAAACCCGGTTTCATTCCACGCTGCGGCAATCGTTGGCGGGCATTGCAGCGCTGGATGCGTACCGTTCCGCCCGACGTCCCGTGTCTCCCGGATATCATCAAGCTGTATCGACGGCACTGAACAGTTTTGCTCTGTATCTGGCCCGCACCGTCGTCGAAGAAATGTTCATGGGCAAGCTCATCTTCGCAGGAGGAGAAGACATCCTGGCCATGGTAGCGGTTCATGACCTTCCTGCAGTCATGACAACATTGCGATGCGCCTTTTCGGGGGTGCTGCCTGCAGGGGTAGACCAACAGACCTTCTGGAGCGCCCTGAATACGGAAGCAGACCGTCTCGAATTGTCAAGCGGCTTTGTGATCCGTCGCGAAGGCGATCGAAAAGACATCCTTCGACTGATGGGAAAATACGCCACTGCTTCCATGGGAGCCGTGATCGCCCATCATCAGGCCCCCCTCGGCAGAGTGATCGGCGCACTCTATGCAGCCGAAAGCCAGGCAAAGAACGACGGCGGGCGGGACGCTTTCTGCATTACCGTGATGAAGCGGTCGGGCGGAACGCATCATTTCATCGGCAAGTGGGGGCTCGACACACCTTGGAGTGAGAGCGACATGGGCCTTCTTTTCGACCTTCGAAAATCCTTTGCCCGGGATATTTCGAGAAGGACTGCCTACATTCTTGAAGACATACTTCCCAAGCTGCCAGCCTCTCCCGGAGCCTTGTCGGGCGTGCTGCGGTACCAGTTCAGTCGGCAGTCGAAAGGCCCGGATGCGGAAATCGGTGATTTGCCGGAACGTTTGGAAGCCGCTGCCCGAAAAAGGGATGGCACCGACACCACGGGCCGTGCAGGGCATGAATGGCTGCATACGCTGATACTGACTGCGGAATTTCTGGCGCGTGAAGGCCGATGGATCGAAACGGAAGGATAAGCTCATGGCGACGTTTCTAACGTTTGAACCACTCGATGTATGGATGTTCCGCGGTAACCGGCTGTTTGGCGGCGGGGTTCACGGCATGGGGCTGATGCCGCCATGGCCTTCCGTGGTGACAGGTGCTGTGGTATCGAGGGCGCTGGCAGACAACAACCGTCTTGGTGATGTTACACGACGACCAGATCAGGCCTTGAACATCCTCCAGCAATGCCTCGGAGAGGATTTCGGACTTACCCATTTGGGGCTGCTGAAACAGGAAAGAATTTGGTTTCCAACACCGGCGGATCTTGTGGTCATGGAGGCGGATGGGGGAGGGCTTGAAGCGAAAGCTCTCGAAGCGAAACCGAAGCCAAGCAATGGAGCCTGCTGCAGTGCGGCATTCCCATACTTGTGCATTTTGCCGGTATCGGAGCGAAAAAAACCCGTTGGCAACATATGGATCGATCTCGATGGGCTGAAGGCCCACCTCGCTGAAACGCCCGTTTCTTCCGACCACCTGATGCCGGCAGGTTGTTTTTGGCAGAACGATCCGCGACTCGGTATTGCTATAGGCACTTCCTCCCGAACGGTCGAGGAAGGCGCCATCTATACGACGGATGCCGTTTCGTTGAACGCTGGAGTTTGGCTCATCGCCGGGTTTTCGGGGAGAAACGTACCTTCGAACGGGTTGGTCCGGCTGGGGGGAGACGGGAGAGGCGCCCGAATCCAGAAGCTTTCCCAAAGTGATCATGATGCAATGGCGACATTCGGTCAACCCCAGGCGGGCTGGAAGGGATTCCGGATGATACTGGCAACTGCAGGGCTTTTTCCAGATGGGGTCATGCCGCCAGTCGTCAAGAAAGACCATATCCTCGAACTTGACGGTCTAACAGCCGAACTGGTTGCAGCAAGTGTTCCCCAACCGGGTGTTGTTTCGGGGTGGGACATTGCAAAGCACCAACCCAAACCCGCTCATCGCATCGCCGCTGCAGGAAGCTGTTACTGGTTTCGGGTGATTTCCGGTGATACGGAAAAACTGAAACCGCTTTGGGAAAAAGGGCTTTGGGAAGCCATTGCCTCTGACCATCCCCTGATGGAGCGACGGCATGAAGGCTGGAACCGGGTGTGGTTCGGACAATGGAATCCCAGCGACGGTACAAGCCCGACAATGGTCCGTTCTTCGACAGAAGACGTTCCAGCCTGATTTTCCACAAATATCAAACGCTGGAGGAAAACATGTTCACATCTCAACGACTCATATTTTACTACGCGGTGACACCTGTTCACATGGGGGCTGGACAGGCCCTCGGTGTGATCGACAATCCCATTCAGCGGGAACGGCACACCGAACACCCGAGTTACGCCTCATCAGGCATCAAAGGAGCATTCCGAGACGAAGCCCAAAATCAATGGAACTCAGAGTCGCTCGTCAATCGAATCTTTGGACCCGATCGGGACGCCTCCGATCACGCGGGCGCTGTCAGCTTTACGGACGCCCAACTGGTCGCCTTTCCGGTGCGGAGCCTAAAAGGCGTGTATGTGTATGTCACATCGCCGTTACTGTTGCAGCGGCTGTTACGCCTGGCCGCTATAGCCGGCGTTCCGTTTCCTGATCCACCTCAGCCAACATTGCAGCAGGGTGAAGGGGCTGCAATCCCAGAAGCTTCCGCCGCCCAGTCCGTCATGACGGATACCGCAACGGCTGCAAGACCGCAAGAAGCGGACCGAAACCCCATTCCGACCCCGCAGGATAACCAAGCCGTGGTGATCAACGATCAACTGATCACCCGCATTGCAGGGCAAGGTCAAAACAACAACGGAAAACTGGTTCTCGAAAGCTTCACGTTTACGCCGCTGACCACGGATTCGGAAAAGAGGCGGTTGAAAACGATCGCAACATGGATTTCCGCCAGCATTTTTCCAAACGATCCAGCTTGGAAATTTTTCAAACGGAAATTTCAGAAGGACTTGGTCCTCGTTTCCGACGATCAGCTCACCTATTTCGCCCGAAACGCAACCCTCATCGAGCCCCATGTACGCATCAACGATATCAGTGGAACTTCTGATGAGGGCGGCTTGTTTTTCACCGAAAACCTGCCTCCAGAAGCCTTGATGGCCGGACTGGTGATGGCGTCGGAAGAACGGCTGAAAAAAGGATCCGAAAGAACACAGGAACACTTCAACTCGGAGAAAGTGATGGAAAAAGTCGTCGCTGCATTTGACCGGAAAACCGTTCAGATCGGCGGTGATGCCACAACGGGCAGGGGGCGGATTCTGGTGGGCTTCGCCAAGCCGATGTATTCCGATAAACATCCCCAACAACAGGGTGTTGATGAGGCCCCCATTGTCGAGGCCGTCCAGAACCCGACGAATACCCCTGTACCTTCGCAACAACAGGAGCTTCCCACAGAAGGAGGCCGGTCATGATGACCCTCGATCAGATTCGGGCGCAATATGTTTGGAATCAGCTTCAGCATCGGTCACCCGCAAGAGAATACAAGAATCTTGCCAAAAGCCTTCCGGCGCTCATCATGAGCAACGGGCTGATGCAGACCCTGGCTTTTCTGAAAGGCAAGGACAAAGACGAACACAGACGATTGATTCAAGACATCGTCCAATGGTTCGCGGATCCTGGTGTTGGATTGCTCCAGCCGAATCAAGGCAATTACAGGGATGCAATCACCAGACTTTCGAATGGTGATTCGGCCTATTATCAGCGGGCAACGGAGGAAGCCCTTGCGATTCTGAAATGGATTCGCTTTCTGTCGCAAACCTTGTAGCAGCGAATCGGGGCCACCCATAATATACCTGCAAAAAGGCCGGCCCGTAGCCCTGGATTTCAATCCCGGGCTTAAACATCCCGCCATTGGCTTGACTAAAAAAGGATTCTTCGCTCTTCCCGAACTCTGTGTGGGGTCGATGTATGGTTGTGCATCACGAGATTTTCGAACACGCCCTCTCACCGAAGGAACAGGCAAGATGAACCATGACTTTCCCCGGTAAGGAGAAGCGTCCAGTTCCAAACATCAATGTTCTTCCTTTCTACAAGGAGCATTCAATGCAGAAAATCGATTTCGAATTTCCACGTCGCGCCGTTCCCGGCTACCTCCATCCCTTCCTGGGTGATCATTACGACGTGCACCAGATGTCCCGGTATACAAACGATACGCCGCCAGGGCATTTGTTTACGTTATACTTTCATGGACTTGCCGATATTGGCAGATCAGAATATGAATATCAGGATA
The DNA here is from genome assembly GCA_040755275.1 of Thermodesulfobacteriota bacterium. Lineage (GTDB taxonomy): Bacteria > Desulfobacterota > Desulfobacteria > Desulfobacterales > Desulfatirhabdiaceae > Desulfatirhabdium. The sequence continues at coordinate 7,915 of JBFMBE010000038.1, read as the reverse complement.
AACAACGCAAGAGACAAATAGAACGGGAAAAGGATGCGGGGAACTGGTCATTTTTCCAGGAGGATATCAACAATAATCGGAGCCAAATCACTTCTCAATTCGTACCGATAAAAAATACCAAACACTTGGCCCTGAAGGCTGTCGCCCGCATAGGGGGGGCAGCCCAAGCGATGCTGCAAGCACTGGCGGCCCGGCAGGAGGCTGTTGCCGATCCCAGCGGCTGGAAAAAGCAAGCCGAACTCACGGCTCCGCTGCTCACAGGAACCGGAAATCCCCATCCCATCGAAAACGGATTCGCTTTTCTGTTGCCCTACGGTATCCCCTACCTTGCCGCCTCCGGTTTCAAAGGCGTCATGCGAAAAGCCGCAGAGGAGCTTGCCATTTCAGGCGGGTCAAGTCCCTGGACGCTCTTTTTGGTGTGGGTCATGTTTGGTTTTGACGAAACCTGCCCGCTGTTGCAACCTAAGGATCGGGTCAAGGGCAGCATGTGGGAAGGGGTTTTCGAGCGATTGATCGAAACGATCAAAAATGCGAGCGACCTCATCCTCGCGGATTGGTTGAAAGCCCTCGATCTGGATCCCCCTCCGGTGTCCCAAAAGGCATGGATCCGGTCATTGAGACCCCAAAATGCAGATGACAGACGCCCCAACATCCACTGGCAGGGCTTGTTGGAATTCGAAGACGCTTTTCCAGACGCTCAAGCCCAGCTCGATGTCGATATCCTCAATCCGCATCACAGCAATTACTATCAGAGAGGGGAAACGCCCCACGATGCCGAGCAACCCAAGCCGGTGTTCTTTCTGGTGCTAAGGGAAGGGGCGACTTTCGTTTTCCGGATTCGGCGCCGTCATACGAATCATGCGTTGTGGCGGTGGATACCCGACTGGAATAGCCTTCTGGACGAAGCCTTCAACTATGCCTGCGATTGGTTGGGATTCGGCGCAAAAACCGCTACAGGCTATGGAGCAATGAAAGTGACAACCCCATGCAATCAATGATCCTCACCATTATAATCCAGGACAAAATACAGGACCAACGATTCCTCGAAGCGATTGAAGGTCGCTGTAAGCGACCGGGGCGAAACATTCAAGTTCACCCGAATATCGATGAGGCGATCCAAGCCTTGGAACAGGGAGCATCTCTGAACGAGAGACAAGTTGTCTTTCTGATCGTGGATGACAACTGTCCGGGCCCAAATGACTGGACATGGGGCGAAGAACAGGTCAAACAACTTCGACAAAAGAATACAGTCGGATTTTCAATGGCACCGTGCCTGTTGATCGGCTTGCGTACAGTCTTTGATCGTATCGCCAGAAAACGGGAGTGTTGGGCCTTTCGATATGTATGCCACACAATGGATTGGATGACGTTTCAACGTGCTGACGACCCGCTTGCCGACTTCCAACGTTGGCCCATTGCGTCTTGGAAAGCATTCGGTGCATCCCATGCGTGTATGGCCCGCATCCACGAATACCTCAGTTGGATGAAGGATGGCGATCCCGACTTCAATCAGGCAACGCTCGCCCTTTCTCGCAACATCACGCACAATACCTCGTTAGATATACCCTTTCCAACGTTCCATCTGAAACATCTGATCCGCACCGGGTTGAAAAGGCATGAAATTCACGACTTCAAGGCCATCAGTGGTGTAGGACCGCTATGCCTTCTCGAAGGCATGTATCGTCTCGGCGAAATTGATTTCGAATTCTATCGAAAAGGCGCAAAGGATATCCTGGAAACGATTGGATATCCGGATGTCGTGATTCAGGATATCGTCTCCTTAAAAAAGAACGTTCCAATTGTGACTCATGAGCTGGTTCGATCCGCACGAGCAACCATGCAAGGCAAAAAAATTCTCCTGATCGATGACCATCCCGAGCTTTGGAAAGTGGCAGTCGAGCTCGCTTTATCCGGGGCAAGTGTCTTGGTGATGTCCGAACCTTTTGATTTGAACAAAGTAAAAAGTGAGATCGATAAGGCCGATCTGGTACTTTTGGATCTGTATTTCGACAATATTCCAACGGAACAACAGGTTCGGATCCAAGAAGATTACGGCAACAAAGCATGGGGGCTGTATCTGTTGGATTATGCATTCGACCGGAAACCTGTGGTTCCGGTGTTGATGTTCACCACTTCCGAGCGGGCCGACAGGGCGAGTTCAAGCCTGCGGTTTGGCGTAACGGAATTTATCACCAAAGAAACCTTGACGGACGACCCCGATCCAGTCGGTTTTACCGTATCCTTTTTCCGCACCATCCGAAGCGCCATGCTTTGGGCGGATGTCTTGATTCCGAGTTATGAGGCGATCGAAGTGTTGAGGGAATTGCACCTTGACGTTTTCCCACTCCAAAACATCCTTCTTGGAATTCAAGATGCGGCAACACCGCTTGGAAGGCGGTTGGGTCACACACCACTCGGTCAAGCTGCGGTCGCCATCAAAACATTCTATGAAGAGAATCAGCAAATTCCGCAATCCACAAGTCCGGTCGTTTTCGGTTTTTTGTGCAATAATCTTCGGAATGCTTCCGCTCATGGAAGAGTCGGTTTGATGTGCAAATTGGATGTTCTGATCGCCTGGTGCTCTTTTTTGGCCGGGTTTCAACTGCAAAGGCGTTTTGCTCCGGCCAGGTCGGCATCGGCATCATCAACCCCGCGCTCTTTGGCTGGGTTTCAACTGCAAAGGCGCAACGAGTCGATACATCGGTTAAAAGAGAAAGCCCGAAACATCAGCCGAGCGTTTTGGCGTCTTCTACGGGAGAATAGCGTTTCTGTAGTGAATATGAATGAAAAGAGTTGGATGCTGCCCGATAATCCGTCAAATGATGCCGTAAAAATTGTATGTAAGGAAATTTGGCGGAAAATCTGTGAAAACGCCAGAGAGAAGGAATTGTGCAGTAAGCGGGAAACAGGGTTCATTCCGAAAACAATAATCGACAAAGATGGCGCCCAAATACCACCGAACTTCATAGAACCTGAGTCAAATAGAGGCTGTTGTTACAGCGACAAAGGCATGGGGCCAAGCTTTGCCCGAGTCCACCAACGGGAGGGCAGGAGGATGCTTGAAAGGGTATTCTGTGTTTATCATTCCTTTCATCCAAGCGCGTTCATGTTATTCGACATCATCCAGTGTGTACTGGAACCATGTGAATTGAAGATGGCCCATGAATTTTATGAATTGATGGGGCTTCGTGCGGAACACCTCTATGTTCAAAATTTTCAAACGGAATGTGGTCCCTTAAGCGCTTATCGATATTTGAAACAACAACACCCTCACGTTTCCGAATGAATGCCAATATTGATGGCGTCGCAAAAAGTCCATCATATGGACGGCTTCGAAAAAAGGCCGCAGGCAAGGAGTGCAAATCCCGAGGAGTGAGGCGTACTTAGACGTACGCCGCAACGACGAGGGATGCAGCACGACACAGCATCCGGCCTTTTTGCGAAGCCGTCCATATTGTTTGAATTCATGATAACGGTTCTTGATCAATCCAAGAGAAAGGATCCAATGAATATGACATTTCACTTTTTTATGATCGACGATCAGTTGCGCAACATCAATCAAATGAGAGCATTCCTCGCAACAAACGGCGTAGACATGGATCGCTTTGGATATTTAGAGCCAAATCGATTAAATCATGTCATCCAATGCCCGGAAAAAATTCTAAATCATCTGCCTCGTTGGGATGCCGAAGAAGTCCGACCAATATTCATCATCGATTTGATCCTTTCAAACGATGTCAGCGAGGGATACTCTATCGTTGCCGCTCTTTGGAAAAAATATCAAAACAACGCTTCTTATATCATCAATTCCGTTCTTTGCGACGCCGATTCAGCAGCACATATTCCATCCGGATGTCGGTTTCACTGCTACAATCAAGCAACGCATACACCGGATGGTATCTTGAGTGCCTTTGCAGCCGGCCATTATCCGACGCATCCAGGATACGAGGGGAAGGCGCCCATTACAATGGGCGGCAACATCCTCCTCATCAATCAACTGTTGGGTGTTCTGGTGTCTCCCACATTGAAAGGAAACGGAATGAAGGAAGCCGTTCTCAAATGTCTGGCAATGGAAAACCAATCGAATCCGAGCGATACGGTGCTACAGACAAGGCTGGAAAATAGTGACTGGGAAAGCGCCCCGGAACCACAGATTCAAATTCTTCGCGAGTATCTTTCGACAATTTGTTGAGACTATTCATAACCATTTGAATAAAGAGTAAGTGTCTTATGGACAAACTATTATGGATGATGATGCCGCAGGTTTTCTATCCAGTCCTTTTGACCTTTTCAGGGCTCTTGATGATCATTGGGTTCCGCAAGCTTGCCCTGGCAATATTCGGCGGGGTGTTATTGAAGGCTTTATTGGGACCATTTGTACGATCTTTTCTTCAAAGTCTGCCGTCCTGGGCTTATGCTGTAGCCATTGGCGTGTTCATCCTATATGCAGCGAGCCTGGTATTCGGAAGAAAACGAACCGAAGGGACCTTGGTCCAGATTTTGGCTGCTGTTTTGCTTGCACCGTTTCGGTTTCTCTGGTGGCTGATTCGTGGCACGAAAACCAACTGATATCTTTCGTTAAACAACGACCGCCGACCAAGATCGACTGGCCCCGCGCATAAAAGTCTGGGCGAACTGAAATCCGCTTTTCCTGTCGAATAGGAAGCGGAATTCGATCAAACGCGGGACTGGTCGCTTTCCAAGGCGATAGCTGGAATTCCCTGCTACCGTTTTACGATAATCCCTCCTGCAACGAGGCTACGTTCCGCTGGATGGAAGTCGCTGAAGCAACCTTTGCCGGCCCACCCTGCGTCAGGGCAGATGTCCAATGGCATTGTATTCAGACAGGAGTTTATCATGTCCTATGTCAGCAGATCGTTGATGCCTGGTGAAACAGTTGTCGAGCAAGTACATTTACACTGGATCATTTTCTTCAAGTCCATTGCCATCCTGTTCGTTGCCATCGCCTTGTTTCTGTACGGCCATGCGCCTCACGACCCTTCCCTAGAGAAACTCTTGAAAGTGATCGCAGGTATTTTTCTTGTCGCCGCCATATTAAGCGGCATAATCAATTTGATCGAATACTGGACCACCGAAATTGCCGTCACAAACAGACGTGTGATCCTAAAGAAAGGCTTGATCTGGAGAAAATCCAAGGAAATCATTCTCCCTCAGGTTGAAAGCATTCTGGTTGATCAGGATATACCGGGAAGAATTCTGGGGTATTCCTCAATTCAGGTGGTAGGCAGCGGAGGAACGATAGAGCGTTTCCACTTCATCGCAAACCCGATGGCTTTTCGGGATGCCGTTCATGCAGAGATCATGCGTGTGCAATTTCGATAATGTTCTGATGATAATGAATGTTTTGAGAAGGGAGTTATCATGTCATCTGACCAAAAGAAACCGTTGGCGCTTCTATGTCCGTTGGGGATGACCGGATCGATTGTCACCGAAACCATAGATGCCTTGATTTGGTTGTGGCTTGAAAGAGAAAAAGGCATCCAGTGGAATAATGTGTTGGGTATTCAGGCGGATGTCAAAACGGAGATTCAAAATGTCTCGAGTGATTTTTATCTGGATGTTTATGTGCTACACACCGATATTGTCTACGTTCAAAAGATCTTGCCCAAGGATTGCACGGATAAGGACGCTTGGATGTCGAAGCTCTTTGACATATGCAATATTCAGGAGAAGGTAACCTTTTTAATGAAATATCGACTTGCTACATCCTTTCCAAAGGAAGCAAAAGAGCCATATGAACCGACAGATTGGATCGTTTTTCCGAATATTCGTTTCGTAGCTATCCCTCTCTTGAACATCGATACCCAGGAAATATTGACTGATATCCGAACCGATACAGAAAATCGCTGTTTTCAATGCATGTTGTTCGGGATGCACCATTGCTTAAGCCAACTGGTTCGCAAAGGCCATTATTCCCAAGTGCATATTTCTATGGCCGGTGGTCGGAAAACAATGTCCGGTTACACGATGGTTTCAGCAATGATGTTTGAGAGAATGGATGAATCCAAATCGCCCGCCGTTCCTCGCTTGTCTCATGTGTTGACCTCAGATGGAAGATGGGAGAAGCCATTCGTCCATCAACTACCACCAGAAAAATACAGCTTGCTTGGGGTTCCGTTTTTTCCAATGTCGGATTTGATTCCCACGCTTTTAGAAGATTACGGTATTGATTTTTCCGACCCCAAACTGTCCTGTGAAGATCAACTTTTTGAAAAGGTGTGGAATCAAGATGTTCGAAGTAACATCTTAAATGTAGGTGCAACATATGTAAATAATTTAGATCAGATACAACAGGCAATCGGAAAACTGATTCGCCAGGGGGTCATGTTTCGCGCCATCAAGCATGATTTGATAGACCCGTTGAAACAATCTAAAGAAAACAGTGCCAAAATCGCCTGGCGAGCCATCGAAGCTATATCGGTTTTGGGTAAAGAAAGGCGCAACCTTCCGGTGCCAGCTCGATGCAATCTGTCCGAACTACTGACAGTTGTTGTCGATGAATATCAGGTAACGAATCCGAGATTTATGCCTTCCAACCTTACCAAAAATATTCCCGAGAATATCATGATTGACAATGCACCTCCAACGGAATTGATGAATCACGTTCTGTTTAACCTGTTTAAAAATACCATCGATCAATATTGGGATACGGCTACTGATGCGGGTAAGGACGTAACCGTTGGTCTCGAAAAAAGTTCGGACGATACGTTCGAGCGAGTCATTTATTTCGATAATTTGGGAGGTGTTCCGCAAGAACATCGTGCAAAAATCTTTGAATACGGTTATTCTGCCAGGGCAGGTGGTCAACGCGGATTTGGGTTGTACCTATGTCGGATGATTCTTGGATTATATGGAGGAGACCTGAGTTACCAAGATCATACCCATGACGGCCAAAGCGGCGCCGGTTTTATCATGAGCTTTCCCAAAACAGCAGAAGGAAAAATTCGTATATGAAGCTGGTCAATCTAACCCCACATGACATTAACATTGCTGATGAGACGGGGAAATTTTTTCGTACAATTCCGCCGACAGGCGTTCCTGCTCGGGTGCAAACCATTGCTCTTCCCAGGGGAGACATCGACGGTGTTCCTTTTGTCGAGACATCGTACGGAGAAGTGGAGAACTTGCCGCCAGAAGATGAAGAAACAGTTTATATCGTATCTCAATTTGTCATTAACGCATTGCCCAATAGGAAAGATTTGGTTCGTCCGGACACAGGACCTTCCTGTGTGCGGGATGGCGATGGAAATATCATCGGAGTGCGCTCGCTGACGAGGTAAGAGATTACAACAAGACGGTAGCAGAATTGAAATAGACGGCTCTTCATTGGCAAGTGGTTTGCTGGCAACGGGTGGCTTGGGATCGTGAATATTGGCTCGATGCAGGGGGGTATCTTCAAACTTTTCCATTTTTCGATGTTTTTAAAATCTTGCTGTATTTATTATATATAATGTAATTTGAACACGATACGATTCATATGAAAAAGTTTGAAGATACCTCTTTATTACGGTTGACCTTGGAGCATCTTCAAACTTTTCAAAAAATTGGGCATTAGGTCCATACAAAATAGACTTTGATTTCAGTTTGTTATAAAATTCCAAATTTGTAAAGTTTGAAGATACCCGTTTTTGGGGAAAATCGAAAAGAATCTTCAAACTTTTACAAATCATGTATTTTATATTATATCTTGTGGTTATCGTATTTTTGATGGTTGTTTTCTGCAAAGTCACCCCTATTTTTTGGGGCATCTTCAAACTTTTTCTTGACATAGAAATTCTTCCCAATGTATCAAATACCTAAAGCTAAAAAATGGGTTTGGCCTAAAAATTATTCCCTAAAAATTGGCTTGAAATCTAAGGTCCGGACCTTTGCCCCGCCTTGAGGGGATTGAGAC
>JBFMBE010000037.1:0-23735 GCA_040755275.1 Thermodesulfobacteriota bacterium | reverse complement strand
ATTGGGGCTGAAGCTATCACATGCATGATGGAGTCGCAAAAAGTCGCTTTTCCCGTGCTTTTGGGAAATGCCGGGCGTAAGCGGGGTGGCTGGGGAAGCCTTTTGAGACTGCTGCGAAAACGTGTTTAAAGCAGCCGGAGATCGTTGGATCGGACGGACGTACTGGATCGAAATATCGAATGAAAAGCAAGCCGTTGCGACTCAAACAGCCTCTGTTTGCTGTCTGGCCATCCGTCCGATCCTACGAGATCGGGCGGCTGAGTTTTTTCGCAGCAGCGAAAAAGGTTCCCCAGTCACCCCGCGACTCGACAGAGACTTCCTGACTGTTTGCGAGGCCATCATGCATGATGGCCTCGCAAAAAGTCCATCATATGGACGGCTTCGAAAAAAGGCCGCAGGCGAGGAGTGCAAATCCCGAGGAGTGAGGCGTACTTAAACGTACGCCGCAACGACGAGGGATGCAGCACGACACAGCATCCGGCCTTTTTGCGAAGCCGTCATGCATAACCGGACTGGAAACAGGGTATGAGCGAAGAAAAACCGAGTGATCTCATCGAAAAACGACGCAGGAAACTTCAAGAGCTTCGGGATTCGGGCATTGTTGCCTATCCCAACGATTTTCGGGTATCCCACTGCATCCGGGAGATTCAGGAACTGGTTGCGGCAGCCGGCGAAGCGGAACATCTCGATGCTCCGGTCGTGTCTGCCGCAGGCCGGATGATGGCTGTCAACCGGTTCGGCAAGTCGGCTTTTATCCGGTTTCGGGACCGATCCGGGCAGCTGCAGGCCTATATTCAGAAAGACAAGGTCGGCGAAGACGCCTATGAGCTGTTCAAGAAGCTCGAAGCGGGCGATATTGTCGGCATCAGGGGAACCTTGTTTAAGACTCGGACCGGGGAATGGACGCTTCTGGCTTCCGATCTGCAACTGCTCTGCAAGGCCGTACGACCGCTTCCCGAAAAATTCCACGGCCTCAAAGACCCGGAAAAACGCTACCGTCAGCGTTATCTCGACCTCATCATGAATCCGTCGGTACGGGAAATCTTCATCCGTAGATCCCGCATGATTCAGGCTGTGCGAACCTTTCTGCTGAAGCGGGATTTTCTGGAAGTCGAAACACCCATGATGCAGGCCATGGCAGGTGGCGCAGAAGCCACACCCTTCGTCACCCACCACCAGGCCCTCGATATCGATCTATACCTGCGCATCGCCCCGGAGCTCTATCTCAAGCGGCTCGTCGTCGGCGGTTTCGACCGGGTGTTCGAAATCAACCGCAATTTCCGAAACGAAGGCGTTTCCACCCGTCACAACCCGGAATTCACCATGCTCGAATTCTATCAGGCCTATGCCGTATACACGGACCTGATGGAATTGACAGAAGCCATGTTCGCCGAAGTGACCCAATCCGTCACCGGAATCACCCGCATCCAATACCAGGGTCGTGACATCGACATGGCCGGACCCTATCGACGCATTGCCTTAAGCGACGCCCTATCCGATATCGGCGGCGTTCCCAAAGACATCCAGAACGACCGGGAAGCCCTGCTGGCGTTCGCCCAGCAAAAAGGGATCCCCATCCAGCATCGCAACCGGCTGGGGAAAATCCTGACCAAACTCTTCGATGTTCTGGTAGAACCCCAGCTGATCCAGCCGACCTTTGTCATCGGCTATCCCGTCGAGGTTTCCCCGCTGTCTCGACGAAGCGATACCCAGCCGGAGCTCACCGAACGCTTCGAGCTCTTCATCGCCGGATATGAAATCGCAAACGGCTTCTCGGAGTTGAACGATCCGGAAGATCAATACAACCGATTTTTGCAGCAGGTCGAAGACCGCAAGGCCGGTGATCGGGAAGCTCACCAGATGGATATGGACTACATCGAAGCCCTCGAATACGGCCTGCCTCCCACTGCAGGAGAAGGCGTCGGCATCGACCGGCTGGCCATGCTGCTGACGGATTCGGCCTCGATCCGAGAGGTCATCCTGTTCCCGCATATGAAACCGACGACATCCTGACGGGACGACACCGATGCGTTTCGAATGGTTCATCGCAGGCCGCTACCTGCGCGCCAAGCAGCGACAAACCTTCATCTCGCTGATTACCCTCTTGTCCATCGCGGGGGTAACCGTCGGGGTCATGGCCCTGATCATCGTCATCGCCGTCATGGCAGGGTTCGAGGCCGACTTGAAGTCCCGCATCCTCGGGGTCGAATCCCACATCGTCGTCCTGAAGCAGACGGAACGCTTTGAGGATTACGAACGGGTGCAGGAGGCGATTGCCCAGATACCGGGCGTGATCGGAACGACCCCCTTTCTGACCACCCAGGCCATGATCCGATCGGCAGGCGGCATTTCGGGAACCGTCGTACGGGGAATCGATCCCCGCTCCGTCGGCACGGTCATTGGCATCCTCGACAAGGAAACCCTCGATGCCCTGACGACCAGTCAAGTGCAACATTCGGATGCCGCCCTTCCGCCGGGTGTTGTCCTGGGCAAGGAGTTGGCCCGGCACCTCGGTGTGGTGAAGGGAGATATCGTTCATCTGATCTCTCCCAAAGGAACGCTGACCCCGGCGGGGTTTTCCCCCTCCATGAAACGTTTCCGGGTGATCGGCCGCTTCGAATCGGGCATGTACGAATACGACGGTTCCCTCTGTTTCGTACATATCGAATCGGCTCAGAGCATGCTCGGCATGGACCGAGCCGTCAGCGGCATCGAGGTCAAACTCGCCGATGTCTATCAGGCGAGGGACATCGCTCAAACGATCACGGGTATCCTCGGCAAGACCTTCTGGGTGCGGGACTGGATGCAAATGAACCGGAATCTCTTCTCCGCCCTGAAACTCGAAAAAACCGTCATGTTCATCATTCTCGCATTGATTATTCTGGTCGCGGCTTTTAATATTGCCAGCAGCCTCATCATGATGGTGATGGAGAAGACCCGGGACATCGCCATCCTGAAGGCCATGGGTGCAACCGACACCCATATCCGGCGCATTTTCGTGATGAAAGGCATGATCATCGGCGTGGTGGGTACGGCCCTGGGAGGCGTTCTCGGAATCGTGTTGTGCATGCTCCTCAAACGCTATCAGTTCATCGATCTTCCGGGAGACGTGTACTATTTGTCGAAACTTCCCGTACTGCTCAAGACGGCCGACATCGTCCTGATCGCCGCAAGCTCGCTCGTCATCTGTTTCCTGTCGACCCTCTATCCATCGCGACAGGCCGCCCGGCTGAATCCGGTCGAGGCCATCCGACATGGCTGATCGCATCGACGAAAACGAGCGGGAACCGCTGCTGGTCTGTGAAGGCCTGAGAAAAGTATACAACGGTTCGGCCAATCCGGTGGTCGTCCTGGAGGGGGCGGATTTTCGACTGAACGCCGGACAAACGGTAGCGGTCGTCGGTCCTTCGGGTATCGGGAAGTCGACGTTTCTACACCTGCTGGGAGGGCTGGATCAGCCCGACGGCGGCGCCATCCGGTTTCGAGGTCAGGATATTTCCCGGTTCGATCCCATGGCGATGGCCCGGTTTCGAAACGCATCCATCGGATTCGTGTTTCAGTTTCACCACCTGCTCGCCGAATTCACCGCACTCGAAAATGTGATGATGCCGGCACTGATCCAGGGGCTTCCCCGAAAAAAGGCCGCCCTTGGGGCTCAGGCCGTCTTGGAGCGGGTGGGGCTTTCCGGCAGGCTGCATCATCGGGTCAACCTGTTGTCGGGCGGGGAACAGCAGCGGGTGGCCTTGGCTCGCGCCCTGGTGCTGCATCCACCGCTTCTTCTGGCAGACGAGCCCACCGGCAATCTGGATCGGGCCAACGGTGAAGCCGTTCACGCCCTGCTCATGGAGCTCAACACCGAATTCAGGATGTCCATGATCGTCGTGACCCACAATCCCGATCTGGCTCGGCTCATGGAACGACAGATCACGATTCAGAACGCCAGACTGGTCGAAACGACCTGAGGAGACACCATGTTCAAACGCTTCGCTTTCGTCGTCCTGCTGCTCTCGACCGTTTTCGCCCCTTGCCTCCACGCAGAAGCACCCGTCAAGATTCTGCTGATTCCTGTCGTCATCCAAGCTCAACAGAACCTGGATTACCTCAAGCCGCAAGTGATCGATGCCATGGCCAAACAGCTCGAAAAGGACGGAGCGTCGGTGATTCGGGCCGAAGCCACAGCAGATTTGAACCGGGCGGCCTCCGAAGGCGACACGATCGCATTGAAGCGAATGGCCACAGAACGCGGTGCCGACTATGTGCTCTGGGGAAGCCTCACGTGGATCGGCAGACAATTCAGCCTTGACACGCGGATCGTTTCAACCCGTGCAGACGCCTCGCCCCTCGTTTTCTATGCGGACGGTCAGGGGATCGAGAATCTGCCTGCAGCCGTCAAGAACGTCGTATCGGCCATCGGGCTCAAGGTGTTTCAGCGGGAGAAAATCGTCGATATCCGGATCGTCGGAAACCGGCGCATCGAGCCGGACGCGATCCGCCGGGTCGTCAAGACCCAGATCGGTGATCCCTACCTGCAGCAGAACGTATCCGAAGATCTCAAGGCCATCTATGCCATGGGGTACTTCGACGATGTGCGGATCGACGCCGAAACGGGAAGCGGCGGAAAAATCCTCGTGATCACCGTTCGAGAAAAACCGACAGTTCACATGATCACCTTCAAGGGCAACCGCGTGATTGAAGACGACAAGCTGAAGGAAAGCATCGACATCAAGACCGGATCGATCCTGAACGTCTACAAGGTACAAAACAATGTCCGTAGGATCGAAAATCTCTACAAGGAAAAGAATTACCACAACGTCAAGGTCAACTACACGATCCGGAACCTCGACAACAACCAGGGCGATCTGGAATTCGACATCGACGAAGGAGACAAGGTCAAAATCAAGGAAATCCGATTCGAGGGAAATCAGGCCTACGATGCCAAGAAACTGAAGAAGGTGATGAAGACCAGCGAAAAGGGCTTCTGGTCCTGGATCACCTCTTCGGGAGAACTCAATCAGGAGGACCTGAACCAGGATGTGGAACTGCTGACGGCTTTCTATCACAACAACGGCTACATTCAGGCCAAGGTCGGAGAACCCAAGGTGGAGTATACACCCGAGTGGATCTACATCACGATCAAGATCGACGAAGGCCAGCGGTTCAAGGTCGGCCGGATCCAGGTATCGGGTGAGCTGATCGCCTCCGAAGACACGCTGATGAAGCTGCTCAAAATCGGACAGGAGCCATACTACAGCCGGGAGAAGGTCCGAAACGATGTCATGGCCCTGAACGATTTCTACGCAGACGAAGGGTATGCCTACGCCGATATCGTCCCCAAACTCGATCAGAACCTCAAGGACCTGGTCGTCAACATCGACTTTGCAATCACCAAAGGGCCGCTCGTCTATTTCGAAAAGATTCAAATCACGGGAAACACCAAGACCCGAGACAAGGTCATCCGGCGGGAATTGCAGTCCTATGAGCAGGAGCTCTTCAGCGGAAAGAAACTGAAGCGGGGCATCCGGAACCTCTATCGACTGGATTATTTCGAAGACATCAAGGTGAACACCACCAAAGGCAGCCAACCCGATAAGATGGTGCTCGACATCGCGGTAAAGGAAAAGCCGACAGGTACCTTTTCTTTCGGCGGTGGATACAGCAGCATCGAAAATTTATTCGTGGTCGGTTCCGTGACCCAGCGAAACCTCTTCGGCAGGGGGCAGATTCTCGAATTCCGGGGCACCATCGGCGGGGTGACCCATCGATACGTGGCCTCCTTCACCGAACCCTGGCTCTTCGACATTCCGCTTTCGGCAGGAATCGATGTCTACAACCAGACCCGGGACTATGATACGTACAACCTCGACAGCTTCGGAACGGTGTTGCGCTTCGGCTACCCGATCTGGGATTATACCCGGGCCTATTTGAGCTATACCTTCGATATCAGCGATCTCTACGATCTGAGTCCAACGGCATCCAATTATTTCAAGGTGATGGAAGGCAAGAACACCCTGAGCTCCCTGACACCTTCCATCCGCTACGATTCGAGAGACCGGGTTTTCAACCCCACGGAAGGAGCCAACCACCAGATCTCAGTGGAATATGCCGGCGATTTCCTCGGAGGCACCATCGGATTCACGAAGTATATTGCTGAAACCGGCTGGTACATCCCGCTTTTCTGGAAAACGGTCGGATTCATTCATGCAAAAGGCGGTATCATCGATCAGCATCCCGGAGAGCTCCTGCCGCCGTACGACCGGTTTTATCTGGGCGGCATCAATTCGTTGAGAGGGTTTTCCTGGCGGGATTTGAGCCCTGTCGACGAAAACGGAGACAAAATCGGGGGCGACAAGTTCGTTCAGTTCAATCTGGAATACATCTTCCCGCTTATCCGGGAGGCCGGCGTGATGGGTGTCGTCTTCTACGATACTGGCAATGTCTACGACGACAACGATGACATCGATCTCGGCAATCTGCGCAAGAGTGCGGGTGCCGGCATCCGGTGGTATTCTCCCATGGGTCCGATTCGGCTGGAGTATGGTCATATTCTCGACCGCAAGGAAAATGAAAACAGCGGCAGATGGGAATTCGCCATCGGAAGCGCGTTCTGAGAGTGGGAAGTCGGTAGTGGGCAGTAGATAGAATCCATCATCTTCGTTGGCAGAAAGGAAGTAACGGTATGAAGTTGGGCAAGTCGTTGTGGATGGGCTCCCTGTTGTGCCTGGTTCTGGCTTTCTTCGTCAGTTCGGTTTCCGCGGAAGCCACTCGGATCGGCATCGTCGATTTTCAGAAGATTCTGGAATTGTCCAATGCCGGCAAGGCGGCCCAGAACGAAATCAATGCTCAGGGCAAGCTGATGGAAAACGAGCTCAAGGACAAGGGCAGGGAGATCGAGGAGCTCGAAAAGAAACTCGAACGCGAATCCTTGGTCATGAGCCGGGAAATGCGCGAAGAAAAGCAGCGGGACCTGCGCATCAAGGTAGGCGACTACAAGGCCCTGCAACAGAAATACATGGAAGATTTCAAGATGCTTGAAAGCCGAGTCATCAACCGGATTCAAAAAGAAGTCGTCGGCATCATTCAAGACTATGGAAAGAAGGAAAATTTTCTGATGATCGTGGAAAAACGCTCGGGCGGTGTGGTCTACGCCCAGTCGACCATCGACATTACGGATACGATCATTCAGCTTTACAACGATATGCCATCGTCAGCCAAGACGGAAGCAGCACCCGAATCCAAACCCAAGGACACCAAGAAGAAACAATAACCGGGTCGCACCCATGACGCTGACACTTGGACAAATCGCGGAGATGGTGCAGGGCGAACTGCAGGGAGATGCCAATCGCACCATCGAAGGAGTGGCCGGATTCGAATTCGCCGGCCCTTCCCACATCACCTTCGCAGCATCCATCAAGTTTCTAAAGCAGTTGGACCGTTGCCAGGCGGCAGCCGTCCTCGTGCCCAGGGAAGCCCCCGATCCGCTTCCGGGTAATGTCGTCCGGGTCGACAAACCTCAGCTGGCTTTCAACCGATTGGTACGGGTCTTTCACCCGAGGGAACCTATCTTCAGCGGCGTCCACCCGACAGCCTTCGTTGCGCCCGATGCCGTGATCGGCACCGATACGGCAGTCGGTCCATTCGTCGTCATCGGAGCCGGGTCCACCATCGGAGAGCGATGCATCCTTCATGCCCACGTGGTGATCGGGGCCCGAGTCATCCTGGGAGACGATGTCGAAATCTTTCCCAACGTCAGCATTCTCGATGACACCCGCATCGGCAACCGGGTGGTCGTCCAGGCGGGAACGGTGATTGGAAGCGACGGGTTCGGCTATGTCCGGGATGGGGATGTCTACCACAAAATCCCCCATATTGGACACGTCCAGATCGACGACGATGTGGAAATCGGCGCGTGCAACACGATCGACCGGGCCACTTTCGGAAGGACATGGATTCAGAAGGGTGTAAGAACGGACAACTTGGTCCATGTCGCTCACAACGTCACTGTGGGCGAAAATACCCTTCTGGTCGCTCAGGTCGGTATTTCCGGCAGCACAACCATCGGCAAAAACGTCATTTTGGCAGGACAGGCAGGCGTTTCCGGTCATCTGACCATCGGAGACCGGGCCATCGTCGGGCCCCAGGCCGGCATCGCCCAGTCGGTCGAACCGGGATCGATCGTATCCGGTTCTCCGGAGATGCCGCATTCCCAATGGCTTCGTGTACAACGAACCCTGCCGAAGCTTCCCGAACTGGCCAAACGGATCGCGCGACTCGAAAAGCGTCCGTCCGCCGATCCACCGGCTGCCGATACGCTTGACCCATCTTCCGATTGAGGAACGTCATGAAACCCCTTCTGGACATTCGCGGGATCATCGGCCGACTGCCGCACCGCTATCCCATGGTCCTCATCGACCGCATCGTCGAGTTGGACGAAGGAGAGCGCATTGTGGCCCTGAAAAACGTCTCGTACAACGAGCCCTACTTCATGGGACATTTCCCGGCCAATCCCGTCATGCCCGGTGTCCTGATCGTGGAAGCCATGGGCCAGGCAGGCGGTGTGCTGATGAGTGCATCGAAACCGCCCGGTTCTTCTCCGGAAAGCGTGTATTTCATGGGGTTCGACAAGGTACGCTTCCGAAAACCAGTCGTCCCCGGAGATCAATTGATCATTGAAGTCAAATTTCTGAAACAGCGCATGAGCGCCATCAAGATGGCCGCCCAGGCCTTCGTCGACGGAGGACTCGTCGCGGAAGCCGAATTCCTGGCCACTTTTGGAGATACCCCTGCATGATACACCCGACAGCCATCGTTTCCCCCGAAGCCGTCATCGGGGAAAACGTCACCATTGGTCCCTATGCCGTGATCGGCGATGATGTGACCATCGGAAACCATACCACCATCGGCGCCCATGCCGTCATCGATAGCCATACAACGATCGGAGAGCACTGCCAGATTTTCCAGTTTGCCTCGATCGGTGCCGCCCCCCAGTCGCTCAAATACCAGGGAGAACCCACCCGGGCCGTCATCGGCGATTATACCGTCATTCGGGAATTTGCCACCGTCAATCGGGGAACCGTCGAAGGCGGCGGCGTGACGACCGTCGGCGATCACAACCTGCTGATGGCCTACAGCCACGTCGCCCACGATTGCCAAACCGGACACCACACCATTCTAGCCAATGTAGCCACCCTTGCCGGTCACATCGTCCTCGGCAACCATGTCACTGTGGGAGGACTCGTCGCGATCCATCAATTCGTCCGGGTCGGAGACTATGCCTTCATCGGCGGAAAATCGGCGGTCGTCAAGGACATCCCGCCCTTCGTCATCGCAGCCGGAGACCGGGCCACCCTTCACGGGCTGAACACGGTGGGATTGAGCCGGCAAGGATTCTCCCCGGAAGAATTGGCCAGGCTCAAGAAGGCCTATCGAATCGTTTTCCGGATCGGGCTCACCCTCAAAGAGGCCATCGAGCGGGTAAAGGCGGAAGTGGAAATGACGAAAGAGGTCGCCTGCTTCGTCAGTTTTCTCCAGAATTCCGAACGGGGCATTACCCGATAATCGTCCGTGGTTCGTCCTTCTCTCGAAGCATCGATCCCCATCTTTGGTGATGATTCAGCACCACGATGTTTTCCATCCGAATCGGGATATATTCCGTCGTGCATCTACCTGCTCTGAGCGACAAACCATGCTGAAGTCGCGAAACATCGCTATCCGCCGATTTTCCTTCGATGCCGGGCCTCCAGCAGGAGGGTGACGTTTTGCGAAGTAGCGCAACCTGTTTGAAGCACCCGGAGATCGTTGGATCGGGCGGAGGCAATTCATTTGTATGGATTTGAAAAACAGCATGTTGGAAACCACCAAACCTTTCTTTCCATTTTGGCCATCCGCCCGATCCTACGAGCTCGGGTTGCTGAGTTTTTCCGCTGCTTCGCAAAATTCACCCGCCTTCCTGCGGGTCAAATGAGAGGGCCTGACTTTTTGCGAGACCATCCACCATGAATCACGAATCCATCGGAATCATCGCAGGCTCGGGACAATTTCCCATGCTCTTCGCCCGGGCCGCCCGGGAAAGAGGCTACCGGTTGGTAACCGCCGCCTATTTCAACGAGGCCGATCCCGTTTTGGCCGAACATTCGGATGTCTTCGAATGGGTGCATTTGGGACAGGTTCGGAAACTGATCCGGTTTTTCAAAAGCCATGACGTCCGTCAGGCCGTCATGATCGGTGCCATTCAGAAGACCCGCATGTTCACGGACATCCGGCCCGACATCCAGGCCATCCTGCTGGTGGCAAAACTTCGGGCCACCCATGACGACATCATCCTGCGGGGATTCGCCGATCACCTCGAACAGCAGGGCATCGCCATCCGATCATCGACGTTTTTGCTGCCGGACCTGCTGGCACCTGCCGGTTGCTGGACCCGCCGAAAACCCAAACGCTCCGAATGGTCGGATATCCAGCTCGGTCTGAAGCTGGCTCGGGAAATCGGCAAACTCGACATCGGCCAGTGCATCGTGGTCGCCGGTGGATCTGTCCTGGCCGTAGAGGCCATCGATGGAACCGATGCCACCATCCTGCGGGGCGGCGGACTCGGGAAAGGTAACGCCGTCGTCGTCAAGATCGCCAAACCCCACCAGGATCTCCGATTCGACATGCCGGCTGTCGGAAGACAGACCATCGAGATCATGCACCGGGCCAATGTCGGTGTGCTTGCCGTTGAAGCCGGAAAAACGATCGTCTTCGACCGCAGGGACATGATCGATCTGGCCGATCGCTGCAAGATCGCCATCGTGGCCGTCGATTCGCAGACGGATGCGGATGTGGATACAGCCATCGAAACCACGGGAACGGAACCATGAAAACCGTAAAAGTCGGAGTTGTCGGGGTCGGATATCTGGGAACCTACCATGCCGAAAAATATGCATCGATGCCCCAGGTCGAGCTGGTCGGGGTGGCTGACATCGATGTCGTGAGGGCCCGTGAGATCGCCGCCCGGTTCGACACCACAGCCACAGACGACCACCGGAAGCTGATCGGCAGGGTCGACGCCGTCAGTATTGCTGTTTCGACATCCCAGCACTACACCGTCGCCCGTGATTTCCTCGAACATGGCGTCGATGTGTTGATCGAAAAGCCCATCACCACAAGCCTCGATGAGGCCGATGCCCTGATCGAACTCGCCCGAAAAAACGACCGAATTCTGCAGGTCGGACATCTCGAGCGTTTCAATCCGACGACTGTGGCC
This sequence comes from Thermodesulfobacteriota bacterium, assembly GCA_040755275.1. Taxonomy (GTDB): domain Bacteria; phylum Desulfobacterota; class Desulfobacteria; order Desulfobacterales; family Desulfatirhabdiaceae; genus Desulfatirhabdium. The sequence continues at coordinate 12,493 of JBFMBE010000037.1, read as the reverse complement.
TTGCAGGAAATCGTCACCAGACCTCTCTTCATCGAATCGCATCGGTTGAGCGTTTTCAAGCCCCGCTGCACCGATGTCAGTGTCATTCTCGATCTCATGATCCACGACATCGATCTCATCCTGAGTTTCGTTCGATCGGACATCCGGGAAATCCGGGCCTCCGGGGTCGCCGTCATCTCCGAGCATGTCGATATCGCCAATGCCCGTTTGGAATTTTCGAGCGGATGTGTGGCCAATGTCACGGCAAGCCGTATTTCGATGAAGAACGAGCGAAAGCTTCGAATTTTCCAGCAGGATGCCTATGTATCCGTCGATTTCGCCAATCGCAGGATTTTATGCATCCGGAAAAACGGCGGAAGACCCGACAGCCTCATTCCGGGAGCGGACATCCAAACCATTGATTTTGCCGCCGCCGATCCGTTGAACGAAGAACTCGTCGCTTTCGTGGATGTCGTCCGGACCCGAAAGGCCCCCCCCGTCACCGGCGAAATGGGAAGAGACGCCCTGAAGGCAGCCCTCGACATTCTCGAGACCATTCAGGCCTTCAACCGTCGACATGCCGAGGTGCTCCTCGCATGAGCCGAAATCGCAAGACCGTTTTTCTGGTTGCGGGTGAAGCTTCGGGAGACCTGCATGGAGCAAACCTCGTACGGGCCATGAACCGGCTGGCCCCCGACCTGTCCGTTGTGGGCATCGGCGGTCCCCATCTGCGGGATACCGGCATGGAAACCCTCATCGATGCTTCCTCCTTGTCGGTGGTCGGCATCACGGAAGTGATCGCCCACCTGCCCGTCGTACTGAAAAGCCTTTCCGCCATCAAACGGTTCCTGCGTGAAATGCGGCCCGATCTCGTCATCCTGATCGACTATCCCGACTTCAACCTGCGGATCGCCAAAACAGCCAAACAGCTCGGCCTTCCCGTCTTCTACTACATCAGCCCCCAGATCTGGGCCTGGCGGGAAAACCGAGTACGCATCATCCGCGAGCGGGTGGACCATATGTCCGTCATCCTCCCCTTTGAAGCCCCGTTTTACGAAAGACATGGGGTTCCTGTCACCTTCGTGGGTCATCCCTTGATGGATACGGAGCTGGGACACCACCTCCTGCCCTTCGCTTCCGGCCCGCAGCCGATCGACAAAGGTCCGGTCATCGGATTGCTGCCTGGATCCCGCGTCGGCGAGGTCCGAAAACTCCTTCCGGTCATGCTCGATGCGGCAAAACACCTCGCTCGACGAAATCCATCGGTCCGATTTCTGCTGTCGCAGGCCCCGGGAATACCGAAGCATCTGTTGCAACCGGCCCTACCCGTGGATGGAACCGTCCCGATCGAGATCGTCCCGAACCTGCTGGACATCTTTCGTCGTTCGGCTTTCGTCATCGCCGCATCCGGTACCGTGACCCTGCAGGCGGCCATCGCAGGCGTTCCCCCGATCATCGTCTACAAGGTATCCCCGCTCAGCTACCACCTGGGCAAGATGCTCATCCGGGTACCCTTCATCGGGCTCATCAACCTCATCGCCGGAAAACGAATCGTTCCGGAATTGATTCAGGAAGATGCCAATGCCCGAACCATTGCGGATACGGCCCTCGAGCTGATGTCCAATCCGCATAGGCTTTCCGCCATCCGAAACGATCTTATCGAAGCCCGGCGGCTTCTGGGCGGGCCGGGCGCATCCGAGCGTGCCGCCCGAATCGCCCTTTCCCTCATGGAACGATCCAGATGAGCGTTTTCCCCCTTCCTCCCATTCGATCCCGTTACCGGCAGATTCTTTCCCTCATCCGGGATGCCTGGCCCCGGCTTTTGATGGCCATGGGCTGCATGCTGGTCATGGCAGGCGCTACATCCGCCACGGCCTTTCTGGTCAAGCCGGTTCTGGACGACATCTTCTTCAAGCAAGACCTCGCCATGCTGAAGTTCATCCCCATCGTCGTCGTCTGCATCTATCTGCTGCGGGGACTCAGCATGGTGGGCCAGGAATACCTGATGAACCATGTCGGGCAGAACATCGTCCGGAAATTGCGCAACCATCTCTACGACCGGATTCAGGACCTGCCGCTTTCCTTTTTTCAGGAAGAGCGCACCGGTGTGTTGATGAGCCGGATTACGAACGACGTCACCATCATCAAGAACATGGTGTCTACTGCAGTGACCGCATCGCTTCGGGATTGCTTTTCGATCGTCGGGCTAATCGCCGTCATCCTCTACCGGGACTGGAAGCTCGCTTTATTCGCGCTCATCATCCTACCGGTGGCTTTCTATCCAGTCGTACAGTTCGGCAGACGGGTACGTCGCGTCAGCACGGGTTGTCAGGAAGCCATGGCCGAAATGAACGCCTTTCTGCACGAAACGTTTGCTGGTAACAAGATCGTCAAGGCCTTCGGGATGGAGGCTTACGAAAAGGCACGCTTTCACCGCAAGACCTTCGATCTCTACCGCCTCGAAATGAAAGCCGTTCTGGTGCGCGCCTTGTCCTCTCCGGTCATGGAGTTTCTGGCGGGGCTCGGCATCGCCTTCATCATCTGGTACGGCGGCTATCGGGTCATTTCCGGCACATCGACAGCCGGAACCTTCTTTTCCTTCATGGCAGCCGTGCTCATGCTCTATGATCCGGTAAAGAAACTGAGCGGTCTCAACAATACCCTTCAGGAAGGGCTGGCCGCTGCAGACCGCGTATTTGAAATCATCGAAAAACCGTCGGAAATTCAAGAAGCCGAAAACCCGGTCATCCTTCCGAAGACTCCCCATGCCGTCCGCTTTCGGGACGTCTGGTTCGGCTATGGATCGACCCTGGTACTCAAGGGTATCCATCTGCGGGTCAAGGCCGGAGAAGTGATCGCCATCGTGGGAATGAGCGGCGGAGGCAAGACATCCCTCGTCAACTTGATCCCCCGGTTCTATGACGTCAGCCGAGGCGCGATCCTGATCGACGGCATCGACATCCGGCAGGCATCCATCCGATCCCTACGGGAGCAGATCGCCATCGTCACCCAGGAGCCGATTCTCTTTAACGACACGATCCGCAACAACATCGCATACGGCAACCCGAACGCAAGCCTCGAACAGATCGAAGATGCCGCCCGGGCGGCCTATGCATGGGATTTTATCGACAGACTGCCGAATCGTTTCGATGCGAACATCGGAGAGCTCGGCGGCCGTTTGTCCGGAGGAGAAAAACAGCGCATCTGCATCGCCAGGGCCCTTCTGAAGGATGCGCCCATCCTGATTCTGGACGAGGCCACATCATCCCTCGATTCCGAAGCGGAGCGGCTGGTACAGCAGGCACTCGAAAATCTGATGCGGGGACGAACGACCTTCGTCATCGCCCATCGCCTGTCCACCATTACCTATGCCAGCCGAATCGTGGTGCTCATCAACGGGGAGATCGCCGAGGAAGGAACACATGAAGAGTTGATCGAGAAACGGGGGGAATATTGGAGGCTGCTGCAGATGCAGGTACAAACCGGTACGATCCGCAGCACATGAAGCGTCGGCCCGGATCCACAAACCCGGGCCGAACGAATATCCTTTAGACGTCCTACTGTTTGGCTTTATTCCGTTCCTCATCCCGCAGCACCCGCCGAAGCACCTTGCCAACGGGAGATGTGGGCAGTACATCCCGGAACTCGATGGAACGGGGCCGCTTGTAGCCTGCCAGCCGGTCCTTGCAGAATTCCAGAATTTCCTCTTCTGTGGCTGTCTGTCCCGGGACCAGCTGCACGAACGCCTTCACCGATTCGCCGCTTCGCGGATCGGGAACACCGACCACGGCCACGTTTGCAATCTTGGGATGGGTAAAGAGGACTTCCTCGACTTCCCGCGGGTAGCAGTTGAAGCCACCGACCAGGATGAGATCCTTCTTGCGGTCCGTAATGACGATGTACCCCTCCTCGTCGATGTGACCGACATCCCCGGTCAGGAAATACCGTCTGCCGTCGATTTCGCGGAAAACGGCCTCATTTTCCTTGGGCTTGTTCCAATATCCCTGCATGACCTGCGGACCGCTGATTGCGATCTCACCGTCTTCCCCACGAGGCATTTCGGTCAGACCGGTTTCCGTATCCACGATCTTGACATCCGTATTCGAGAACGGAAAGCCGACGGAGCCGAATTTTCGCTTGGTCGGATCCGTCGGGTTGACGGTAGCCACGGGTGCCGTCTCGCTCAACCCGTATCCCTCGAAGATGACACAGCCCGTCTTTTCCTCGAATTTCTTGGCCACCTCCACAGGCAAGGGCGCCCCACCCGATGCACAGCACAAAACGGAGCTCAAATTGAACTGGGCCAGCTGCGGATGGTTCATGAAGGCGATATAGATGGTCGGCACACCGACGATCATGGTGGTCTTGTATTTCTGGACGGCCTTGAGCACTTCCGTAAACGGGGGGTTCCCGGCCCGTGGATCGGGAATGCACACCAGTCTGCTGGCACTGGCACAGGCCCCCAGCAGGCAGAGCGTCAATCCGAAACTGTGATACCACGGCAGCACGCCCAAATAACAATGGAAGCCCCCCTTGCGGATCTTTTCCGGGGCCTTTCCCGGTTCATGCGGGAAACTCACCCATTCATGGGTGGCCATGATGTCGAAAACGAAATTCGAGTGGGTCAGTGCCGCCCCCTTCGGGACACCCGTCGTTCCGCCCGTGTAGATGATCAGGGCCAGATCCTTCAACGGATCGATGGGAACATTCGGAACGTTTGGCGGATATTTGGCGATGATGTCATCGAAGAAAAGATGGGATGGATCATGAGAGGCTGCCTTGGGAATCTTTCCAAGCAGACCGCCGAGGAGTCCTTTCAGTGCGGGGAGAAAGGATTTCACGTTGCAGACGACCACCGTCTGGACATCGGTACCTTCGATGGCCTTCACCGCAGTCTGGTAGAACTGGGGATGGTCCATCACGAAGACAGCCCGGGCCCCCGAGTCTCGCAGTTGGTAATTGAGCTCTCCTGCCGTATAGATGGGATTGCAGGTGACACAAACGGCTCCGGCCTTCAGAATGCCGAAATAGATGGCTGGGTAATGGGGCAGGTTCGGCAGAAAGATAGCAACCCGCTCTCCTTTCCGGATCCCCCGGGATGAAAGAAAATTGGCGATGCGATCCGCCATATCCTTCACTTGGGCATAGGTTCGGGTGCCGTCGTTGAAAATGGTGTACACATTGTTGGGATAATCCCGTGCAGCCTCATCGAGAAAGCTGAAAACGGGTTTTTCCCATCCGGTAATTTCCCGGGCGACACCGGTAGGCCATTTCGGGGTCTGCCATGTGTTGGTCGGCATTCGGTTACCTCCTGTCTGTTGTTGGGGGGAATCGGTTGTCCATCAACCAGCGATATTGCTATCCTGCAAACCCATATAGAATTGGCGCTCGAGAAGCCTGTGCCATGCAGTCCACCGCTCCTTCGGATCGGTGCTGTACATCAGTTCCCGAACAGCGGTCACCTTGGCATCGATATCATCGACATGGTTCAGAATCAGGGCTTCGATCGTCTTGGGTTCTTCGGGAGAGCCGAATTCCCGCTGACCGTGGTGGCTGACCACCAGGTGCCGCAGCAGCATGAGCCGCTCCGGATCGATATCCGGAATTCCGCTCACTTTCTGATCCAGCAGCCGCAACCCCAACACGATGTGGCTGAGCAATCTTCCTTCATCTGTGTAATCGATCGTATGCTGAAAATCAAGCTCAAAGACCTTTCCAATATCGTGAAGCAACGCACCGGCAAGCAGAAGATCCCGATCGATTCCGGCATAGTGGGATGCCACCCGATCGGCAAGCAGGGAGACGGAAAGCGTATGCTCGAGAAGCCCGCCCAAATAGGCATGATGCATGTGTTTGGCTGCAGGCGCCCGCCGGAAATCCCGAGCGAAAGTTTCGTCTTCGAACACGGCTTTCAGCAACGTCCGGATCCATTCCGACTGAACCGAGTCGATCAACACCATCAAGCGTTCGAACATCTTGTCGATGTCTTTTCGGGTTTGGGGTAGAAAACCGCTGGGATCGATACCCGTCGGATCACAGCGCCGGATGCGTTGCACCGTCAGCTGGACCTGCCCCTGGTAGGCGGAGGCCTTCCCTGTAATTTCCACCAGAATTCCCGCTTCGAGATCCTGCGTTTCCTCACCGATCCCGTCCCACATGACGGCTGGAATCGTCCCGGTCCTGTCGGAAAGGACAAGTCGCAGATAGGGATTTCCATCACGCTTGGTCAGCATCTGTTTGGCAGTCAGCAGAAATACGTCCGCAACCGTATCCCCTGTCTGAATGTCGCGTACGAATCGTTCCTTCATGTTTCAGATTTCTCCAACGGATACCGGCAGCACAATCGAGCGATCCGCTCCAACCCGGAATAGTCGGTCATGTCACAGATCATCGGTGTGATGGAGATGAATCCTTGTTCGAGCGCGACAACATCGAGATCGATATCCGCATTCCCGTTCAGTCGGGCGGCTTTCGGCCAGTAGTAGGGACGGTTCCTCGGATCGATCCGCCTCTCGAAACCGTCAAGCAACTGAACATTGGCCTGACGGGTGATGCGGACGCCGCGAAGGCGATCTGCAGGCACCAGCGGGAAATTGATGTTCAGGAATTTACCGTTTCCCAAGTCCAGACTTTCGGTATGTTCGAGCAGCTGCAGGACAAAGCGAACGACATCCCGATAGTCGTTCTTCCCATGACCGTCCACGGACACGGCCATAGCGCGGATGCCGTTCAGGGCTGCCTCCCGAGCGGCTGCTACGGTTCCGGAATAATGGGCATTGATCCCGACGTTGGCTCCGGGATTGATCCCGGAAATCACGACATCCGGAGCATCGTCGAGAAGTTCCCGAAGGCTCAGCTTGACACAGTCTGCAGGTGTTCCGTTGACCGCAAAACCCTTGAGACCGCCGGAAAGCTCAACCGACATGGCACGAAGAGGCTCGTGCAGGGTAATCCCGTGTCCTACGGCGCTTCGTTCCCGATCCGGCGCCACCACTTCGATCCGATGGCAGGCTGCCAGGGCTTCATACAGGGCAGCCAGTCCTTCGGAAAAAATCCCGTCATCGTTTGTCAGCAGAATTTTCATTTCCCGATTCCGTTTCTTCTTCACGATCCGTACACGTTCACCATGTCATCCAGCCTTGGGAGAGACAAAGTCGAAGGGTACAAACGATCCCCCCTGGTTTCCGAACGAAAACGACGATCCATTATCGACTGGTTTGGATGGATCGTCAATGCCTCAGACACCAAGACACCGGAGCTCGTCATTTACCCTTGGAACACGAAATTCCTTCTTTTTCGCCAAGCCCGAGCAGAAGTACAATCTGAAACGCATACAAGCGGATCAAGAACATAGAAAGGATTCTATTGAAATGGTGTTTGATCCGCCGAATGACATCAGGACGAGCTGACCAAAATTGTGAGAACAAATCGGTTGACCAAGCACCATAGACCTGCTAATCGAAGAAAAAGATGACGCAGAGTTCCTTATAAGTGGACATCGCGGAATGTTCATACATTGATGTGCTCGCAAAAAGTCGTGTTTACCCCGATTTTGTCGATTGCCGGACCTGAGCATGGCAGGGTATTTGCTTTTTGATGCTGCAGCGGATACTTGTTTGAAGTCGCCGGAGATCGTTGGATCGGGCTGCTAAGTTTTTTCGCAGCAGCGAAAAAGGCATCCCAGACCTCATGCGGCTCAACTGAGAGACTGCCTGACTTTTTGCGACGCCATCATACGCTTTGGATGAGCAGATTTCGTTTATCTCGTGCATCAGCAGAATACCCGGTCGTAACCAAACCGTGCATGAACGAGGCATGAAAACCTCGATGGAATCAAAGGGACAGGAAACCAGGAGATCATGGCTCTAATCGATATGCAGGATATCTACAAGACCTACCGGATGGGCGAAACCCATGTTCAGGCGTTGAGAGGCATCACGCTTTCGATTGATGCAGGGGAATTCGTCGCTGTATGGGGACCTTCCGGAAGCGGAAAATCGACACTGCTGAATCTGATCGGAGCCATCGACGATCCGGACCCCTCATCCGGATCGTATCGGTTACAGAGCCAAGATATCTTTTCTTTGAGTGACAACCATCGATCGGAAATGCGGAACAAACATATCGGGTTCATTTTCCAACAGTTCAACCTGATTCCCGTGCTCTCGGCCATGGAAAACGTCATGCTTCCGTTACAGATTCGAGGAGTTCCTACCGCTAAAGCCAGGGAAGCGGCTTTGCAGAGACTCGAGCAAGTCGAACTCAAGGATTTCATTCACCATCGGCCCGACAAGCTTTCCGGAGGACAGCAGCAGCGCGTCGCCATCGCTCGAGCCCTCATCACCCATCCATCCCTCGTCATCGCCGACGAACCCACCGCCAATCTCGACACCAAAACGGCCATGGTCATCGTTTCCATCATGAAGGAACTCAATCGGCTGGAAAAGACCACCTTCATTTTTTCGACCCATGACCAGCGATTGATCGATCACGTCGATCGGTTGATCCATCTCGAAGATGGCTGCATCGTGGAGGAATGAAACCCCTTGAAATCCTGGTTCAACATCGCCATCCGAAATCTCTTGAAAAACCGAAGACGTTCCCTGTTCACCGTCCTGGCCATCGCATTGGGATTCTCAGCCGTCACCCTTTTCGGCGCCTTTACGTCCTATATGTACGCAGGCAATCGAGAAGGCTCCATCTATTCTTCCTACATGGGCCATATTCTGATCGCCAGAAAAGGACTGGAAGACAGCTGGAGGGAAGATCCCAAGAAATTCCTCCTGACACCGGAGGAAATCGCCTATATCACCCAGACATGTCAACAAATGCCCGAGATCCTTCTCATCGCCCCGCAAATGCGGATCAACGGCCTGATTTCAGACGGAAAGACATCCACCATCTTTGTAGCCCAAGGTATCGTTCCCGCCGTTCAGGACGTATTCGCAAGAGAAACGAAGCTTCGTCTGATGGAACCCTACGAGGGGAAGCCTCTTTCGGATACGGATATCTATGGTGTCGGCATCAGCAAGGGACTTGCAAAAATCCTGAAGCTCGATCTCGGATCCGAAGCCGTCATTATGGGAACGACCGTGGATGGACAGATGAACGCGTTCGATGTAACCGTCTCCTATCTCTTCAATGCACCGGCTGCAGCGATCAACGAACGTTTCCTACGGGTTCCGTTTCAATTGGCGCAAAAACTCTACGACACCGATGGAGCGCATTACATCTCGCTGCTCCTCAAGGATACGAATCAGACGGAGGCCGTTCGGGCAAAGCTCACCAAAATCTTCGCCGACGCCCATCGAGACCTGGGAATGAAGACGTGGAAAGAGATCAGCGAATGGTACAACAAGGTCAAGGAAATGTTCGACATGATCTTTTTCTTTCTGTTCGCCATCGTTTTCATCATTGTGGTCATGAGCGTGATCAACACGATGAGCATGTCGGTCATGGAAAGAACCCGCGAAATCGGAACCCTTCGAGCCTTGGGATTGAAACGACTCGGTATCATCCGGCTGTTTGCCATTGAAAGCGGCCTGCTGGCGATCGGCGGCATCTTGGGAGGCGGGTTGCTGAGCTTTGTCGGCTGGCTCTTGGTGTATGCTCTCGAGCCCAAATGGACCCCGCCTGGAATCACGGCCCGAATACCGCTGCAATTGTATTTTTCCACTTCCCAAATCATCGTCAGCATGTTCTTCCTTCTGATCCTGTGCATGAGCGCATCGATTTTACCCGCCCGAAAGGCAGCCAATCGCAACATCGTGGATGCTCTCGGACATGTATAATATCATCCAAGGAGTGTTTTTATGAAAACCAGATCGGCCATCACCATCTTATGCATACTTGGCTTGTTCTTGTCCGTCCTGGCGACTTGCAGCAATGCCGATGAAATGTCCCCGAAACAGATTCTTCAGCTTGCAGACAAAGCCAGGGGAAACTACGAAGGCGTGAAATGGACCATTTACATCGATTCCACCGAAAACAATGAAAAACAGGAGCGATACCTGAACGTATCCGCCAGGGGGTATGACTTTCTGGCCGTATTGACGAATCCCAGCAAAGTCAAAGGACAGAAACTGCTGATGGTCGATCACAACATGTGGTTCATGAAGCCTGGTGTCAAAAAACCGGTTCCCATCTCTTCCAGACAAAAACTGGTGGGTGGAGCCGCCTACGGCGATATCGCAGCCACCAATTACGCGGATGACTATGAAGCGGAGGTCCTTCCCTCTGAGACGATCGATGGAGAGGACTGCCATGTATTCCGCTTGAAGGCAATCACCAAAAAAGCCACCTATGATGAGATCCAATATTGGATTTCGAAGAAACGATTGGTCGGAATCAAGGCCGAATACTATACTGTTTCCGGGAAACTCTTCAAGACAGCGACATTTGAATACAATCACCAGATTGCCAAGGACAACCCCGCTCCGTTCATCTCCAAAATGACCATCGTCGATGCCATTGCTCCGGACAACATCACCTATCTTCATTACAAGGACAGCGAGTTGGTCAAAATTCCGGATTCCATGTTCGATGTCAATCTGTTGATGAATCGTTGATGTTCATGCAATTTCCCGAAAAGCTCACCGGCAAGAGAAACAGTCGGGTGAAGGCGTGTATTGTCCTTCTGGAAACGATGATGGTTTGCAGTATTCTTCTGTGGATGCCACCCTTCACCCTGGGAGGGGAAGCCGACACAGGGGAAAAGAGCACGGTCTACGATTCTTTCGATGATTTCAGAAACCATTTCACATCCTACATCAAATGGATTTCTTACGACGTCTTTCTGCAACCCAGCCCATCGACGCTCAATCCTGACAACAAATTATTCAATATTCCAGGCAATTTTCTTACAAGTGAAATCAGGGCCGATTTTTCCTTGGATATGGACAAGATGTTTCTGGTGTTTAAACCGAGGATCAATGCAAGCTGGCAAAGATGGGAAGACGGCCCTCAAGCGGATCAAGAGGAGACGAAAACCGATTCCTTCGTGTATGAATGGCTGGTACGCTACTATGTCTCCTCCGATCTGATCGCATCCTACGGAAGACAGAACCTTCAATGGGGACCGGCCTATCTGTTGTCTCCATCCAATCCGTTCATCCAAAACAACGGGCAATCGAACCCCAAGAGAGAGGTTCCAGGGATGGATTTCGCTACGCTTCTTTGGGTCATCGATCCTTCCTGGAGCATTTCGACCATCGTCAATACTGATCAGGGAGGAAACAAACCAGCGTTTACCCTGGATGTATCCAACATCCACTTCATCGGGAAACGGTCGTTTCCGGATAAAGGCAGATCCCCCATCGGAGAAGGGGATGTGCGGAATCAGATCATCGATATTCTGGGACTCGACACGTCCTTTGAACCAGGATATGCCATCAAGGTGGATTTTACCGGATTCAAGAAATATTTCAGCGTGATCGGATCGTTCAAAGAATATGATCGGGCGAGATTGGGCGGATACGGTGGAATCACCATTTCCGATGCCATGCTGTTGTATGCCGAAGCGTCCTATACCCTCGGATCGGAAGCCCTCTATCCCGTTGCCATCCCTCATTTCCCGAATCAATCCATTTTGATGAAGAGCAAGGACGATTCTTCAGAACTGCTGGGAATGACGCTGCTGGGAGGAACCTATACCCTGGAAAACGGGATGACATTCGTATTGGAGGGGATTTACAACAGCGAAGGATACGGCAACGAAGATGCCGAAAGATATTACCGGTTGAGAAAACAGGCTGCCGACCTCTACGATGTGCCCTATATCCGGGATCTGGCAAAACTGGTGTTGTATCAGGCCGCCAATACACGCTTGCGCCTTCTCAGAAGACATTACCTGATGGCACAGGCCTATCGGAACCAGATCTACGATACCTTGAATCTGGCCATCCGTTTTACGTACAACATCGATGATGGATCCAGCCAGCTCATCCCGATCGCTGAATACGATATCGGCGACCATATTCAAGCCTTTCTCGTCGGGCAATACAATATGGGACCGATCGATTCCGAATTCCGAACACTCTTCGACCATAGCGTCATGATCGGGGTGCAATATACCTTCTGAACCACGGTAGGACCGCCTCAGGACAACACGCATTCTTTGCAAAACACCGATAATGGATCGGCAACAAGTCGAGAGAAAGCGCGCCTTCTGATTTCCATGAAAGGCGGAAGTCAGAAGAAAGACGTATCCTTCCGACGTTTTGAAAATCGCGCTCGCGACTTTACCACATCGCTTTTATCGTGAGTTTCAAAAATGCCGGACATCAGCGGAATGGATGGAGAAGCCTGTTGCGACTGCTCCGAAAACGGTTCCCCAGTCACCCCGCGACTCGACAGAAACGCCCTGACTTTTTGCGACGCCATCATCCTTGATGGCCTCGCAAAAAGTCAGGCCCTCTCATTTGACCCGCAGGAAGGCGGGTGAATTTTGCTCAGCAGCGGAAAAACTCAGCAGCCCGATCTCGTAGGATCGGACGGATGGCCAGACAACAAACAG
>JBFMBE010000036.1:0-24571 GCA_040755275.1 Thermodesulfobacteriota bacterium | reverse complement strand
TTATCGGATCGCCGTATTTCCACTTTTCATTCAGCCGCTTCGGGAAAGAAAACAGGATATTCCGATCCTTGCCCGGCATTTTCTGTCTTTACATCAGCCCAGATCGATGGGATTCACGCCAAGGGCGATGCGTTTTCTGGAATCTTATCATTGGCCGGGAAACATTCGGGAATTGGCCAACTGGGTTGAATATGCGGCTATTCTGGCCGGGGAGAATGCCGTCGAAATCGATCATTTTCCCATCCATATGGCTGAAAACCCGAGAGAGATCCTTCCCCAACTTGCGATCGATTTTCCCTCTCTTCAGGAGTTGGAAAGGCGATATATCGAAATGGTTCTTCAAGCATGCGGAAATCAAAAAACGGAAGCCTGCCGAATTCTTGGAATCAGTCCGGTGACATTGTGGCGGAAGAAAAAGCACTCTGATTAATTCCGATGTTCCTTCTTGATAATCATTTCTCGATCGGGTACACATGCCGGGAGCATTTCCTCTGTTTTCCCACCGAAAGGAGGCACCATGGTCAAGCCCCATTTCTGGCCGGATCACTACATCCTGAACAAGAAAACCGCTGAAGAAGCCATCGCGATGATTAGACCGGGTCAGCGGGTGTTCATCGGCTCATCCTGCGGAGAGCCCCAACATCTGGTTCGGGTGCTGGCCAATGCCTCGAGCAGCTTCATGGACATCGAAATTGTCCGGGTCATGTCCCTTGAAAGTACCCCCTTGAGTCTGATCGCCAACAAGACCCAGGATCAGATCATGAATATCCGATCCTTCTATCTGGGATCGGCCAAGCCCAAGAGTTTGTCCCGCAACCTGCGCTTCATCACCCCCCTGAATCTTTCCGCCATTCCTCGACTCTTCAAGAGCCGGATGATGCCGATTCACATCGCCCTCATCCAAACGTCACCACCCGACGATTTCGGATGGTTGAGCCTCGGCATTTCCGTGGATATCACCCTGGCAGCGGCTCAGTCTGCAGATCTCGTCATCGCACAGATCAATCCGAGGATGCCGCGGGTTCTGGGTCAGAGCTTCATCAATGTGAACGATGTCGATATTTTTGTGGAATACGAGGAGCCTCTGCTCGCCATTCCAAAAACACCCGACCTGGAGGCCGCCAATACCATTGGAAGGCTTATTTCCCGGCATATCGAGGACGGGTCCACCATTCAGATCAGTCCGGGCACAACCCCCCAAGCGACGATGCTGGCCCTCCAGGACAAGAACGATCTCGGCATCCATACTCAGTATCTGACAAGCGATATCATGCACCTGTACTCTGCAGGCGTGATCACCAACCGCTGCAAAGGCTTCAACGACGGCAAGATGGTGGCCAGCACGGCCATCGGGGATGCGAATCTGTATGAATTCATCCACGACAATCCGGCGGTGGAATTCCATCCGTCGGATTACGTGAACAATCCCTCCATCATCGCTCAACACAACCGGATGGTCGCTCTGAACGTCGTTACGGCAATGGATCTGACCGGACAAGTAGCGGCCGATTCCCTGCCGTACACGCAGTTTTCCGGGGTCACCGGAATGATGGACTTCATTCGGGGGGCCACTCAGTCAGAAGGAGGCAAATCGATCTTGCTCATGCCCGCAACCGATGCAACGGGAAAGAAAAGCCGGATCGTTCCGCTGTTGAACGATCGGGCCATCGTCATCCCCAGAGGGGACGTCCATTACGTTGCAACGGAATTCGGGGTGGTGAATCTCTTCGGCAAGAGTTTCCAGGAAAGAGCCCTTGCCATGATCAGTATCGCCCACCCGGATTTCCGAGACGAGCTCTTTTTCGAGGCGAAGAAGATGGGACTGTTCAGCCAGGAGCGAACCCTTACCGAGTCGATCCATGGGATCTATCCCGTCGAGCTCGAGGAAAACATCAAGATCGACGGTGAGATCGTGACGATCCGGCCGGCAAAGCCCGTAGACGAGCGGCGCATTCAGGAGCATTTCTACACCCTCGATAAAAACGATGTCATCTCCCGGTTCTTTCATGAAAAAACCAGTTTTCTCCGAAAGGAAATGCAAGGCATTTCCCAGATCGATTATGTGAACAACCTCACGTTGTTGGCTGTCGTGGGGGAATTCGGTTTTGGTCGGGTGGTGGCTGTCGGCGAATACTTGATCGAAGATTCCAAAAATCTGGCGGAGGTGGCCTTTTCGGTCAGCCGGGCCTGGCAGGGAAAGAAACTCGGAAAGATACTCCTCCACAAACTGGCCGAAGCGGCCAGAAAGAATGGCATTTCTGGATTGATCGCCTTCACCAACCACGATAACAAGGGTATGATCCGCCTTTTCGAGACCCTGCCCTACCGGGTGAACAAAAAATTCGAAGAAGATGTGCTTGTGTTGACATGCCGGTTCGATGAGCCGAAATGAAGACCTATGGCGCTGGGCGCTGTAGTCTGGGATGAAAAAGGAACTTTTGATGAAATCTTGTATCATTCGATTCTTTCCCCACGATAAGGCAGTAACGGTTCCGGAAGGAACGACGATTCTGCGTGCAGCACTCGAGGCTGGGGTTCATATCAATGCTTCCTGCGGCGGAGAAGGGGTTTGCGGGAAGTGCCGGGTGCTGGTGGAAAGCGGGACTGTCACCGGTGGCATCACCGAAAAATTGAGCCGAAAAGATATTGAGCAGGGGTATCGTCAGGCGTGTTTGGCTGCTGTCACTGAAGATACGACGATCCGAATCCCCGTTGAATCCGTCGTCGATGCCAGTGTACTCAACATGCAGAGCACACCGAGGCGGATGGCCAAAATCCAGGAGCCCGACTTCAACGAATTGAAGGAGCAGGGGCTCTTCATCCCCCCGGTTGAAAAGAAATACCTCGAACTTCCCGAACCCACCCCCCAGGACAACCTTCCGGATGTCAGTCGACTCATTGGATTTCTGAAACTCGAACACGACGAGCACCGCCTCGTCGTATCCCTTCCGGTGATCCGGAAGCTGCCCGGCATCCTACGACAGAGCGGGTTCAAGATCACGGCCACTCTGGCAAGGCCCGTTCATCCCGGCAGAAAGACCCACATCATCAACGTACAGCCGGGAGACACCACAGACCGAAACTACGCCATCGCCGTCGATATTGGAACGACAACCGTTTACGGACAGCTCATCGATCTCATTACGGGAAATGTTCTTGCCCAGTTTGGGGATTTCAACGCCCAGATCAGCTACGGCGAAGATGTGATCAGTCGAATCATCTATGCGGAAAAACCTGGCGGCCTCGAAAAACTCCATGAGGTCGTGATCGGCACCATCAACGGCATCATCGCCAGGCTGTTGAAAAAGTCCGGAATCGACCGGGACGATGTCAATGCCATCACCCTAGCCGGTAACACCACCATGACCCAGCTCATGCTCAAGGTGGACCCGCGTTACATCCGCCGCTCGCCATACGTTCCGGCTTCGACCATCTATCCGCCCATCATGGCCAGAACCCTCGGATTCGATTTGGGCGAACATGTGACCGCACTCGTCTATCCCCAGATTTCGAGCTATGTCGGAGGGGACATCGTTTCGGGTGTCATGGGATCGGGCATGTATCGAACCGAGGAGCTCACCCTGTACCTCGACATCGGAACGAACGCCGAAATCGTCATTGGAAACAAGGATTGGCTGGCCTGCGCCGCATGCTCGGCCGGACCGGCCTTCGAAGGGGGTGGGATCACCTTCGGAATGCGCGCCACCAAGGGGGCGATCGAAGATTTTTCCATCGATCCCATCACCCTGGAGCCTATGAACATCACGATCGGAAACGTCCGACCCAAAGGTATCTGCGGTTCGGGGCTCATCATCATGGTTGCCACCCTGTTTGAGCTGGGCATTATCGACAACCGGGGCAAGTTCAATCGGGATTTCGATACCCCCAGGATCCGAGAAACCGATGGCATCGTCGAGTATGTGCTGGCTTACGCCGAAGATACCCAGGTCGGACGGGACATCGTTCTGACCGAGCCTGACATCGACAACCTCATCCGTGCCAAGGGGGCCATTTACAGTGGATGCATGACCCTGCTCGAGGAGGTCGGCTTGAAGGTCTCGGATCTGCAGCGGATCATTCTAGCAGGCGGTTTCGGCAGTTATGTCGATCTGGAAAAGGCTATGGTCATCGGGCTGTTGCCGGAAGTCAATCCGGATCAGGTGACTTATGTGGGAAACGGATCCCTGATGGGAGCCCGGATGAGTTCGCTCACGAACCGCATTCGAAGGGATGTGGTGGATGTCACCAAGAGGATGACGAATTTCGAGCTCTCCGAAACCCGTTCCTACATGGACAATTATGTGGCAGCCCTGTTTCTGCCGCATACCGACATGAACAAATTTCCGAAACTGAAGGCGAGGTTGGAAGCGAGGGTCAGAAGGGTTGGGAAACGGGAGTAGAGGAAAGAAAAAAGGGGGCGGGTCAATAGAGAGTAGGCGACTTTTTGCGAGCCCGTCATTTTTGGGAACTGTGCCTGTAGCTTGCAAAATTATTGACAAACGCCTCGGGTTAGGTTAGGCGTTTCCTCTTGAAATACATATTTGGGCGGGTTCATCCCGAAGGGTAGATGTGCGCCATAACTTGTCCATCCGGCTCAATTCCAGCAGTGAATTCTGTCCGCTCCGAAAGCGGATATCCAATACGAACCAAACTGCATCTTTCATGAAAGGAGCGTGATTGTCGACATTAAAAGGTTTTTTGGCGAAAGTGTCATCACCATGAACCATCAACACACAAGGAGGGAACTTTGGGCTTAGACATTGTCAAGGAATCGTACACCGGCAGTATTCGGGCCATTACACTCGGCAAGGGGTCGAAGGCCGTCACGGTGGGCGGCCAGAATTGCTACCCCTTCTATTTGTTCGAAGGCACCATGCCCAACAAGCCAAGAATCGCCATGGAAGTCTGGGATATGCAACCCGAAGAGTGGCCGGAAGCTGCGTTGAGTCACTTCAAGGATGTCGTCTCGGATCCGGCTGCATGGGCCAAAAAGTGCGTCAACGAATTCGGCGCCGAAATGATTGTATTGCAGCTAAAGAGCACCGATCCCAACGGAAGCGACGCATCGCCGGATCAGGCTGCCGAAACTGTCAAGAAAGTTCAGGCTGCCGTCGATGTTCCCGTCATTCTGTGGGGATGCGCCAATGTCCAGAAAGATGAAGCGGTTTTCAAGAAAATCGCCGAGGAATGCCAGGGCACCAATCTCGTGATGGGTCCTGTCGAAGAAAAGAACCACAAGGCCATCGGCGCTGCGGCCATGGGCTATGGACATACGGTCATTTCCTCCTCCCCGATCGATGTCAACCTCGCCAAACAGATCAACATCCTGCTTGAAAACCTCGGAATGCCGACCGACAAGATCCTCATCGATCCCACAACGGGAGGTCTGGGGTACGGTCTCGAATACTCCTATTCCGTTATGGAGCGGCTGCGGATGGCGGCTCTCAACCAGGGCGACGACAAGCTCCAGTATCCCATCATCAACAACCTCGGGAACGAAGTGTGGAAGTGCAAAGAAGCCAAGCTCGGCATCGATGATGCTCCAACGCTGGGAGATCCGGAAAAGCGTGGAATCCTGATGGAAGCCGTCGGCGCCATCGCCTATCTGCTGGCCGGAAGCGACATTCTGATCATGAGGCATCCCGAATCCATCCGCATGGTCAAGGCTTTCATCGAATTGCTCATGAATGGCGGATCGGCTTCGGCCGTTGCCGGAATTCAGAAACAGCTCCCAGAGGCAGTCGTCGATTTGGCTGCTCTTGCTCCCGCACCCGATCTGACGATAGCGGAAGAAAAGGCCAAGCCCGCTGCTGCAGCGGCAGCGCCCAAGGCCGAAGCACCCAAGGCGGCGGCTCCCGCAGCAGCGCCGAAGGCAGAGGCCCCTGCAGCTCCCAAGGTAGAAGCGAAGGCCGAAGCTCCTGTCGTCGATAAGGCGGCGGAAGAAGCCAAAGCCAAAGCCGAAGCCGAGGCAAAAGCCAAGGCGGATGCCGAAGCTAAAGCCAAGGCCGAAGCCGAAGCCAAAGCCAAGGCGGAAGCGGAAGCCAAGGCCAAGGCAGATGCCGCAGCCAAAGCCAAAGCCGATGAAGAAGCCAAAGTGAAGGCCGAAGCCGCCAAACGGGAAGCCGAAGAAGAAGCCATCCGTCAGCAGCGGGCCAAGGAACGCGAAGAACGTCGGATTGCCATGCAGAAGGCGGAAGCCGTGGCGGTGTCCATGACGGCTGCAGTCATCCAGAAATCGATGACGGACAAGATTCTCGATCAGTTGAAGCACATCCACAGAAGATAATGCTTCCGATTCTATTCACGCAAGACGTGCCAGTACCATAATAGGAGGAGGAACCTCTCATGGCAGAAGAAACCAAGTTGAAAAAAGTGGTGGTTGCAGACCAGGAAGCCAAGGCAGAAAAAGCCGCCAAAGTGGCCGATCCGGTCGGCGCATCCATTGACATCGCCACCCAGAAAATGATCCTTCGGGCCCAGGAATTGGGCATCGACACCGTTTTTGACCGGGCCGAAGCTCTAAAACCGTGTAACATCGGTATTCAGGGAACCTGCTGCAAGAACTGTGCAATGGGTCCCTGCAGGCTGCCGCTCACCAAATCCACAGGCGATGGTCCCGATCCACGAAAAGGTCTTTGCGGAGCGACTGCCAATACCATAGCGGCTCGAAATTTCGCCCGGATGGTCGCGGCCGGTGCCGCCGCTCACTCGGATCACGGGAGAAGTGTGGCCGAAGTGTTCATGGCCGTCGCTCGAAAAGAATCCCACGATTACAAGATCAAAGACGTCAACAAACTTCTTGCGATCGCCCCGCATTTCGGTGTTGAAACCACCGTCAAGACGGAAGACGGCCAGGTCCTTGACCGGGAGATTGATGAAATTGCACTGGAGGTCGCCGAGAAAGCGTTGGCCGAATGGGGCAAGACCGAAAGCGAGCTGACCTACCTGAAGCGGGCTCCACAGCCTCTGTATGAACGATGGAAGAAACTGGGCGAATTGCCGAGAAACATCGATCGGGAAATCGTCGATATCATGCACCGTACCCACATGGGTGTGGATCAGGACTACAAGAACATCATCAAGCAGTGCACCCGGGCGGCTTTGGCTGACGGTTGGGGCGGGTCTATGATCGCCACCGACCTGCAGGACGTCATGTTCGGGACCCCCTATCCCCTCCAGTCCGAAGCCAACCTCGGCATCATGAAAGAAGATCATGTCAACATCATCATTCATGGTCATGAGCCGATTCTCTCCGAAATGATCGTGGCCGCCGCCCAAAGCCAGGAAATGGTGGATTATGCCAAGTCCATCGGCGCCAAAGGCATTCAACTCGGCGGCATCTGCTGTACCGGAAACGAAATTCTGCAGCGCCACGGCGTTCCGCCGGCAGGCACCTTTCTTCAGCAGGAACTGGCCATTATCACCGGCGCCTGCGACGCCATGGTCGTCGACGTTCAGTGCGTGTTCCAAAACTTGGCCAATGTCGCCAAGTGCTTCCACACCAAACTGATCACCACCCACCCGATGGCCCGCATGGAGCAGGACAACGTCATTCACATTCAGTTTGACGAACACCATGCCATGGAAGACGCCAAGCGGATCGTGAAACTGGCTATCGATAACTTCAATAACCGCAGGGCCGAAGTCATCATTCCGCGAGTCAAGGCCACCCAGATCGCCGGGTTTGGTGTGGAATCCATCCGGTATCACCTGGGCGGAACCTTCCGCGGTGACTACTACACCTTGAACGACAACATCATCAACGGCCGCATCCGTGGCATCGCAGGCGTCGTTGGATGCAACAACGCGCGGACCCGCCACAACGAGGCCCACATCACCATCGTCAAGGAACTCATCAAGAACGACGTCATCGTCCTGACCACAGGATGCAACGGGATTGCCTGTGCCATGGAAGGACTGCTGACGCCCGAAACGGCGGCCGTTTTCTGCGGACCGGGTCTTGCCGAAGTCTGCGAAACCGTCGGCATTCCGCCGGTGCTCCATATGGGCTCCTGTGTGGATAACAGCCGAATTCTTTTGGCAGCCACTGAAGTTGTCAAGGCAGGTGGGCTGGGTAACGACATCTGCGATCTGCCGGCAGCCGGAAGCGCCCCCGAATGGATGAGCGAAAAGGCCATCAGCATCGGTCAGTATTTCGTGGCCTCCGGTGTCTACACCGTGTTTGGCGTCACTTTCCCGACGAGCGGTGCACCGGTTTTCCAGAACTATCTCTTCAATGAGCTGGAAAAGATTTACGGTGGCAAGTGGGATTTCGAACCCGATCCGGTCAAGCATGCTCACAAAATGATCGCCCATATCGACAAGAAGCGCAAAGCACTCGGCATCGACAAGGCCAGGGAGCGCGTCCTGATGGATATGGCCGACCGGATGAAACTCTCGGCATGATGACTCCATGCCAATGGTCGTTTCCCGCAATCTGTTGCTTGTAACAAATCCTCAATGAAGGAGGAATCATGTCTAGACTCGTAGCATTCGCAGCCATTCAGGGCGCTTACAACATCGTCTCCAAGGTGGAAGGCAAATACAAGAAGGCCTTGGCCACCTACAACGCCGATACCAAGGTCGGCTTTCCGAACACAGCCTATTATCTGCCTGTCATCTATTCTCTGTTGGGCATGAAGGTCGAAACCCTCGAAGACATGAAGAAACCTCTCGAATTCGCTCGTGGGTTACTGCCTCCCCATGTCAAAGGCTCCCACCACCTGCCCTATCTGGGGCCGCTGCTGGATGCCGGCATGGCAGCCCTGTTCGCCTTCGAAATCGAGGAAGCCCTTCGGTATCTCGAACAGCCCGATTTCTATCTGACCTCTGAAGAAATCGATGAGGCTTCCGGAAAGATCTGGCTGGGTGCGGCCGAAGACACGGTCTTCCGGAAACGCGGTGTGGAATTCGTCGACGGTTCGGCACCGGGGTTTGCGGCCATCGTCGGAGCGGCCCCGACACCTGAAATCGCCAAGATGATCGTGGAGGAATACCAGAAGAGAAGCCTTTATATCTTCCTGGCCGCCAATCAGAACGGTACGACGGTTGCCGAGCAGCTCCTGCAGGCAGGGGTTCAGATCGGCTGGAACACCCGGATCGTTCCCTTCGGTCCCGACATTTCATCCGCCATCTTCGCCCTTGGTTTCGCCAACCGGGCGGCCATGGCATTCGGCGGCATCAAACCGGGTGATTACCGCAAGATGCTGCTCTATAACAAGAACCGGATCTTCGCCTTCGTGAATGCTCTGGGCGATGTCAACGCCGAATGGGCGGCTGCTGCTGCCGGTTGCGTCAACTGGGGCTTCCCGACCCTGGCGGATACCGACATTCCCGAAATTCTGCCCACCGGTATCTGTACCTACGAGCATGTGGTGGCCAACGTCAAACACGAAGAAATGGTACAGAAATCCGTCGAAGTCCGCGGCCTCAAGGTCACCGTTTCGAAGATCGACATTCCGTGTTCCTTCGGTCCGGCCTATGAAGGCGAGCGTGTCCGCGGTGCGGATCTTTACTGCCAGACCGGCGGTGGCAAGACCCAGTGCACCGAGCTTGTCAAGATGGCTGAAATGAACGAGATCGAGGACGGCAAGGTCACGGTCGTCGGCCCGGACATCAAGGACGTTCCTACCGGCGGCTCCTTCCCGCTCGGCATTTACGTCCAGATTGCCGGTCGTGAATTCCAAACCGACTTCGAACCCATTCTCGAGCGGCAGATCCATCACCTGATCAATTACATCCAGGGTGTCATGCATATCGGACAGCGGGACATTTCCTGGATCCGGGTGAGCAAGGCGGCCGTCGAAAAAGGCTTCAGCCTGAAGGATATCGGAGTCGTCCTCCATGCGAAATTCCATCAGGACTTCCAGAAAATCGTCGACAAGGTTCAGGTAACCCTCTATACGAACCAGGAAGACGTCGACAAGCTGACCACTCGGGCCCGAGCCGAATACAAGATGCGGGACGAGCGCGTCGAGAAGATGACCGACGAAGACGTCGAAACCTATTATTCCTGCACCCTGTGTCAGTCCTTCGCGCCGACCCACGTCTGCACCGTCAGCCCCGAGCGTACGGGTCTATGCGGAGCCTACAACTGGATGGACTGCAAGGCCTCCTTTGAAATCAATCCGACCGGCCCGAACCAGCCGATCCAGAAGGGCGAATGCGTCGATCCCAAACTCGGCCAGTGGGTCGGGGTCAACGAATTCGTCAGGAAGGCCTCCCGTGGGGCCATCGATCACTACAATTTCTACTCGCTTGTCGTCGATCCGATGACGACCTGCGGTTGTTGCGAGTGTATCGCGGCAACCTTGCCCACCTGCAACGGTGTCATGACCGTTCACCGGGATTATACGGGAGAGACTCCCTGCGGCATGAAGTTCACCACCCTGGCCGGTGTCATGGGCGGTGGCGCACAGTCTCCTGGTTTTGTCGGCCATTCCAAATACAACATCACCCAAAGAAAGTTCATCAAGGGAGACGGTGGCCTCCTTCGGATGGTGTGGATGCCCAAGAGCCTCAAGGAAGAAATCCGCGAACGGCTTCTCAAACGCGGAGAGGAACTCGGTTATCCGAACTTCATCGACATGATTGCAGATGAAACTGTCGGCACAACCGAAGAGGAAATTCTGCCCTTCCTGCAGAAGGTGGGACATCCGGCACTTTCTATGGATCCGATCATTGCCGGATGATGGATATTCTAAGGCGGATGGTTGATCGCTCCTTCAACCATCCGTTATCGTGAAAATTCGGTCCGAAAGTGCGAGCTACCCCAGCCCGTCCCCCCGGTCGTCGTAAGGGGGCCAGCCGAGGCTTTCGTCTGGATTCCCGCTTGCGCGGGAGTGACGGGTTGCATTTTCATTCCTGGGGGTGGCGAAACCGCCATGAACATTTATTGGAAACAAGGAGAAAACGATGGCATTAACCGGTATTCAGATCTTCAAACTCCTGCCAAAGACCAACTGCAAGGAGTGTGGAGTGCCCACCTGCCTGGCCTTCGCCATGAACCTGGCATCCGGCAAGGCGGAACTGGACAGTTGCCCGTATGTATCCGCCGAGGCCAGAGAACAGCTTGCCGAAGCATCCGCGCCGCCGATTCGGCCTGTTGCGATCGGTAAAGGGGTTCGGGCTGTAACAACCGGCGGTGAAACCGTTCTGTACCGTCACGAAAAAACCTTCTACAACAAGACGGTCTATGCAGCCCTGGTGTCGGCGGATATTGCCGAAGCCGATCTCAAGGCAAAACTGGCCGCATGGAACGCATATCAATATGAACGGGTCGGCCTCAATCTGCGGCCCGAGATGATTGCACTGAAGGATGCCGGAGATGCGGCTGCATTTGCGGCCAAGGCCAAATTGATTGCAGAAACCTCCGAGTTCAACCTGGTGCTGATGTCCGAGTCCGTGGATGCCATGAAGGCCGCCGTCGAGGTGACGAAATTCAAACGACCTCTGATGTATGGTGCGACGGCCGCCAATGTGGATGCTTTCGGTGCTCTGGCCAAGGAAGCCGGTCTTCCTGTCGCCGTAAAGGCAGATTCCGTGGAAGCCCTCATTCCGCTCACCACCAAGCTTTCGGAAATGGGTCTGAAGGACATCGTCATCGATCCAGGTTCGAGGGAAGTCAAACAAGCGCTTCAGGACCAAATCGTCATTCGAAGAGCGGCGCTCAAAGCCGGGAACCGGGCCTTGGGCTTTCCGACGATCACCTTCCCCTGTGAAATGGCCTCCAATCTGGATGTAGAGACGATGATCGCCGCCATGTTTACGGCGAAATACGCCGGTATCGTGGTGATGAGCGATTTCAAGGGAGAGAGCATTTTCCCGCTCCTGCTCGAACGTCTGAACATCTTTACAGATCCGCAACGGCCGATGACCGTTACCCAGGGTATCTACGAAATCAACAACCCGAACGAGAACTCTCCGATTCTCGTTACCACCAATTTTGCACTCACCTACTTCATCGTGAGCGGTGAAATCGAGGGAAGCCGGGTACCGGCATGGCTGCTGATCAAGGATTCGGAAGGGCTATCCGTCATGACGGCCTGGGCGGCAGGAAAGTTTTCCGGAGATGATGTCGGCATCTTCGTGAAGAAGAGCGGTATTTCCGATAAGTGCAAGACCCAGGAACTCATCATTCCGGGGTATGCGGCAGCTATTGCCGGCGATGTGGAAGAAGAGCTGCCTGGCTGGACGATTACGGTCGGGCCGAGAGAAGCCGCCCACATTCCGGCGTTCTTGAAAGGTCGTCAAGCAGCCTGATCACGAAGGGAATCCCTGCTCTTTTCGGGGGATTCCCTTCGTCTGTTTACCCCCAAGACCCCCCGATGGAGGAACGGTTATGTTATTGATCGGTGAAAGTCTCAATGTCATCAACAAGAAGATTGGAAAAGCCTTCAAGGAAAGGGATCCCAAACCCATCCAGGAAGAAGCGCTGCTGCAGAAATCCAAAGGCATGGATTACATCGACATCAACCTCGGACCAGCCAAGAAAGACGGGCCCGAATTGATGCCCTGGGTGGTGGAAGTCGTTCAGGAAGTTGTTCCGGACATTCCCCTCGCACTCGACACATCCAATATCGATGCCATTGCCGCTGCGCTCAAGGTCTGCAAACTGCCGCCGCTTATCAATTCGATCATGTGCCGGCCGGAGCGTTATCAGAAGATGATTCCTCTTGCAGCTGAATACAACTGCGATTTCATCGCCTTGATGTGGGGCCCGGAAGGGCTTCCGAGAGACGAGAACGAAAGGGCCGCCTTGTGTGTCGAGCTCATTTACGCTGCAAATGAAGCTGGCATTCCGAACGAGAAAATCTGGGTGGACGGTATCGTCACTCCTGTCAACATTCAGCAGCCCCAGGCACTGAGCCTGATGGCCTTTCAGAGCATGTTGCAGGACATCGCGCCTGGATGCAAAAGCACCTGCGGTCTATCCAACATCTCCAATGGACCACCGAGTCACCTGCGCCCGATTCTGAATCAGACCTACATGGTCATGCTCGAGAAATGCGGTATGTATTCGGTCATTTCCGATCCTCTCGACGATCAGTTGACCGCAATCGCCAAAGGGAAACGGCCGGATATCGTGGAGCTGATCTATTCGATGGTGGACAACGACGGCGAGATTCCTGCCAATTACGCTGATCTGCCGAAGGAAATGCAGGATTACGTGAAAACGGTCCGGGTCATTCTCGGAAAAACCCTGTACTCCGATTCCTGGCTGGAAATCTAGTCTCAAGCCGACTGAGGCGAAACCATCCGGAGCCCCGATCCCTTTGCGGCGGGGCTTTTTTGTTTCAAGAGTCGTAGGTCGGAGAGAAATTGGGCGCATCAACCGTGATGGCCCCGCAAAAAGTCAGGAAGTCTCTGTCGAGTCGCGGGGTGACTGGGGAACATTTTTCGCTGCTGCGAAAAAGGCATCCCCGTCCCCATGCGGCTAAGCAGAGACTGTCCGACTTTTTGCGAGCGCATCAATCATACCAGGTTTCAAAACAAATGGATCGAAAGCCGTCACCGGTTCGAAAGAGGAACACATGCCGCGTATCGATGATTACATTGAAGCCAAACGATTGGCTGTAGAGGCCTTGAAGGATATTCCGGTCGACCGATTGGCTGAAACCTCCGGATTCTTATATGAGGAACCCAACGTGTTGCGGGTTTCTTTTCTGACCCGCAGCTATGAGGTCAGCCTTCCGGATTTTCAATTTCTGGACAAGGAAAACCCTCAGCCCGTCCCCATTCAAGAGGAAGTGCTCATCCTACACTACCTGATGGGAAAACCGCCGTTGTCTGTATCGAACAAGTGGGTGACTTACCGAGAGATTCCCGGTGCCACTTTCTATTTTAGCGCCTTTCTCAAGCGGGCCGTCGATCCTCTCAAAAAGACGTTCGGTTCGAATGCCGATCTGCTCATCCGTGCATCGGAGCAATTGGGGGCTGAACGCATCGAAGCAGGGGATGCTGGATTCCAATACCGGGTTTTCCCGAAGGTTCCCATGCAATGGGTGCTCTATTTGGGAGATGAGGAATTTCCATCCGAAGCCGGCATCCTCTTCGATCTGTCGATCGGCTCGATTCTGTCACCGGAGGATATCGCCTGGATGGCGGGAATGGTGGTGTATCGACTGATGGCCATTGCGAGGTCTTTGGCGTGAATCCGAATTTCTTCCGACTGCTGATTCCTGCTGAATTCCCTATTTTCCTTGGAATCCTGAACAAGTATTTGCATCGACGATGAAATTGGAGTATCCTGATTCAAATTGATTGGATAGGGTCGTCCGATTCACGTCATTTTTTCGGAGTCATTCAAATCGCCCATTGTCCTGTTGTGTTGCGTTTGGCGTCATTTGGCGGCAAACGCTGAACAAGCACGGCTCAATGGGCATTCTTGCATTGATACAGGGGAATACGCATGTTTTCCGGTGAACTGGATCTCATCCACATGATCAGCAACTCGGGACCCGTGGTCAACGCCGTCCTGTTTTTGCTGTTGGGTTTTTCCATTGCCTGCTGGACGATCATCATCGTCAAATATCGCTACATTCGAAAGGCCTTTCAAGAAAGCGCCTTGTTTACAGATTTCTTCTGGAAAAGCCGTGACTTGGCCGAAGCCTATGCCCGGGCCAAGCAGCTTCAGGGAAGCCCGATCGCTCAGGTTTTTCGGATTGGATATATCGAGTTGAAGAAAGTCAGTCAATCGGGGGGCATGACCCGCACTCCGGGCCCGGAAGGCGTGACACCTGCCGGGCTCGACAATGTCAAGCGTGCCCTGCGAAGAGCCATCAACATCGAATTAACCCGAATGACTCAGATGATTCCCTTCTTGGCGACGACCGGCAATACGGCCCCGTTTATCGGACTCTTCGGTACGGTGTGGGGCATCATGAATTCGTTTCACGGCATCGGTCTTCGAGGGTCGGCCACATTGGCCGTCGTAGCCCCCGGTATTTCGGAAGCCCTGGTCGCCACAGCGGCCGGTCTTGCAGCCGCCATTCCGGCAGTCATCGCCTACAATTATTTCAATCAGAAAATCAAAGTCATCGAAACCGAACTGATCGGTTTTTCTGCCGATTTTCTGAACATCATCGAACGAGACCTCATTTCCGTCAAAGGAAGCGCATCATGAGCATGTCCACCGGTTCCGGAAACGGTATGATGGCGGACATCAACGTGACGCCGCTTGTCGATGTCATGCTGGTGCTGCTGATTATTTTCATGGTGACTGCGCCGATGATGATGCAGGGCGTTGATGTCGCTCTGCCTCAAACGACGACAGCACCTCCGCTTTCCAGTCAAAAAGAGCATTTCGTCATCACCATCGATGCCAATCAACAGATCCATATCAACGAGTTTCAGGTGCCGATGGATTTGTTTCGGGACAAGCTGGCCCGCCTTTTGGAAAATCAGCCTCAACGTGAGGTCTATCTCCGTGCAGACAAGAACCTTCCTTACGGATTCGTCGTTCAGGTTATGGCGGAAATCAAGGCGGCCGGTGTGGACAAGCTCGGCATGGTGACGGTTCCCGAAGACAAGAAGCCGGACAGCGGCAAAAAGAAGTAAGGTATGAATGAGCGGGTGACCGGTAGAAACGGGTTTTCCGATGCGTATGCGACACATCGAGGTCCGGTGTTTGTGGCAATGGTGATTTCGCTGGCCATGCACATTCTCGTTTTCGTCCTACTGACGTTGTTGCCGGATCTCTCCTTTCGAAGAAGGCCTCCCGTTCCATCCGTTCTGAACGTAACGATGGTCAGTATGGCGACACCCGGCTCCGGTCCCAAGGCAGGTCCCATTGCACCGGATTCCGGCGGGAAGAAAGATGGGCAGGCGACGATGGCCGAACCGCCGAAACCGAAACCAGAGCCTTCGAAGCCGGAGCCACCCAAACCGGAGCCACCCAGAGCGGCTCCCGTGAAGATCCCGGAGCCGCCCAAGCCGGAGCCGAAACCCGAACCGGCCAAACAGCCTGCCAAACAGGAGGTGAAGCCTGCCCCGGAGGCTGTATCGTTGGCCCCGAAGCCGGAAAACCAGAAACCACCGGAAGTGCAAAAACCGCAGCCGCCCCCGGCTCCGTCGCTCAAGGAAACCTTGGCCAAGCTGGAAAAAAAGGTGGCTCAGCAACCGCCGGATTCCCTGAAATCCACGCTTGACAGGCTTCGAGCGACGGTTGGGAAGGAAGAAGCGGCCATGCCCAAAACGGGTGGCGGCATCGGAAACGGTATTGCAGGCGGCAGCGGTGCGGCATCGAATCAGGGTGGGCAGGGCGGCGATTCCACCACCGGCATGCCTGGGCTGGGTCTTCAAGCCATGCAGGCCATCGATTTCTATCGATCGCTTATTGGTATGACGATCGAAAAAAACTGGTTTTTCAGCGAAAATTTGACGGGCGGCCGCAAGGACCTCGTAACGGTTTTGGTGATCAAGATTTTACCCAACGGACAGATTGCCGATATTTGGTACGAGAGGAAATCCGGAAATGTGAATTTCGACGATGCCGCCTTCAAGGCGGTCAAAAAATCGAATCCACTGCCGCCCCTGCCGAAGGAATATACCCGGCCTTATTACGAAGTGGGCCTGGTATTCACGCCTGCGGGATTGAACAAGGGATAGTTCCGGTTCGGATGACTGCGATTCTTTAACCCCTCGATAGGAAAGACCGATCGACTTATGATCCTGTATGTACTTCGGATACTGCAATGGACGGTTCCCTTTTGCTGTTTCATCCTGTTTTCTTTTTCGGTATCGGCTCAGACTGCCGGGAAATATGATTACATCGATATCAGCAACCCACAGATGAAAAAAATTCCGGTGGCCGTGCCGGATTTCAAGCCGCTGACCGGTAATTCCATGGAAGTCACGATTTCCGGGCTCGGTGCCCGCGAGATTTCGGACGTCCTTGAATTTACGAGCTATTTCCGATCTCTGGACAAAGCGTCCTTTTTGGTGGATGCCCGTCAGGCCGATCCAGCCGCACCCCAGTTCAAGGCATGGACGACGACTGGAGCCGATTTCCTCATCACAGGTGCCGTCATGGTCAATGACGGGAATCTCGATATGGAGCTGCGCCTGTTCGACACCTACAAGGAGCGCCTGCTGCTCGGAAAAAAGTACAGCGGAGTGCTCGACGACCGAAGGAGAATGATCAAGCGCTTCTGCTCCGAAATCATGAAGCTGCTGTTCGGGAATGCCGGTCTTTTCGAAAGTCAAATCGTTTTCGTTTCGTCGACAGGACCCGGCAAGAAAGAAATCTTTATTTCCGATTTTGACGGATCCTCTCCGAAACAAATCACCCATAACGGGAGTGTGAACCTTTCGCCTGCGCTTTCTTCGAACGGGCAATATGTGGCCTATACATCTTATTCAGCCGGGAAACCCGACCTCTATATCCAGCAGATTGGATCGCAGAAAGCTGTTCTTGTCGATCAAAGGGGAATCGGCATTTCGCCAAGCTGGGTTCCAGGGAAGAACGAACTGGCTGCATCATTGTCGCTTTCAGGCGATCCGGACATATATTTGTTGACTATCAATGGAAAAATTATTAATAAAATAGTCGATAATCCCGGAATCGATATATCGCCATCTTTTTCACCCGATGGAAAAAAGATGGCTTTCGTTTCCAAGCGGGCGGGCAACCCCCAGATCTACATCCAAGACATGGGTTCCGGACGGGTCGATCGCCTCACCTTCGAGGGAAACAACAACACACAGCCCGATTGGTCCCCAAAGGGGGATAAAATCGCTTATACATCTTTAATCAAAAAAGGGTTGTTCCAGATCATGGTCATCGGGGTGGATGGGAAGGGACTGGTTCAGTTGACCTATGACGGAGACAACGAATCCCCATCCTGGTCACCCGATGGTTCAATGATCGTTTTCAGCAGTACACGTGAAGGTTCGTCCAAAATTTATGTGATGACTGCCTACGGTACGGATCAGCGGAAAATCGTCGATCTTGCCGGTCAGCAGTCAGAGCCTAAATGGTCGCCGTCTTCGGCAAACTAATGTATTCAACACAAAGCAGAAGGAGGAGAAAGGAAATGAAGAAAAGAATGTTTGTAGTACTGGCGCTGATGTTTGTCATTCCGGGCTTGCTGTTTACGGCTTCCTGCGCCAAGAAGGCCGTTAAGAGCGAAGCAGCGGTTGCCGCTCCGTCGGATGACGCCGCCAAGAAAGCCGCAGCCGAAAAGGCCCGGCAGGAAGAACTTGCCCGGCAGAAAGCCCTCGAAGAAGCCCGTCTGAAGGAAGAAGCGGCCAAACGGGAAGCACTTGCAGCCCGCAACAAGTTCATGAACGAGCACGTTTACTATGCCTTCGACAGCTCGGCCCTCGATGCAACGGCCCAAAACGTCCTGAAGAACAAAGCCGCCTGGATGAAGGCCAATCCGAAGGAGCAAGTCATCATTGAAGGTCACTGTGACGAAAGAGGCACGGTAGCTTACAACTTGGCCCTTGGTGAACGCCGAGCGGTTGCAGCCAAGAACTTCCTCGTC
Organism: Thermodesulfobacteriota bacterium; assembly: GCA_040755275.1. Classification (GTDB taxonomy): domain Bacteria; phylum Desulfobacterota; class Desulfobacteria; order Desulfobacterales; family Desulfatirhabdiaceae; genus Desulfatirhabdium. The sequence continues at coordinate 6,083 of JBFMBE010000036.1, read as the reverse complement.
AACATGGGTATCCCGGCCGCCAGCATGACCACGGTTTCCTATGGAAAAGAACGTCCGGTCGATCCGGGGCACAACGAACAGGCATGGGCCAAGAACCGTCGCGCTCAGTTCGTGATCAAGTAATGAAGAGAATAGATGGCGCCCAGGCGGCATCAGAGCCAAAGGCCTTCGACAAAAGGGGGCCTTTGGTGTAAGCCTTTCTGGTTTAACGATCTGCAGACAAGAGGCAGGCAGTGATTCAACGCTGCCTGCCTCTGGTGTTTTGAACGGGAATGCACCCATGACAATACGAAACGGATGGCTTCTTGTATCGGTGATGGCCTTGGCTACGGCCTTATCCGGTTGTGCGACCACATCGGATATGTCCGGACTGGACAGCCGTCTTTCCTATCTCGAACGTCGGTACAGTGATTCGGAAAGAAATCGGGACCAATACCAACAGCGGATGGAAGAATTCCGAAAGGGTCAGTCCGATCAGATGCAGCAGGTCCGGACACAGACGGCGGAACTGTATGCCGCCATTGACCGGATGCGTGAAGACATTCAAAAGTTGAACGGTCGGCTGGAAATCAAGGAACGCAACCTGAACGAGCAGCCGGCGGGAGGAGCCTTGTCGGATCGCATGATCGAGATCGAAAAAGACCTGCTCGCCGTCAAGGAACGGATCAGCCGGCTGGAAGAATACCTGAATCTGAGCAATGCCAAGAAGGCCGTACCGCCCCCTGAACCGCAGCCTCAGGCCAAGACCAAGCCGGAGCCGACTCCAGAACACCCTTTGTCCGAAACGGAGCATTATGCGAAGGCCAAGCAGATGTTCGACAGCGGGGACCTCGAAGGGGCCCGGGTGGAATTCCAGCAATTTCTGAAGCGGTTTCCGAAATCGTCTTCCGCGGATTCGGCGCAGTTCTGGATTGCAGAGGTCTATTATCGGCAGAAATGGTACGAGAAGGCCATTCTCGAATACCAGAAAGTCATCGAAGGTTACCCCAAGGGGAATAAAATTCAGGCAGCCCTTCTCAAGCAGGGGTTTTCTTTCTTCAATCTGGGGGACAAGGCCAACGGTAAGCTCGTGTTGAAGGAGCTGATCAAGAAATTTCCGAACTCGAACGAGGCCAAGATCGCCAAGCAGAAATTGGAAGGGGCCTGATGCCATCCGATGAAGGCACGAGGCATGCGACAACGGTCATCGGTATCGATCCCGGAATTGCAGCCACGGGGATGGCGGTTGTTCAGGGCAGAGGCTTCCATGTGGTTTCGTATCACTGGGAAGTCGTTCACACTTCCCCCCCCGCTTCGCAGGGAGAGCGGCTCGAGATCATTTATCGAGCGGCATCCGCTTTATTCCATCGGTATCGGCCGGACCTTGCGGTGGTGGAGGATGTTTTTCTGCTCGATGCGACGCCGAAATCGGCTTTTTCCATATCGACGGTCATCGGTATTCTATTGCTGGTTGCCGCTCAATCCCAGGTTCCCGTCGATCGCATTTCTGTTCGGGAGGCCAAGCAAGTATTGACCGGAAACGGAAAGGCATCCAAGGATCAGCTAGAGCGTGCCGTGCGATCCGTTCTCGGATTGAGCCGTCCTGTGAAGCCCGATCATGCCTCCGATGCCCTCGGTCTCGCCCTGATCGGTCTGCTTCGTTCTGACAATCCCCTGCGGCGGCAAGCCGTAGCCTGTTGAGGTCGATGACGACCTCGCTATCGGGACGGAGTACGGATCGGTTGACACACGTTCGAACGCTTGAACGACACGTCTTTGAATCGCTCACATTGACCCGGATGACCCCGCCCAAAGACCGCCGCCCTCTGTCGTCCCGCCCTTCTGCTGGAGGTAACAGCGGAAAAGCGATCATGAGCGGCCTGTTACGGGCGCATTTCCCCTGACCATGCAATGATCGGATATTTGGAAGGCAAAATTCTCCAGAAGGATGAAGATCGTATTCTCGTTCTGGTTCATCATGTCGGCTACGAGGTCTACCTTCCCGCCATTGTCATGAAGGCGCTGTCCGGCAAGGTCTGTGGGGAAGAGGTCCAGCTCTACATTTCGTTTCAGCAAAGTGAACGTCAGCCGAAGCCCCTGCTGATCGGCTTTCTGGATCCTACCGATAAGGCGTTTTTTCAGGAATTCATTTCCGTCGAGGATATCGGTCCGACCAAGGGGATGAAGGCCATGACCTTGCCGGTGGCGGAAATTGCTGCAGCCATCGAGCGAAACGACGTGCGTAAACTTCAGACCCTCAAGGGGATCGGGCCCCGTACAGCCCAGAAAATCGTTGCATCCCTCAAGGGCAAGGTGCTTCATTTCGTAGAAGATCACACCTTTCCAACACCTGGCACAGACGTCCTGGACGAAATGACCGAATCGGTGATGATGGTGCTGGTCGAACAGTTGGGGCACCGACCTGCGGATGCCAAACGGATGATTGCTGAAGCGTTGAAGCGAAACAACCACATCCAGACGCCTGAAGCCCTACTGGAGGAGATCGTTCGCGGAAAGGCAGCTGTGTGAAGATGGACGATACGAGTTTTTCCACCCCCTACCCGGATACCATCCAACCCCAATGCCTTCCGGAGGATGAACGGCCGGAACTCATTTCGCTGCGCCCCTCACGACTTTCCGAATACATCGGTCAGACCGAAACCGTCGAAACCCTCACCATCGCCATCCAGGCCGCCCGGCTGAGGCGGGAGCCTCTCGATCACGTGCTCTTTCATGGTCCTCCTGGTCTCGGCAAAACGACTCTTGCCCATATCATCGCAAACGAGATGGGCGGTAGCCTCACGGTGACCTCCGGTCCCGCTCTCGAGAAAGGGGGTGATCTGATCGGCATTCTGACGCATCTGTCGAAAGGTGACGTCCTGTTTGTGGACGAAATCCATCGGATTCCCAAGACCGTCGAGGAATTTCTCTATCCGGCCATGGAAGATTTCGCCGTCGATTTCGTTTTCGACAAGGGGCCTCATGCTCGAAGTCATCGGCTGCGGCTCGAGCGCTTCTGTCTCGTCGGGGCTACGACGCGCGTCGGTCTCTTATCCGCCCCCCTCCGAGATCGGTTCGGGATTTTTCGGTCGCTCGATTTTTACGAAGAAGCCGATCTTGTGCGGATTGCCACCCGATCGGCTGCGCTGCTTTCCTCCCGCATCGAAGCCGACGCAGCCCTCGAGCTTGCCAGAAGGTCTCGGGGAACCCCAAGAATCGTCAATCGCCTCCTCAAGCGGGTACGGGACTACGCCCTGGTCCGGGCCAAAGGAGTGATCACCCGGTCTGTCGTGCAAGCCGCCCTGCAGCTTGAAGGTATCGACGAGCAGGGGCTCACACCGTTGGACAGGCGCTATCTTCGAACCATCCTGGAGTTTTATGGCGGCGGCCCCGTCGGCATCGAAGCCATTGCGGCCACGCTTCAGGAAGAAACCGATACCCTCGTCGATGTGGTCGAACCGTTTCTGCTCAAGGCGGGCATGCTGCTGCGGACATCTTCCGGCCGAAGAACCACGGCTTTAGCCGCCGATCACCTGCGGGCCGCCTTTGGAACCTCCGGTTCGTAACCCTCTCGCATTCTATGGATCGATGTCCTCCTGTCATCACGCTGCTTACGGATTTCGGCCTCGAAGATGAGTATGTCGGGGTGATGAAGGGGGTTGTGTTCTCGATCTGCCGTCATGCCCTCGTGGTGGACATCTCCCACAGCATCCCTCCCCAGAACGTCTTGGCTGCTGCAGCCATGATCGAGGCTTCCTACCGGTTCTTTCCGGAAAAAACGATCCATGTCCTCGTCGTCGATCCGGGTGTCGGAACGGAAAGGCGGCTCATCGCCCTTCAGGTGAATGGCCATACGTTTCTGGCTCCGGATAACGGGATTCTGACACCGTTTCTGGTAACGGATCACATTGCAGACATTCGGGCGATAGCACAACCATTGTGGTATCTATCCGAAATCAGTTCCACCTTCCACGGTCGGGATATATTGGCGCCCGTTGCGGCCCATCTGGCCGCAGGAGAACCGTTTTCCAAGATCGGACCGGTCATCGATCCGGCTTCCTGCATCCATATTTCCCTTCTTCGACCATCCGTTTCCGGAGCGTCTATCACCGGAACGGTCGTTCATGTCGATCGCTTCGGCAATCTTGTCACCAACATCGCTCGAGGGGACCTGGAGCGGCTTCGGGAACGAATGGAGGCAAAGGACTTGCTTGTCCGTGTCGGGGGAAGTGAGATCGTAGGGATTCGGAGGACGTACGGGAATGCGCCGAGCGGTACCGTAATCGCAGTGATCGGCAGCAGGGAACGTCTTGAAATCGCCGTTGCTTGCGGAAATGCATCCCGGCTCCTTCAGGTGGCAGCCGGGGCAACCGTTATCATTCAACCGACTACAGACGCCCCTTCCGGATGATGGCTGCCAACAGCCAGATGCCCAGAACGACTGCAGCCGCAAACCCGATGAACCCGATGAGGGAGATGCCGAACACCAGCGGCGGGGTTTCGGAAATGACGATCAGGGCTGAGCCGATTACAAGGCCGGCAATCAGAATGCTGAAAGCGATGCGGTTGCTGGTGCGGTCGTTCGCCGACAGAATCCGCTCGAGATGTTCCATCCGAAGATTCACCGTCAACCGCTGCTGGCGGATCAACTTGCTGATTTCGAGAATGTCCTGAGGGAATTGCCGAACGAATCCAACCCCCTGTTCCAGAACATAGAGGGCTTCCGCGGCCATACGGCCGGGAGCCATCTTCTGGAATCGGATTTTTCGAATGTAAGGGGCGGCATGGGAGATCATGTCGAAATCGGGGTCCAAATTCTGGGCAACCCCTTCTACCGTGGCCAGCGCCTTGAGCATCAGGAAGATATCCGCCGGTACCCGCAGCCGATGCCGGAAGGCCAAATCCAGAACGTCTTGAAACAGTTTACCGATTCGGATTTCCTTGAGAGGGCGATAGAGATGGTTGGACATGAAATCGGCCACGTCCCGTTCAAAGGAACGCATTTGTGGCTCATGGTCCCAGTCCGTCAGTTTTAGAATGGCCCGAGCGGCCCGCCCTTCCTGCCGAAGCACGACACTGTCCACCAGTTCGATGAAATCCTCCCGGGTCTTCTGATCCAGTGCGCCAACCATCCCCAAATCGAGCATGCAGATGACGTTGTCTGGAAGGACCAGCAGGTTTCCCGGATGGGGATCGGCATGGAAGAATCCATGTTCGAAAATCTGTTTCAGGCAGACATCGGCCCCTCGGATGGTCAGCAGTTTCTTGTTGAGACCTGCCTTTTCGATGGCCTCGATGTCGCTGATCTTGATGCCATCGATCCGTTCCATGACGAGAATCGATGGGGTCGAAAATTCCCGAAAAACAGCCGGCACATAGACGGTAGGATCATCGATGAAATGGCGGGAAACCCGCTCCATGTTGTTCGCTTCAACCGTAAAATCGATTTCTTTTTCCAGAACACGGGCGAATTCATCCACCAGTTTGACCGGTTGAAAGAAAGCCACTTCTTCGATGTGGTGCTCCATCAAGGTGGCCAGATGCAGCATGATTTCGAGATCGATCTCGACGATGCGGCGGATGCCGGGGCGTTGAATCTTGACGGCGACGCGCTCTTCACTCTTCAGAACGGCATCGTATACCTGTGCGATGGATGCGGCAGCGATGGGTTCGGGGGAAATGGTTTTGAAAACCGAGTCGAAGGGGAAGGCGGTATTCAGGATAGCGATGGCTTCTTCGAATGGGAAGGGGGTTGCCTTGTCCTGCAATTTCCCCAGTTCCCGAATGTAGTCTGCAGGTAACAGGTCCGGACGGGTGGAGAGCAGCTGTCCAAGCTTCACATACGTCGGCCCCAGTTCTTCCAGAGCCATCCGGACACGTTCGGGCCGGGTGAGCTTTTCGATTTTGTCTCGTTTCCGCTGGTCGGCGGAGCGCAGCACGAGACCAATCAGCTGATCGATCCGCAGCACATCGATCAATTCGCCGAACCCATAGCCGAACAACACCCCCAGTATCTGGCTGTAACGGTTAATGTGCCGGTAGGTCCTGCCAATCATGCCGATTTTGCGAATACTCAGCAACGGCTCCTTCCTTTCTCAACCATG
>JBFMBE010000035.1:0-24646 GCA_040755275.1 Thermodesulfobacteriota bacterium | reverse complement strand
AATTCTGTATTCCAAGTTTGGCTATCCGCCCGATCCTACGAGATCGGGCGGCTGAGTTTTTTCGCAGCATCGAAAAAGGTTCCCCAGTCACCCCGCGACTCGACAGAGACTTCCTGACTTTTTGCGAAGCCGTCATGAATGATGGTCTTGCAAGAAATCGCCGTTACCCCGATTCTTTCGATTGCCGGGTATGTTACGACCTCATCCACATATGCTGAAAAGCCATAGCCTATCGACCGTAGCCTAAACATTCTATAACCGAAACCGCAGAATCTCCTTGCCCCTTCTTCCACTTCCCCAGCGAGGAAAATCATTATGGCCGAAACAACTGCACCGAACAAATTGGAGGACATCCGGGCCTATCAGAAGCGGATTGCACTTCTGGAGGCGGAAAACGCCCGTCTTCGTGGGTTCATCGATATCGGCCGAACGCTTGGAACCGAACATCGTTTCGAGAAGCTGATCCCCCTGATCATCGAAAAGATTTCGCTGTATCTGAACTGCGAGCGCAGTACCCTCTTCATGTTGGACTGGCAGAAGGGGCAATTGTGGAGCCAATACGCCCAGGGGTTGACCTCCCATAAGGTGACGATCGAACTCAAGATCGGTCTGGCGGGTGCAAGCTTTCTGAGCAATCGAATCATCAACGTTTCCGATGCGTATGAACACCAGATGTTCAACCCCTATTTCGACCAGACAACCGGGTTCCGCACCCGAAGCGTGCTGTGCATCCCTCTTTGCACGGATCGACGCCCCCCTTTTGCACTCCTTCAGCTGCTAAACCGAACAACGGGGTCCTTCACCCAAGACGATGAACGATTTCTGATGAACAGCATCCCCACTATCATGCGGCATATCGACCCGCCACAGGTCGCAGAGCCTACTTCGGTGAAGGAATGGATGCAGCAACTTCGCAAAACCGTCGACTTCGAAAGAGGAACCCTTTTTCTACACAATACGGAAAACAACACCCTCTGTTCGGTATACGCTGAAGGGCTGGATCAAGGTCAAACCATCTGCCTCGACCTCAATTTGGGAATTGCTGGACATGTGGCTGTCACCGGTACCAGCATGAACATTCCGGACGCATATGCCGACACCCGTTTCGACCGAAGAACGGACGATCGGACCGGGTTTCATACCCGAAACATCCTGTGTGTCCCCGTTTCCAACCAACGAGGAGCCATTCTCGGCGTACTGCAGGCAATCAACAAGAAAAACGGCTCCTTTACAGACAGCGATTTGAATCTGCTAACATCTATGGCATCCATCATTTCCATATCGGTGGAAAACGCAATCCTGTTTTCCGAACAACTGAGCCAGTTCAAAAGCCTCCTTCAGGTGATGGCTGCATCCATCGACGCTAAGGATACTCTCACCGCCGGACATTCGGAAATGGTGGAAAAGTTGAGCATCGCCATCGGAAGGACGCTCGGCTTCGACGACGAGCAACTGGACATCCTCAGCGTCGCAGCCCTCCTTCACGATTACGGAAAAATCGGTATCGACGATTACATTCTGAAAAAGCCGGGAAAACTGACCCCGGAAGAGTACACCCAGATTCAGAAACACGTCGATATCACCTACCGCATTCTTTCCAAAATGCATTTTGCCCGGAAATACCGCAAGGTTCCGATCATCGCTGCGAGCCACCATGAACGACTCGACGGTTCCGGATACAGCCACGGGGTTCTTGAACCGGATATTCCGCTGATGAGCAAGATCATCGCAGTCGCAGACGTCTACGAAGCCCTGACCGCCAATCGGCATTACCGAAACGCCATGCCACCCGAAAAAGCCTTCGACATTCTGAAGGAAGAGGTCGCCAAAGGAAAATTGGACGGCCAGATTGTTGCAACACTGGAACGCTGTATCTTTCAACAGGCCGGTTCCGGATCGCAACTCCCCTGAGCATCGAGGTCGCAACAGGCGGGGCCTTCATGCCGATTCGCCCGCAGCTGCCCGCAGGCAGCACCAATATCCTGCCCCCTGCTGTTCCGTATGATGGCCGTCAACCCTTTTTCCATCAATATCGACTGAAACCTCAAGATCACATCCTCCGAAGGACGCCGGAAGCAGCTTCCTGGATGCTCGTTGAAGGGAATGAGATTCACCTTCGCCCGTATGCCGTGCAGCAATCGGACCAATCGGGACGCATCCGAAACTCCGTCGTTGATCCCTTCCATGAGGATGTATTCGAAGGTAATCCGCCTGCGGTTGGGCAGCGCATAGTTCTTACATGCCGCCATCAACCGCTCGAGGGGGTAGACTCGATTGACCGGCATCAGACGGGTGCGGGTTTCGTCGTCTGCAGCATTCAGGGATACGGCCAGATTGACCACGACATCCTGCCCGAGCTGCAGTATTTTCGGAACCAGGCCAACCGTGGAAAGCGTCACTTTTCTCGTTGAAAAACCCAACCCATGACTCGCATCGGTCAAGATACCGATGGACTGGATCACGGCTTCGTAGTTGGCCAGCGGCTCGCCCATTCCCATGAAAACGATGTTGGAAAGTCGGGGCATGTCTCGGGCGTCCCGCTGAATGTCGCGCACCTGGCCGATGATTTCACCGGGGGTCAAGTTTCGGACGAATCCGCCGGCACCCGTCAGACAAAAGGCGCATCCCTGCGCACATCCAACCTGGGTGGATATGCAAACGGTGGAATGATCCGTTTCGGGCATCAACACGGATTCAATCGTATGACCGTCGAAAAGCCGAAACAGATAGCGGATCGATCCGTCCCGGGATTTCACCGTCGTGACGACTTCAAGGCGATCCATCGAAAAGGATGCGTCCAGGAGTTCCCGGACTTCCTTCGGCAGATCGCTCATGGCAGAGAACGTATCGGCCTGTTTTCGGTACAACCACTTGAATACCTGACCGGCACGATAGGGCCGCATGCCCCGCGCCTCGAACCATTGTTCAAGATCGTTCCGAGATACATCGAAAAGGTTTGTTTTCATAATTTTCTTGACTTACCACCTTTCACCCATTAAATTCAACAGGTTTATGAATATTCGAAGGATTGCGAAAAATCCTTTGCCAGGGCATCGGCAGCAAGCGATCTAAAAACGATTGGCTGATTTCAAACGCTTTACCGGAAGCCACCCTATTGGATGATTTCGCAAAAAGTCGCTATCCAGTGATTTTCCTTCGATACCGGTCCTCCAGAAGGCGTGCGGGCCAATCAAGAGAGACTGATTTTTAACGAGCCCATCATGTTTGATGGGCTCGCAAAAAGTCAGGAAGTCTCTGTCGAGTCGCGGGGTGACTGGGGAACCTTTTTCGATGCTGCAAAAAAACTCAGCCGCCCGATCTCGTAGGATCGGGCGGATAGCCAAACTTGGAATACAGAACTACTGAGTTGCAACATGATGTTTTTCAAACAAATATTGATGAAGCATCTCCGCCCGATCCAACGATATCCGGCGGCTTCAAACACGTTTTCGCAGCAGTCTCAAAAGGCTTCCCCAGCCACCCCGCTTATGCCCGACATTTACGAAAAGCACGGGAAAATCGACTTTTTGCGAGACCATCATGTTTGAGAACCTGACCGACAAATTGAGCGCCGTGTTCAAGCAGCTCAGGGGACATGGCAAGCTCGACGAGAAGAACGTCCAGGAAGGCCTGAAAACGGTTCGTGTCGCCCTGCTCGAAGCGGACGTTCACTACAAGGTGGTCAAGAAGCTCATTGAGGACATCCGGGTGCGCGCCCTCGGGCAGGAGGTCATGGAAAGCCTCACCCCAGGACAGCAGGTCGTCAAAATCGTCAATGACGAACTGACGAAGCTGATGGGGCAGCATCATGAAGATATCCGTCTTTCCGGCGAAAAGCCAGCCGGTATCATGCTGGTTGGGCTGCAAGGCTCGGGCAAAACAACGACGGCCGGAAAACTGGCCGTCCATCTGCGCAAGAAAGGGAAGAAACCCTACCTCGTTCCGCTGGACATCTACAGACCTGCAGCCATCGATCAGCTGAAGAAACTGGGCGAGCAGATCGGGGTTTCGGTGTATCCGACCACTGTGGATATGAACCCGGTGACTGTCGCCGTAGATGCCCGGAAAAAGGCCTTTCTGGAAGGCGCAGACGTCATGCTGCTCGATACGGCTGGTCGACTGCACATCGATGAACAGCTCATGCAAGAGCTTTGCAGCATCCGCGATGCTGTCCATCCTTCCGACATCCTTCTCGTCGCAGACGCCATGACGGGCCAGGACGCCGTGAACATGGCCACCGCCTTTCATCAAGCGGTCGGTATCGGCGGGGTCGTCCTCACCAAGATGGACGGTGACGCTCGTGGCGGCGCAGCCTTGTCCATTAAGGCCATGATCGACCGGCCGGTCAAATATGTCGGCATCGGCGAAAAATTAGGGGACATCGAGCCCTTCCATCCCGATCGGATGGCTTCCCGAATCCTCGGCATGGGCGACATCCTGACCATGATCGAAAAAGCCCAGGCCGTCGTTGACCAGAAGAAAGCCGTCGAGCTGGAAAAGAAGCTACGGAAAAACCAGTTCACTCTCGAGGACTTCCGGGATCAAATGATTCAGGTCCGGAAAATGGGGCCGCTCGGGGATCTCATTCGGATGATCCCGGGGATCGGGCAGAACAAGGCGCTCAAAGACATCGATGTCGACGAGAAGGAGCTGGCACGGATCATTGCCATCATCAATTCCATGACCCCCCAGGAGCGCCGGAAACACGATATCATCAACGCGAGCCGCAAGCGAAGAATCGCCAAAGGAAGCGGCACCACCGTTCAAGACGTCAATAATTTATTGAAAAATTACGACCAGGTCATTAGACTGATGAAGCAAATCAACAAAGGCGGAATGAAGCGGATGGGGCGCAACATGCTGAAATTTTGACGATTGCAAAATACGGTCGCAAAAGAAAGAAGCCCAAGGAAAGCAGGATGCGTTGCGAGCCCATCCACAACAGATCCCCGCTCCGACGGGAAATGACAAAAGGCCCTATTCGGCCTTTGTGCGAATCCATTGGGTAACGATTTAGTTGCAGCATGAAATGACAGTTCGTCTTTCATCTCCGGGGAATGACACCCCTTTTATGAACATTCATTGATCGATATCAAGGAGTATTTTGTTATGGCAGTTCGAATCCGACTGGCAAGACACGGTGCACCCAAACGCCCGTTCTATCGAATCGTGGCGGCAGACAGTCTGGCCCCCCGGGACGGCAGATTTCTGGAAACCCTAGGAACCTACAATGCCCTGCTCGATCCGGCCGAAGTCCACCTGAAGGCAGACCGTGTTCAGTACTGGCTGAGCCAGGGAGCCAAGCCCACCGATACTGTCAAGAGCTTGCTGAAGAAGCATCTCCAGGCATAATCGCATCGCCGTCGATACCGTCGCTGCTAGGTTGCCGATATCCAGCCTCTATCCCTGGCTGGGAATTTACGTTGTCTGCGATCGTTCCCTTTGAGACCATGTGACAGGGCCCTCGTTCCAGGGTCGCCCGATTTCACTCAACCGCCTCAATCCAGGAGACTGTGCGATGAAAGAGCTGATTACGGTCATTGCCCAGGCACTTGTCGACAAGCCGGATGCAGTCGAAGTATCGGAAGTGGAAGGCCCTCAGACGACGGTTCTGGAATTGAAGGTCGCCAAAGAGGATCTGGGGAAAGTCATCGGGAAACAGGGAAAAACGGCAAAGGCCCTGCGTACTATCGTCGGCGCGGCCTCGGCCAAGATGAAGAAGCGTACCCATCTTGAAATCGTCGAATGACCGATCCAACACGGTTACCGACAAGTGGATTCCCGTCGGGAAGATCGTCGGTGTTCATGGTGTTCGGGGAAGTTTGAAGCTCAAATCCTTTTGTGAGGATCCGGACATCTGGAACACCCGATTCCAGCTGTCCCTTCAACCGAAGGGACTGGCCCCCGCCCGATTCCGAATCGGCGCTTACCGCCATCATGCGAGGATAATCCTGATCGAACTCGAAGGCATCGAAACCAGGGAACAGGCCGAGCAATGGATCGGCGCGGAGGTCTATCTGCCCCGGGAGGCGTTCCCCGAACCCGAGGACGGCAGCCATTACTGGTTCGATTTGATCGGACTTGCCGTTAAGGCCGTGGACGGACGGCCGATCGGCGAAATCCGACAGCTGTTTTCTACTGGACCCCAGGATGTTCTGGTGGTTCAGGATGAAGAGACGGAGGTGTTGATCCCGCTCGTCGAGGCCTTCGTCAAGCAGATCGATCAAGCGAAGCGGGTCGTCTGGGTCGATCTGCCTGCCGATATGCCGGTGGAAAGGCTCCGAAAGTCTTCATCCAGAGCGAATGCTGTTCCGCCATGCATTTCATGACCGTTACGATCTTCCCGGATCTCTTCGAGCGTTTCTGGGAATATGGCATTCTGCGACGGGCGATTGAAAGCGGCATTCTACAGACAACCGCAATCGATATTCGACGATTTGCCACAGACAGACATGCGACGACGGATGATCGTCCCTTCGGCGGGGGCTGTGGGATGGTCATGAAGCCGGAACCGCTGACAGCGGCCATCCGCTGGGCCAGAAATCAGCAGAATCGAAGCCGATGCATTCTGTTGAGCCCGCAGGGACGGATGCTCACGCAAAAGCTGGCCCGCTCGCTTTCGCACGAACCTTCTTTGATTCTGGTATGCGGCCGTTACGAAGGGGTGGATGAGCGTGTCGTCCATCGGGAAATCGACGAAGAGATTTCCATCGGTGATTATGTGTTGACGGGCGGTGAGCTTGCCGCAATGGTGGTCATGGAAACGGTGGTCCGCTTCCTGCCGGGAGCTCTCGGAAACGAGGATTCAGCGACTTACGATTCCTTCGAAGATCAGCTGTTGGACCACGCACATTACACTCGTCCATCGGTCTTTGAAGGCGAAGGGGTTCCGGAAGTCCTGCTTTCCGGCCATCATGAACGCATCGCTCGCTGGCGGCTGGAATCTTCTCTCATCCGAACGTTCCTGAAAAGACCGGATCTGCTGGCTCACCGATCTTTCTCCAAGCAAGAGATTGAAATATTGACATCATGGCGGGACCAACTTGACACGCTCATCCATCGGGCGGATATTTCTGGCGTTGATCCATTACCCGGTCAAGAACCGTGAAGGGTTAACCATCGCCTCCGCAGTCACGAATTTAGACATTCACGATCTGGCCAGAGCGGGTAAAACCTTCGACGTAGCATGCATCTATATCGTTACGCCGCTTGTCGATCAGCAGGCACTGGTACGGCAAATCGTGGATCACTGGATGAGCGGCTATGGAGGTATCGCCAATCCGGACAGGAAGGAGGCCCTCCGGCTGATCACCATTCGAGACAACCTCACGGATGTGCGAACGGAATTGATGCGGCTGTATCCAGATCAGCGATTGCTCATGGTGGCCACAACGGCCCGAAAGACCGAACGCACGATGTCGCATACCGAGTTGCGGCAGTGGCTTGAAGCGGGAAACAACTGCCTGCTTCTGTTCGGAACAGCGTGGGGTTTGGCGGATGAAGTGCTTCAGACCTGCGATCGAATCTTGAAACCGATCACAGGAAGGGGTTCTTACAACCATCTGTCCGTCCGTTCGGCGGTATCCATCGTTCTGGATCGACTCGTTCACTCGAGATAAGCGTTCACTGCGAAATGCACTCACGCCCCGGATATGGCCCCGCTTTCGATCCATGCAAATCAGGTGGAACCCCTCCCCTGCGGATGAGATTTCGGTTCCCGGTTTCTACAGGGAAAAAATGCGAGGGGTGACGGACCGGAGCTACTGGTATTTTCGGATATACCCATTGTTTCACGATTGAACACCAACAACGATAGAGGTAGACCCATGCAGATCATTCAGCAAATTGAAAAAGACATGATGCGGCTCGACTTGCCCGCATTCAAGGCAGGAGATACCGTCAAGGTTCACGTCCGTATTCAGGAAGGTGAAAAAGAGCGGATCCAGGTTTTCGAGGGCATCGTCATCGCCCTCAAGCGCGGAACGACCAACGCCACGTTCACGGTCCGAAAAGTTTCCTACGGCGTCGGGGTCGAACGTGTCTTCCCGCTCCATTCCCCTATCATCGACAAGATCGAACTGGTTTCCAAGGGAGATGTCCGCAGAGCCAAAATCTACTATTTGCGAAACCTCAAGGGAAAAGCGGCTCGGATCAAGGAAAAGCGAGACTTCTGATGCAGCCCCCCGGTTTCGGGTACCCGGAACAGGCCTTGCGGAAGAAGGGGTTTTCGATCATCGCCGGTATCGATGAGGCGGGAAGAGGTCCTCTTGCAGGACCGGTCGTTGCAGCAGCCGTTATATTGCCGATGGATGCACGGCTCGAGGGAGTCACGGACAGCAAGAAACTCACTCCTGCCGCCCGTGACCGCCTCTATAACCAAATTTACCGGACAGCCGTGGCCATCGGCATCGGCATCGTGGATGCCGTTGAAATCGACCGGACAAACATTCTGAAGGCATCGCTTCTGGCCATGCGGTTTGCCGTCGAAAACCTCGATCCGCATCCGGAATGCCTGATCATCGACGGTAACCACTGCATTCCGATGCCACCCGGAACCGCCCGGCCCAAGCCGTTTCAGCAGGCCATCCCCAGGGGGGACAGCCTGTGCTTGTCCGTTTCGGCGGCATCGATCGTCGCCAAGGTAACACGAGACCGCCTGATGGGTGTCTATCACGAACACCATCCTGAATACGGGTTTTCCAGGCACAAGGGGTACCCGACCGAACACCACAGGCAGTCCATCCGAGCCTTCGGCCCCTGTTGGATTCACCGCAAAACCTTTCAAGGCGTCCGGGAGGCATTCCCATGCAGACCGAACCCCACCAACTCGGCAAGTCGGGAGAAAGCCTTGCAGCAGATTACCTTCGAAAGCATGGATACCGCATTCTGGAGCTGAATGCCCGAAGCCGGGTCGGTGAAATCGACATCGTCGCCATGGACGGGCAAGCCCTCGTCTTCGTCGAAGTCAAGACCCGCCTGTCACCGGATTACGGAAACCCCAAAGTTGCAGTCACCTCCCACAAACAAAGCCGCTTGACCCGTGTCGCCCTGGCCTACCTGAAGAAAAACCACCTCCTCCACTGCAAGGCCCGCTTCGATGTGGTCGCCATCGACTGGACCCAGGGATCCCCTCAAATCGAACTGATTCGAAATGCCTTCGAAGCCACCCGCAGATAGCCAACCATCGTCCAGCACCGGTCCAGGCACCCTCTATATCGTGGCTACACCCATCGGAAATCTGAGGGACATCACCCTGAGGGCTCTCGACGTTCTGAAAAGCGTCGACTGGATCGCAGCCGAAGACACCCGGCACACCGGTATCCTGCTGAAGGCCTACGATATCCAGACCCGACTGATTTCCTGTCATGAATACAACGAAAACGAGCGCATCGACGAGCTCATCGCGGTCCTGAAGTCCGGCGGGTCGATCGCCCTCGTTTCGGACGCTGGTACCCCACTTGTTTCGGATCCGGGGTTTCGCCTCGTACGAGCCGCAGCAGCACAACACCTTCCCGTTGTTCCGATCCCAGGCCCCTGCGCAGCCATCGCAGGTTTGAGCATATCCGGCTTTCCGACGGATAGCTTCGTCTTTCTTGGATTTGCACCCAAAAAACCCCGCGAGAGACTGACGTTCCTGAAATCCCTTGAACACGAATCGAAAACGCTGATATTCTATGAATCCGCAAAGCGCATTCAGCGCTTTCTCGAGGATATGACGTCCGTCTTCGGAGATCGTTTAGCAGTTCTGTGTCGGGAATTGACCAAACTCCATGAAGAAGTTCTTCGGGGAACCATTCTATCGATACGGGAGGAAATCGAGGGCCGACATGAAATCAAGGGGGAACTGACCGTCATCGTGGCTGGTTGTCCCCCAAAAGATTGTGCCCTGGATTCCGGAAAAGACCTGAATAGGGTCCTGGAAGAGATTCTCCTGGATCAACCCAAGGAGAAACCCGGAACCCTGGCCAAAATGCTTGCGCAACGCTGCGGTATCCTCCGAAGCGATGCCTACCGCCTGCTGCAGGAAGCCTTGAGATCGAAGCGCTCCAACGCCTGACGTCATCACGAAGATCAGAATCCGGTTTTTCCCTACTCGAAAGGAAGGTGCCGATGAATCGCAAGATCTTGGTCGCAGTCGACGACTCCGTTCAATGCCGCTGTTGCGTGCGGTACGTTCTCACCATGGAAGATCAAGTCCCCGATCTTCATTACACCCTTTTTCATGTTCAGCCTCAGATTTCACACTATCTGCTGGATGAAGTGCGAAAGCATCCGGAACAAAAAGCGGAAGTCGAGCGGGTGTTGGCTCGAAATGCGGAAAAGGCCCTGCAACTGCTGGACGAGCTCAAAACGTTCATGGTTCAGTTCGGAGCAAGGGCGGACCGCATCAACATCGTCACCCAACCCCGCCAGCAGGGAACGGCACAGGACATCATCGTATATGCCGAAACCGGTCATTATGACGCCATCGTCTCCGGAAGAAGGGGAATATCCAAACTCCAGGAAGTCTTCACTGGAAGTGTGACGGCCAACCTCATCGAATATTCCAAAATCGTTCCTCTCTGGATCGTAGACGGTGAGATTACGTCCAACCGTATCCTGGTGGCTGTCGATGGTTCGGAAACCTCCCTTAAGGCCGTCGATCACCTCTCCTTCATGCTGAGCGGCAACCCCCATGTAGCGATCACCTTCTTCCATGTGTCTCCCGGATTGGGAGACAGCTGCGGCATCGACGAAAAAACGGACTCCACCCTCTCTTCTTGGCTGCGCCAGGGACACAAACGGTGTATCGCCGATTTCACCGGAAAAGCGATGGAAATCCTTCGCAAGCACGGTCTTTCCGAACAGCAGGTGGAATTCAGGACGGTGGAACGCATGACGAACATCGGCAAGGCCATCATTTCGGAAATCCATCAGGGCAACTACGGCACGGTCGTCATCGGAAGAAGCGGCATCGACAGGAGCATTTTCGTAGGAAGCGTGTCTCGCTACGTCATCAACAAGGCCACGGATTGCGCCCTCTGGATCGTCAATTAGAAAGGAATCTACATGCTCGCCATCGAAACCTACCCGAAATCGATTCTGCTGACGACTCCCCTCGCCTTGCTCTGTGATGAAGACGGGGCTGTTCTCTACCCCCATCCCTTTCTCAATGAAGCAACGCAACGGGTCAGAGAGGTATCGGGCGGCTGCGGTAAAGTGGGGCAGACGTTCGTTCTGCTGCAGCAGACACAACATGGCCCCACGTCCATCGTGATCGTTGGCATCGGAAAATCGGACGAGATCGACCTTGACCGTATCCGAACGGCTTTGGGAGACGTTGTTCAGACCTGTATGCGGCATCGCATGAGCCGGGTGGTCGTCGCCATGCCGGAATTCCGTACGTCCGCTCTTTCGCCTCTGGAAGTGGTTGAGGCTGCCATGGAAGGCGCCTGCCTCGGAAACTATCGGTTCACCCGATACAAGGAGGCGGAAAACCCGCTTCTCGAAGAGGTCCGGTTCTGGGTGACGGAGCCCCTCACCCAACAGCAGCCAAGGCTGGCATTCGAGGTGGAAACCCGCTGTCAGGGCACCTGGCTTGCCCGGGACTGGGTCAACACGCCTTCCAACGACAAGAAACCAGCCGTCCTGGCGGATTGTTTCGTTCAGGAGGCCCGATCGGCAGGCATTGAAACGACCGTTCTGGATGAAACGACCCTTCGGCAGTTAGAATTCAACGCCCTGCTCGCCGTCTCCGCAGGCAGCAGCGAACCGCCGAGGCTCGTCCTTCTGGAGTACGGATCAGCCTTCGGGGAACCGGTGACAGCCCTTATCGGCAAAGGGATTACGTTCGATTCCGGTGGTCTGAACCTGAAATCCGGCGATTCCATGAGAGACATGAAGATCGATATGGCAGGAGCTGCAGCCGTCGTTTCGACCATGATTGCAGCCGCCCGTCTCGAGCTTCCCCTGCACCTTGTCTGCGCCGTCCCGCTCGTCGAAAACATGCCTTCCGGAACCTCGACCCGACCCGGAGACATCGTCCGAAGCCTCAGCGGAAAAACCGTCGAGATCAACAATACCGATGCCGAAGGTCGGCTGATTTTGGCCGACACCCTGTCCTACGTACAGTCCACCTATCACCCGAAAACCTGCATCGACATCGCCACCCTGACCGGGGCATGCATGGTCGGGCTGGGAGAACGCATTGCCGGATTGTTTAGTTCGGACGAGGAGTTGCTGAAGCAATTGGCCGATAGTGGAAGACGAACCGGGGAGCGGTGTTGGCCGATGCCGCTGCCGAAGGATTACAAGGAATTTCTGAAAACCGAGACAGCCGACATCTCCAACACAAGCTCTTCCAAATGGGGTGGCGCTGTCACAGCCGCGCTATTTCTCTCCGAATTCGTTCAGAAAGACACCCGCTGGGCGCATATCGACATTGCAGGACCCGCCCACGCACAGAAAGCCACATCGATTTGCCCGAAAGGTGGGACAGGGTTCGGAGTTCGGTTGCTGCTGGATTACCTGAAGCGGTTCGTGGGTTGAGACGGCAACGGGATGGAAGCGATGTTGTGCACCCTTCGTCGAGAATGGCCGGAGTCAGGAACCAAGGGGATGATCGGGATCGATCCACGACACATACCACACCCCTTATCGCTGCTTCCTTCCGGACCTGACGAGGTTCGTGGGGGTACGTTACGCGGCGACCGATCGGCTTGGGTCCGATCGTCCGGCCGGACCCCTCGGAAGGGAATTCGGCCCCGCTGAGACGGATTTCGGGTACAGGGCACCGTCAGCTCCCCGCTTAGCACAACGCCTGCACTATAACCGATTTGGCTGAAGGATCAAGAGAAAAACAGCCCCGGTTTCGAAACCGGCCTTTTTGGATGATGGAATCGCAACAAGTCAGGTAGTCTTTGTTGAGCCGCATGGCGGGGCAACCGCCTTTTTCGCTGCATCGGATAAACTCAGCCGCCCGAGCTCGTAAGGGCCGGGCGTCGGGGCGGTCATTCGATACAGGCCGTCAAGGCACGACGGATTGATTTCCAAACCATTTCGTGTAGCTGAACGTCGCCCAGCCCAACGATCTCCGGCTGCTTCAAACAAGTATCCGCTGCAGCATCAAAAAGCGGTTGCCCCACCATGCTCAGGCCTAACTTCGAACGAAAATCAGTATATGGCGACTTTTTACGAGGCCGTCTTGGATGGAGTCGCAACAAATCGGAGCGTTTCATCATCGTCGCATGGAAACGGGTGGATTTTGCTTGGCAGTGGAAAAGCTTCCCCAGTCATCCTGCGACTCGACGGAAACTGCCAGATTTTGGGCGGGACACTCATTTTTTCTTGAACCGGTCCACCCAGCTATCGGAACGGTTCCGCATCGGAACAAAGAAGGTCCCTACGTCCCGAGCGATTTCGGATGTATAGAAGGCCGTAGGATCGATGCTCCTGGCGATGTCGAGAATCCATTTCTGATCCCGCCTGCGGCAGACAATGAACAGTTCTATCACATCCCCTTTGAGACCCTGTCCGATAAATGTCGTTACTGGTTGACCGAGGGAACGCAGTCGATCCGCGATCTGTTTTCCAAGAACGGTGGAAATGATGCGGATCACCGTCATCCCGAGTGCCAGTTTGCGCTCGACCAAAATGCCAACCACATTGCCCGTGGCATAACCGAACGCATAGAACAATACGAGAATCGGGGATTCCTTGATGCGCCAGACGACCGTGCTGACGATGCTGATCCAGATGATCACCTCAAAAAAGCCCAGCACAAAGGCGAGCACCGTTTTTCCCTGAACGGTGACGATGGTGCGAACGGTTCCGAACGATACGTCGCAGATCCGGGCAAAGAAAATCATGAGCCCGGTAACGAAGATGGGAATGTCCGTGGAACCCCACAATGCAGATAGCGACTCGATCACGTTGTTCACCACGAGGGATCAAGAAATAAGGCCGTAACAGCCACGATGCGTTCGCTGAATTTTTCCGGCTTTCAGCAGGCGATAGACGATATTGCGGACTTTCTTGTCGTTGTATCCGGTCCTTTCTCGAATATCCGTCACCTTGAATTCCTGACCGGTTTCTCGAAAGAGATCATAGATATGCTGATAGGCGCTTCTGCCGTCGGATCGTTCCGGCTTGAGAACCGCCGGGCCGGGTCGTTTTGGCAGATGTCCACCGGCACCTCGCAGCAAATTCTCGATTGTGTCCAATCGATCGATGATCTTTTGTAAATCTTTACGGGTGACGATTTCATGTCGCATCAGAAAGAATTTGATGATGGCATCAAAACTTGGCGATTTCGACCGTTTTCGACTCATGCGTTGATCCTTTCAAATCCCAAGAGTGTTTATGGACGATGGAGTCGCAAAAAGTCGCTATTCACCGATTTTTCTTCATTGCCTGGCCTGCGCCTCGGATGAGACTCCCTCTCCCTTTTTCCCTGAATTGACTGATCCACCTTGAAACACCACCGATAACCGTTGAATACACATGCTATTTCACTTCGAACAATGTACCGATAAGCAATTTATTCGTCAATACAATTTGCTTCATCCACGAGAAACCGTCTCACACACGATCTGCTCGTACTCACCCCTCTTGATGCCGCGTCGGTTTGAAACCTTTCGGTTATCTATTGTATTTTCATCCGGCCTGTATTAAATAGTACTGGTTTTAGACGTGATGGAGTCGATCCCTCTCCATCTTCACCCAGGACATGTTGACGAGAAATATCCCCCATGCATTCTCTCTTTGATCGGATCATCATCGGCTCAGATCATGCCGCCTTCGAATTAAAGGAGCATATCAAATCCCTTCTTGAAACGCTCGGCGTCTTTGTCGAAGACATCGGCCCGTCATCCACCCATTCCGTTGATTATCCCCTGTATGGACAACATGTTGCAAGAGCCGTTTCCGAAGGCGACTATCCTGCCGGCATCCTGATGTGCGGCACCGGCCAGGGCATGTGTATGGTCGCCAACAAATACCGTCATGTTCGGGCCGCCCTGTGCAACGATCTCTTTTCGGCTATCATGAGTCGCAGACACAACAACGCCAATATCCTGGTCATGGGCGGCAGGATTGTCGGGCGGGCGCTCGCGGAAGAAATCGTCCGAACTTGGCTGAACACCCCCTTTGAAGGCGGCAGACACCAACACAGAATCGATCAGTTCGACAACACCGGGAAATGAGGCTGTCCCGCTTCGCCCTTTCTTCACCGGAACGGGCATGCTCACCGTCACCGATTCCCATTCAACAACCAACGTCAGGCAAACAGGATGTTCGATCTCCAAACCATCGAAACCACAGACCCGGAAATCGCAAACGCCATTTCGCTGGAATTTCGGCGTCAGGAACACACCCTCGAACTCATCGCATCTGAAAACATTGCCAGTCGAGCCGTACGGGCAGCTCAGGGAAGCGTCCTCACCAACAAGTATGCCGAAGGATACCCCGGAAAACGTTACTACGGTGGATGTGAAGTCGTGGATATCATTGAAACACTGGCTATCGAGCGGGCTAAAACCCTGTTCGGAGCCTGCTACGCGAACGTCCAGCCTCATTCCGGCTCCCAAGCCAATATGGCCGTTCTTTTCGCCTACCTGAATCCCGGAGACACCATTCTCAGTATGAACCTGGCCCACGGCGGCCATCTAACCCACGGAAGTCCGGTCAGTTTCTCGGGAAGACTGTTTCGGATCGTCCCCTATGGGGTTCACCCGGAAACCGGTTGCATCGACTACGACCGGGTTGAATCCCTGGCCAAAGAACATCGACCGCGCATGATCATCGCCGGGGCAAGCGCCTACGCTCGTACGATCCATTTCGATCGGTTTGAAACCATCGCCCGATCGGTCGGCGCCGTCCTCATGGTCGATATGGCCCACATCGCGGGTCTGGTGGCTGCAGGTCTTCATCCTTCCCCGATTGGACACGCCGATGTCGTCACCTCCACCACGCATAAAACCCTCCGAGGCCCCAGAGGGGGGTTGATCGTTTCAGGAAAAGACTGTGCCGACATCCTCAATCGACAGATTTTCCCGGGAATTCAGGGGGGGCCGCTCATGCACGTCATTGCAGCCAAAGCCGTCGCCTTTCAGGAAGCCCTTCAGCCAGCCTTCCGGGAATATCAGCAGCAAATCGTCTCCAACGCCGCCAGACTCGCTGAATGTCTCCTCTGCGAAGGCATCGATCTGGTATCCGGCGGCACCGACAACCACATGATGCTGGCCGACCTCACACGACTCGGTATCACCGGCAAGGAAGCGGAATACGCCCTTGGCAAGAGCGGCATTACCGTGAACAAGAATGCCGTTCCGTTCGAAACCCGAAGTCCACAAGTTACCAGCGGCATTCGCATCGGCACGCCGGCCATCACATCCCGCGGCATGAAGGAACCGGAAATGGAGCGCATCGCCCGCTGGATCGTGGATGTCCTGCGCCATCCGAACGACGAATCCCTGCAGCTTCGGATTCGATCGGAAGTGTATGCGTTGTGCGAAGCCTTTCCCATTCAGCGGTAACCATGCGGCAAACCACAGACAGGCCCTCCTGGGAATCCTATTTCATGGATATCGCTCGGCTGGTGGCCAGGCGCTCCACCTGCACCCGCAGATCCGTGGGTGCAGTTTTGGTCAAGGAAAACAGAATTCTGACCACCGGTTACAACGGCGCTCCCAGTGGCTTGACCCATTGTCTGGAGCGGGGATGCCTCCGCGAGAGCCTTCAGATCGCATCCGGCCAGCGCCACGAGTTGTGCCGAGGGATTCACGCCGAGCAGAACGCCATCATCCAGGCCGCTCTCTACGGCATCTGCATTCGAGGGGCGACCCTCTTCTGCACGAACTTTCCATGCGCCATCTGTTCCAAGATGCTCATCAACGCCGGTATCGACGCCATCTATTACGAGGACGGCTACCCGGACGAGCTCTCCCGTGCCCTTCTCGCCGAAGCCGGCATCGAAACCCGGCAAATACTTTGCCATGATCCGGAGAAAGAGGAAGGCCGATGAAATGTCCCTATTGCGGCATGCTCGACACCCGGGTCATCGATTCCCGGCTGAGCCGCGAAGGTGACTCCATTCGCAGAAGACGGGAATGCATCCACTGCGGTAGGCGGTTTAACACCTTCGAATCGATCGAAGACGTTCCCATGATGATCGTCAAGAAGGACGGTCGAAGAGAGCTCTTTCTTCGGGAAAAGATCCGCTCCGGCATGATCAAGGCCTGTGAAAAGCGCAACATCAGCATGGAGACCATCGATGCCTGCATCGATAGACTGGAGCGGGACCTTCAGGAAAGCGGCAGCAAGGAAATTCCTTCTTCGGTCATCGGTGAACGGGTCATGGCCATTCTGCATGAGCTGGATGAGGTGGCCTATGTCCGCTTCGCTTCGGTGTATCGGGAATTCAAGGATGTCAACGATTTCGTGGAAGAACTGAAGGCCGTTCTGTCGAGCAGACAGGCCTCGGAGACCCGACAGACATGAATCACGAACACTATATGCAAGTCGCCCTCGACCTTGCCCGCAACGGTTTGGGATATACCTCCCCCAATCCAATGGTGGGTGCAATCGTCGTCAAGGATTGTGAGATCGTCGGTCGAGGATGGCACGAAGCTTATGGTAAGGCGCATGCCGAAGTCAACGCCCTGCGAGATGCCGGAGATCGGGCCAGGGGAGCCACCCTGTATGTGACCCTCGAGCCATGCAACCACAGGGGAAAGACCCCCCCCTGCACCGAGGCCGTTCTTGCGGCAGGCATTTCCCATGTCGTCATGGCCATGAAAGATCCCAACCCGCATGTTGCAGGCGGCGGAGCGGAGCGCCTGAAGGCCTCCGGGGTTCAGGTGACCGAAGGGATTCTCGAAGCCGAGGCCCTTCGCCTCAACGAGGCGTTCGTCACCTATGTCACGTCTGGACGTCCCTTTGTCACCCTGAAGGTTGCAGCCACCCTCGATGGACAGAGCGCCACCCGCACCGGGGATGCCAAATGGATCAGCTCGGAATCCTCCCGGCGGATCGTCCATCGCATGCGCCATGCATCGGATGCGATCGTGGTCGGTATCGATACGGTCTTAAAAGACAATCCCCAGCTGACCACCCGGCTCGATCCGAACGATCTTCCTGGGCCACCGAAGCATCCCATCCGTATCGTCCTGGATACCCATCTTCGTATCGATCCCGCTGCTACGGTCCTGCACCACGAAGGAACCGGCCGAACGTGGATCATCGTCGGAGAGGATGTCGATCCGAGTCGGATCAGGCGGATCGCATCCGAAAATGTGGAGATCATCCCTTGCCCGATCGCTCAAAATCGAATAGACTTGCAACAGTTGCTGAAGCTACTGGCCGATCGCAAGATTTCGAGCCTGCTGGTGGAAGGCGGAAGCCAGGTCATCGGCTCGTTTGTTCGAGGAAAGGCCTTCGATAAATTCGTTGCCTTTTTCGCCCCGAAGCTGATTCAGGGCAATGACGGCATGCCGATCTGCGCAGGGGCCGGTGTTGATCGGATGGCCGATTGCCTCACCCTGTGCGATGTCCATGCGGAAATGATCGAACAGGATGTCATGATCACGGGATACCGACATGTTCACCGGCATCGTTGAAGGCCTCGGAATCGTTACAGCCTTTCGCCAGGGCGGATCGGAAGGCAAAACCGTCGTCATTCGCACCGATCTCGATCTTTCAGACAGCCGGATCGGAGACAGCATCGCGGTCAACGGGGTTTGCCTGACGGCCACCCACCTGGAAGGTGGAAAGCCGTCGATGTTTCAGGCGGACATTTCCCCGGAAACCCTCTCGCGCTCCACGCTGGGCATGCTCCGGATCGGCGACAGTGTCCATCTGGAAAGGGCCCTGCGGCTTTCGGATCGGATCGGCGGACACCTCGTGTCTGGACATGTGGACACCGTCGGCAGGATCCGCAGTGCTCGGCGCCGCGGAAACGCCCTGCTGATGGCCTTTTCCTTCGATCCATCCCTGTCGAAATACATCGTCGAAAAGGGATCGATCGCAATCGATGGCATCAGTCTGACGGTGAACCAGGTCCGGGAAGGCGAGCTGGAAGTGAGCCTCATTCCCCATACGGCAGATGTGACCACCCTGGCCGATAAACCGGTTGGAGCCCCCGTCAACATCGAAACCGACATCATCGGCAAATATGTCGAACGGCTTCTCACCCGATCCGGGGCTTACCGGTCAAAGGAAGGAATCGGGATGGAGCTTTTGGCGAAAAGCGGGTTTTTGAGATAGGAAGTCAGAAGTCAGCAGGCATGCGGACGACTTCTGACTCTCCATACCAAGACATTCACTCGTCCCTCCGGGACGATTCTTTATCATGATGGAGTAGACAACTTGGCCAAATTATCGATAGAAGAAGCAATCCAGCACATCCGCAAAGGCCGGATGGTCATTCTGGTCGATGACGAAGACCGGGAAAACGAAGGGGACCTGACCATAGCGGCCGAAAAAGTCACCCCGGAAGTCATCAATTTCATGGCAAAATATGGCAGAGGGTTGATCTGCCTGTCGATGACCGGCGAAAAAATCGACAGCTTGGGCCTGCCGATGATGGTCAAGGACAACCGGAGCCCGTTCAACACCGGGTTCACGGTGTCGATCGAGGCGGCTCGCGGCGTCACCACCGGCATTTCGGCAGCCGACCGAGCCACCACCATTCTCACCGCCATTGCTGACGACGCCAAACCGAGCGATCTCGTCAGCCCCGGCCATGTGTTTCCGCTCAGGGCCCGAAAAGGAGGCGTCATCGTTCGAGCCGGTCAAACCGAAGGTTCCGTCGATCTCGCCCGGCTGGCAGGGCTGAAACCCGCCGGAGTCATCTGCGAAATCATGGATGAAGACGGAACGATGGCCCGGATGCCCGCACTCGAGCGATTCAGCGAAACCCACAACATCGGCATATGCACCATTGCCGATCTGATCGAATACCGCATGCGGACCGAATCCTTCGTCCACCGGGAGGTGGAGGCCACGATTCCGACCTCTTACGCCGGCGATTTCCGGATCATCGTCTACGAAAACGACGTCGATCACATGCAGCACATCGCCTTGGTCAAGGGGGAAATCGATTCCCAGAAGCCCATTCTCGTCCGGGTTCATTCGGAATGCCTCACCGGTGATATTTTCGGCTCCCTCCGGTGTGACTGCGGTGACCAGCTGCACGAAGCCATGAAGCTGATCGAAAAGGAAGGCTGCGGTGTGCTGCTGTACATTCGGCAGGAAGGCCGGGGGATCGGTCTTGTCAACAAGCTGAAGGCCTATGTGCTTCAGGACCAGGGGCTCGATACGGTGGATGCCAACCTCGAACTTGGATTTCAGCCGGATTTGCGCAATTACGGTATCGGCGCACAGGTCCTGGTGGATCTCGGAGTCCGCAAAATGCGCCTGATCACGAACAACCCCAAGAAGATGATCGGACTTCAGGGATACGGACTGAGCATCGTCGAGCAGATTCCCATTGAGATTCCACCGAACGAATTCAACCGCTGTTATCTGGAATGCAAGAAGAATCGGATGGGGCACATATTGCACCTCGACAACCTACCCTGATCCTGCGACTTCACGAAAGGATGTTTCATGCCTCGCATCATCGAAGCCAACCTGCTGGCTGAAGGCAGGAAATTTGCACTGGTGGCCGGACGGTTCAACGATTTCATCACGGACCGGCTGGTTTCCGGAGCCATCGATGCGCTGACCCGCTCCGGAGCGGACGAAAACGACATCACCGTCGTCAAAGTACCCGGCGCCTTCGAAATCCCGCTAGTGGCCAAGACCCTTGCCTTCTCGAGGAAGTATGACGCTGTCATCTGCCTGGGAGCCGTGATCCGCGGCTCCACTCCCCATTTCGATTACGTCGCTGCGGAAGTCAGCAAGGGTATCGCCATGGTAGGCCTCGATAGCGGGGTGCCTGTGATCTTTGGTGTATTGACCACGGACACCATCGAACAGGCTGTGGAACGAGCCGGAACAAAGGCCGGAAACAAGGGGTGGAGCGCAGCCGTTGCAGCCATTGAAATGGCCAATCTCATGCAGGTGATCGGCCCAACCGCAGCCACTGGGATGTAAGCGATCATGGGAACACGCCGAAAATCACGGGAGCTTGCCCTGCAGGCCCTGTATTTTCTGGAATGGCAGCAACGGAATATGCCGCAAACCCGGGATCTCGTCACCGAAACGGAACTCCGGTTGAGATCCTTTTGCAGCAATTTTCAGGTGTCGAAAACGAACCTTCCGTTTTTCCTGATGCTCACCCGGGGGGTTTCCTATCTGCGTCCCCAGATCGACACCATCATCGAGCGGTTTTCGAGTCATTGGAAAATTCATCGAATGGCAAGCGTGGACCGGAACATCCTCCGGATGGCCGTATTCGAAATGTGCTGTAGACCCGAGATTCCCCATACCGTCTCGATCAACGAAGCGGTCGATCTTGGGAAAATGTATGGAACCGACGAATCGGGGGCCTTCATCAACGGCATCCTTGACGGCATACGGATCCAGATGGAATCGGACCCTCACCCCTGGATCGAAATCCCGGAAGACATCCTGAAACGAATCGAGGATCCATCCCTCAAACCACTGGATGAGCTTCTCCGAATCACTGACATGCCGATGCAGGTAAAATCGTCGACTGCAACCAAAACGGCACAGGACGATTCCCTTGAAGAAACAACCGGAGGCAAACCCCGTCGCCGCAAGATCGTTCAGCAGACCGCAAAACCGGTCAAATCCGCTATCACGTCAAAACGATAGGAAAACCGCCATGCAACACAAAATCGAGCTCAGCGAAAAGGAAATTCCCCGTCAGTGGTACAACATCCTGGCCGACATCCGGCTTAACCCACCCTTGAAACCGGATGGGACCCCTGTCGGTCCGGAGGACCTCGCACCCGTTTTTCCCATGAACCTGATCGAGCAGGAAGTCTGTACGGACCGTTGGATCGATATCCCGGAACCGGTCCTCGACGTCTACCGCATCTGGCGGCCGACACCTCTCGTTCGGGCGCTCTTTCTGGAAAAAGCCCTCAACACACCCGCACGAATCTATTTCAAGAACGAAAGCGTCAGCCCGCCGGGCAGCCACAAACCCAATACGGCCGTCGCTCAGGCTTACTACAACAAGGTCTTTGGCATCCGAAAGATGGTCACCGAAACCGGAGCTGGACAGTGGGGATCGGCGCTTTCGTTTGCCTGCTGCCAATTCGGGTTGGAATGCAAGGTCTATATGGTCCGGGTTTCCTTCGATCAGAAACCGTATCGAAAATCCATGATGGAAGTTTGGGGCGGAACCTGCGTCGCAAGCCCGAGCATGGAAACCCAGGCCGGAAGAGCCGCCCTCGAACACGATCCGAACACTCCGGGCAGCCTCGGTATTGCCATCAGCGAAGCCATCGAAGCAGCCGTTTCGGATACGAGCGGCCAGACCCGGTATTCTCTGGGAAGTGTTCTCAACCACGTCATGCTGCACCAGACGGTGATCGGTCTGGAAGCCAAGGCCCAGCTGGCCAAGGTAGGCGATTACCCGGATGTCATCATTGGATGTGTCGGCGGCGGAAGCAATTTCGCGGGCCTGGCCTTCCCGTTCGTTCTCGACAAGATCAACGGCAAGGATATCGCCATCTATCCCGTCGAACCCGCTGCCTGCCCAACCCTCACCAAAGCACCGTTCGTTTACGACCACGGCGACACAGCCCGATATACCCCCCTGCTGCCCATGCACAGCCTGGGCCATGCCTTCGTTCCCCCGCCTTTTCATGCAGGCGGCCTGCGCTACCACGGCATGGCCCCCACGGTCAGCCAACTTGCCGCAGAAGGCATCATCACCCCCCGTGCCGTGCAACAGCTGGCCGCCTATGAAGCCGGTCTGCTGACCGCCCGAACGGAAGGCATCATTCCAGCTCCTGAAACCACCCATGCCCTTGCCTGTGTTGTCGAAGAAGCCATCCGGGCACGGGAAGAAGGCCGGGAAAAGGTCATTCTGTTCAACTGGAGCGGG
This sequence comes from Thermodesulfobacteriota bacterium, assembly GCA_040755275.1. Taxonomy (GTDB): domain Bacteria; phylum Desulfobacterota; class Desulfobacteria; order Desulfobacterales; family Desulfatirhabdiaceae; genus Desulfatirhabdium. Next base: position 1,644 of record JBFMBE010000035.1, on the reverse strand, counting down.
CACGGGCTTCTCGATTTGAGTTCCTACGAGAAATATTTCTCGAAGGAGCTGGTGAACTTCGAGCTCTGCGAAGAGGAAATCGAAAAAGGCAAGAAAGTCTTCGAGAACCATCCGAAACCCCAATTGTTGAAAAGCCGGTAACCGTTTCCTGGAGGGCACTGTGATCATTGAATCCCTTGTCGTCGGCCCGATCATGGCCAATTGCTTCATCCTCGGATGTGAACGAACTCGAAAAGCGGCCATCATCGATCCTGGCGCCGAATCCGCGAAAATCCTGATGAAGCTTGCCGCACTCAATCTGACCGTCGAATGTATCCTGAATACCCACGGTCATTTCGATCATGTCGGCGCCAACAAGAAGATCCGGGAAGCGACAAAAGCCCCCCTGATGATTCATGCAGCCGACCAGCCGATGCTCGCCTTTCTTCGGCAAACGGCAGCCCAGTTCGGTCTGAGTGCGGAAGACTCTCCGCAGCCCGACAAACTTCTTCAGGACGGCGATATCCTCTCTGTCGGCGATATCCGACTTCAGGTCATCCACACCCCCGGTCATACCCCCGGTGGCGTGTCCTTCTATACGCCGGATGTCGTTTTCGTCGGAGATACGCTGTTTGCAGGTTCGATCGGAAGAACGGATTTTCCCGGAGGCGATTACGACACCCTCATTCGATCCATCCAGAAACGGCTTTTTCCACTGGGCGACCATGTTACGGTCTACTGCGGGCATGGACCGGAAACCACCATCGGCAGGGAAAGAAGGTTCAACCCCTTTGCCGGAGAAATGTAACCGTGCCAACCGACGCCAAAACGAAGAGGTAACCGATGACCAAAGCCAGTTCAAAGAAGAAGGCCCCATCCAAGAAGAAGGAAAGCACGAAGAAGACCCAGTCCGAGAGCAAAGCCAAACCGGAAGTGGGCGTAACATCCTCGCTGGCCGAAACAACCGTTCCATCGACGGAAATTTCAGACGAAACACCCCCTCCCGCCGAAAGTGCTGCTAAACCCGTAGAACGGCCCGAGGCAAAGCAACCGCGAACCCGAGAAGAAATTCTGTTTCAGGTGTTCGAGTCGGATTATCGGCCTGTAGTCACCATGGTTCCAACAGAAAAATCCTTCTCTCCACCAGACGATGGTCCACGCAATCCAGCAATGGATGATATTCTATTTCGTAACTTCCGGTGGAAGGAAGATGAAGCCTCGTTCCTGCAAGCAATGGCCGAGCGCATTGCACGGGAGAAGGCCGAAGCCGAGCGGCTGGAAGCGGAACGGATCGCCAAAGAAAAAGCCGAGGCCGAGCGGATCGCGCGGGAGAAGGCCGAGGCCGAACGACTCGAGGCTGAGCGCATCGCAAGGGAAAAAGCCGAAGCTGAACGCCGGGAAGCCGAACGCCTCGCTCAGGAGAAGGCCGAAGCCGAGCGACTCGAGGCCGAGCGCATCGCCAAAGAAAAAGCAGAAGCTGAGCGCATCGCAAGGGAAAAAGCCGAAGCTGAACGCCGGGAAGCCGAACGCCTCGCTCAGGAGAAGGCCGAAGCCGAGCGGCTGGAAGCGGAACGGATCGCCAAAGAAAAAGCCGAGGCCGAGCGGATCGCGCGGGAGAAGGCCGAGGCCGAACGACTCGAGGCTGAGCGCATCGCAAGGGAAAAA
>JBFMBE010000034.1:0-26002 GCA_040755275.1 Thermodesulfobacteriota bacterium | reverse complement strand
CGTCGCATGGCAGGACATACGCCTTTTTCGCTGCAGCGGATAAACTCAGCCGCCCGAGCTCGTAAGGGCCGGGCATTGGGTCAGTCATTCGATACAGGCCAGTAAGCTACAACGGTTTGATTTTCAAGCAATTGTTTGTTGTTGAACGTCGCCCGGCCCAACGATCTCCAGCGGCTTCAAACAAGTATCCGCTGCAGCATCAAAAGGCATATGCCCTGCCATGCTCAGGCCCGGCAATCGACAAAATTGGAGTAGATGCGACTTTTTGCGGGGCCATCAAGAATGGCTGGCAAGCAATTTGTACCACACCCCGTACGCCCGGCCGAAATGCCTTTCCGACCAGGCTTGTATGGGCAAATCCTTTCCATCCAATCAGCATCTTTCCTTTCTTCAATCCGTGGGAAGAGGCAACCGCAGGCAGTATCGCAGCCACCCCGTCGATCACATGGGTTAACCATCCACTGCCCACTGCCCACTGCCCACTGCCGACTGCCGACTGCCCACTGCCCACTGCCGACTGCCCACTGCCCACTTCTCCTAGCTCTCCCGTCGGATGATCGTGGCTGCCGTTACTCCGCCGCCGCCGCAGATGGAGGCGCAGAGGATTTCCTTGTCCAGTCGCTTCAAGGCATAATATCCGGTGATGAGGATGCGGCATCCACTGATGCCGGTCGGATGTCCCAAAGCAATGGCACCGCCATGAACGTTCAGAATGGACATGTCGAGGTTCAACGTGTTGATATTGGTCAGTACTTGGGAAGCGAAGGCCTCGTTGATTTCGAACAAATCGATGTCCTGGACGGTCATTCCGGCTTTTTTCAATGCCATGGGGATGGCGACACCCGGGCCTTCTCCCATCGTGGCCGGCTCGACGGCCGCATGGGCATAGGCGACAATGGAAAAAAGGGGTTTGGCGCCGATGGCCTTGGCGACGTCCCGGGTCGTTACGACGACGGCACAGGCTCCGTCGCTCAACCCGCAGGAATTGCCTGCAGTGACACTTCCGCCTTTTCGAAAAGAAGGCGGCAGCTTGGCCATTTTCTCCAGGTCGGCGTCATAACGGATGGTTTCATCTTTGGTGAAGAGAGTCGGCTGTTCGCCTTTCTTGGCCGGAGGAACTTCGATCGGGGTGATTTCCTCGTCGAACCATCCCTGCTTTTGAGCGACAGCGGCCTTGTTGTGGCTTCCGGCAGCATACCGATCGAGGTCTTCCCGTTTCAAACCGTATTTTTCGACCAGGTTTTCAGCCGTTTCCCCCATTCCCTGACCGATCAACGGATCGATCGAGTCACTCCATCCGTCCTCGATGGTCTTCGGTCCCATTCGGAATCCCTGCCACCGAACCCCCTTCAACAGATAGGGAATGGTGCTCATCGAGTCCATGCCGCCGGCAACCACGATGCGGCTGTCTTCAAGCATGAGGGCCTGGGCTGCCAGTTGTACGGCCCGCATGCCGGAAGGACAGGCCATGTTGAGGGTGTTGGTGGGTACCGAAATGGGAATCCCGGCCCGAACACTGGCGGTACGGGAAGGATTGGGACCGTTTCCAGCCTGTCTGCAGGAGCCGTAAATGACTTCGGAAACATCGTTTCCCTCGATGCCGGCTCGCTTCAGGGCCTCTCGAATGGCTGTGGCCCCGAGGTCGTAGGAAGGGATATCTTTGATGGTGCCGCCGAAGCGACCCATGGGGGTTCGCACGGCGCTGATGATGACGATATCGGAAAGTGCAATGGTCATGTAGAACCTCATGTATCGTAAAAGAAAATGTCAGATATACTGCCCCCCGTCCACCTTGATGACCTCTCCCGTGACATGACGGGCCTTGTCCGAAGCCAAAAAGACGATGACATGGGCCACATCCTCCGGCAGGCCGAGGCGTTTGAGGACGATTTCGTTCATGGCCAGATCGACGATTTTCTGGAAGGCGTCCGACTCCCGCAACATTGCGGTTTCGATCAGGCCCGGGGCCACGGCGTTCACGTTCACGTTGAAGGGGCCGAGTTCTTTGGCCAGGGCCTTCGTGTATCCGATGATTCCGGCCTTGGAGGCGGAATAATTCGACTGACCGAATTTTCCACGCATTCCGTTGATGGAAGTGATGTTGATGATCTTTCCGTATTTCTTGTCCTTGAAAATAGGCGCCGTATGACGGACGAAATTGAAATACCCCTTGAGATTGACCTCGATCACCCGATCCCACTGTTCCTCGGTCATCTTCCAGCTGACCCCGTCCCAGTTCATTCCGGCGTTGTTGACAAGGATGTCGAGCGTGCCGAACGCATCGAGGGCTTCCTTCACGGTCTTTTCAGCTTCGGCGAATTTCGAGATGTCGCATGGAACGGCAATGGCCTTTCGACCCATTGCCACAATTTCATCGCGAACACGAAACGCCTCCTCTGCATGCTTGCGGTAGGTCAGGCAGACATTGGCGCCTTCTTTCGCAAGGCCGAGGGACGTGGCCGTTCCGATTCCCTGAGAGCCGCCGGTTACCAACGCGCATTTTCCTTCCAGCAACATATTTCCTCCTCAGGAAAGGGGTTTTCCCAAAACTGCCGCCATCAATTCTTCGTCGAAGGGGGCGGCCTTGGCCAGAAGTCTACGGTATTCCAGAAAATCGATCGTGTCCTTGCCGGTGATTTTTTTGGTGTTGAAAGCATTGAAACCGAGGAAAGCCTCGGTGGCCATGTTGGCTGCCAGCCAGTGGCGGTTGATGATCTTGGCTTGGTCCCAGAAAAATTTCTTCTTGAGGCGGATGCCGTCTACACTTTTGATGAGGCAGCCGGGAAAGAGATTGGCAAACGTCCATAGAACGGAATTCACTTCGGCATCGAGCTTTTCGAAATCGGTTGGGGCGGTTTTCAGATATTCCCTGGCCTGTTTGGCGGCATCGCCTGTCTTGAATTCGCCGTAAACGATTTCACCGTCTTCGACATAGGTGTCGGTGATGACCAGAGGATTTCGGATCCATTTCCCATTTTCCCGGATGACCGGAACGCATTTGGAAACGAGCCCGACCCGTTTCATTTTATAAGCGCTCCACAGTTCGCAGGAAACGCAGTTCCACATGGCCAGCTCCATCGGAAGCATCCAAGGCAGAAAATCCGTACTTCCGCCGTCAGGTGCCGAACCATGCTTGGGGCCTGCCTGGCCGAAAACCGCCAAATCGCTGGCGAGGGTGAGATCGCAGGCCATGCCGATTTCCTGACCTCCGGCGACTCGCATTCCGTTGACGCGGCAGATGGTTGGCTTCTTGCAGTTGAGGATGCTGTCCACCATCCCGTTGAACAAGTCCATATACTGACCATAGGCATTGGGGCGCCGGGCGTAGTATTCCGCATATTCCTTCGTGTTGCCGCCCGTACAGAAGGCTTTGTCCCCGACGGCCGTGAAAACTGCGGCAACGACGGAATCATCGGCCGATGCTTTCTGAAAACCGGCGATGACGCCTTTGACCATTTCCGTCGTATACGAATTGTATTGGGCGGGGTTGTTCAGCGTGATCCATGCGGAATAGAGCCCTTCCACCGGATTGCCCTTGGGATCGAGAATGGGTTTTTTTTCGAAGATCACGCCGGGGGGCTGGGTGGAAAAGTGCTCGTCTCCCCACAACAGATGATTTTTTTCGCCGGATTCTCTCGGCAACCAGCTCAAATCGGCCATGTTTCCATCTCCTTTCGTTGTCATGATCCTGATGTCCCTCAGAAAGAGCGTGCCCCGGTGTAGCTAATCCGTATTTACGATTAAGCTACATTGCAGCTATCCCAGTTTTTGTCAAGAGAAAATTCCGGTCAGGGGATCGGGTGATTAGGACCTGCATGACCTATAGGGCTTATTCAATAGGACCTATAGGTCTTATTTTTCTAATCCTGCACCGAATTCCATCTTTCAACGTCCGATTTCGGTTGATCTTTTTGGAGATTTGAGGCTACAAATCACGTTGCGTTCAAAATCATCTCTTCACAAGGAATGGTTTCATGAAGGCGACTCCCGCCCGATACAGTTTTCTCATCTTTCTGGGAGACATCCTACTCACCCTTGCAGCGACACAGGTCTCCTCGTTGATCCGATTTGAACCCGGATTCAATGTCTTTGCCGAACATACGGGTGCAACGGTTTTCACCATCGTCATTTACCTGATTTCGCTTTATATCCTGGATCTCTACGAACTGTCCCAGTTCAGCATGCTCGAAATTTCCAGCCGCATCCTCGGCGCCGTGATTCTGGCAGGCACGTTTTCGATGCTGGTCTTTTATACGCTGCCTCACTGGCGGTTCGGCCGGGGTATTTTTCTCATTCAACTGGCTTTCTCTTGGATCGGATATCTGCTCTGGCGGGTTGCTCTGAAGAACAGCGTGTTTCGGCGAGCCGTCCAGCAACCCGTTATCATCGTCGGGGCTCGAGAATGCAGCCGTGACGTGATCGATGTCTTGGAAAGCAGCGGGCTGTCCTTTCAGCTCCTCGGATTTCTCGAGGACGAGCCTTGTACTCCGCCTCCATCCTTGTCGGAGTGCCCGCTGTTGGGAAGGCCCAACCAGCTCGAATCGGTTCTGACCCGCCATTCTGACGCTCTGGTGGTCCTCGCCAAGCCGGAGTATCGTGATCCGAAGCTGATTCAGCAGATGCTCGATGCCAAGATGAAGGGTTTCGAGGTCATCGACATCGCCGTCTTTTATGAGCAACTTGCCGGGCGGATTCCCATTCGATATTTACGGGATGAATGGCTTCTGTGCGCCGAAGGATTTCGCCTCGTTTCCAGGCGAGTCACCCAAAAGATCAAACGGATCATGGATATCGGCTTTGCGGTGCTGCTTCTGGTTTTAAGCTCCCCTCTGTGGGTGTTCACCGCCCTGGCCATCGTTTTGGAGAGCAGGGGGCCCGTTTTCTACCGGCAGAAGCGGGTCGGTTGGAAGGGGCGAGTTTTCGACATCCTGAAATTTCGCTCGATGGTTGCCGATGCCGAAGCCCTGGGTCGGCCGGTTTGGGCTTCGGAAGGCGACCCCCGCATTACCCGGGTCGGTCGGATCATTCGAGCCCTTCGCATCGACGAGTTGCCCCAGATCATCAACATCCTCAAGGGAGACATGAGTCTCATCGGTCCCAGACCCGAGAGGCCGGAGTTTGTCGCCGAACTCGAACGTCAAATCCCCTATTACGGTCTAAGGCACTCTGTTCCCCCCGGTGTCACCGGTTGGGCTCAGGTCAACTATCCTTACGGGGCGTCCATCGAGGATACGATCCGAAAACTCGAGTACGATTTGTATTACATCAAGAACATGTCGTTTTATCTGGATCTCAAAATTTGTTTGCTGACGGTGGGTGTCGTGTTTTGGGGCCACGGTGCCCGATAGGAGAAACGTTCATATGAACGATGAGCATACCGGACTTGTGATCGTGGGTGCCGGAATCATCGGGTTGACTGCCGCCCGGGAATTGATCCGTCGGGGTTTCGATTCCATTGTGATCATCGATAAAGAGCCGGAGCTCGGCAGACATGCATCCGGACGTAACAGCGGGGTCCTGCATGCCGGGATCTACTATGCACCGGACAGCTTGAAGGCCCGATCCTGCCTGAATGGCAACCGCCTCATGAAAGCCTATTGTCGGGAAAAGGGGCTGCCTCTATTGGAAACGGGAAAAGTGGTTGTGGCCCGATCCGAAGCCGAACTGGATACGTTGCAGATCCTCTATGCCCGCGCTCTCGCCAATGGTGCACGGGTTCGCCTCCTGTCCGAAACAGAATTGGCACGTATCGAACCGAATGCCAGGACGTGCAGGACGGCCCTGCTTTCCCTGGATACGGCAGTCGTCGATCCGAAGCGGATTTTGATCCGACTGCGGAACGATCTCGAAGAGACCGGCAAGGTCCGGTTTCGGTTTCGAACGAAGTTCCTCGGTGTGGAAGGGGACCAGCGGATTCGAACGTCCAACGGGATGATATCGTACGATCGCCTGATCAATACCGCCGGATCGGGGTGTGAGCTGGTGGCACAAGCCTTCGGGTTGGCCTTCGATTACCGGATGGTGCCGTTCAAAGGCATCTATTACAAGATGATTCCGGAAAAAGCCCATTTGGTGAACGGCAGCATTTATCCCGTTCCCGACATTCGCAATCCTTTTCTTGGGGTTCATTTCACCCGAAACGTTCATGGGGACGTGTATGTCGGACCTACGGCCATTCCGGCTTTCGGTCGAGAGAACTACGGCATGGTGTCCGGCATCGACGCCGAGGCCCCCCGGATCTTGCTGACAGACGCCGCCCTGTTGTTCACAAACCCGAAATTCCGATCCGTGGCCCTCACCGAGCCTCGAAAATATTTCCTACCTTGGTTTTACCGGGATGCTGCGGCCCTCGTGCACTCCCTCGATCCCGAAGACCTGATGCCCAGCCCCAAAGTCGGCATCCGGCCCCAGCTGGTCAACTGGAAGACCCGGGAGCTCGTGATGGATTTTATGATGGTTCGCGACCGCAACACCCTCCACGTGCTCAATCCCATTTCCCCTGCCTTTACCAGTTCCATGGATCTGGCGAAAACCATTGCAGACCGGATCGAATCGGATTATTCTGTCTGATTGCAAGGCCATCCTCCTTAGAAAACGGGAGTCAACCGCTTTTCTTCTGACTTCTATTTTCATCATACCATCCCCTGTCCGCCCGATCATTGGGAATCGGGCGGACAGGTTTTCCAAGGAAGAACAGAATGATCCTGAACTTTCTGACCAAGGTTTTCGGCAGCAAGAACGATCGTGAAATCCGCAGGATCGCCCCCCTCGTCGATCGGATCAATTGCCTCGAGACCGACCTCAAACCCCTTTCGGATGAGGCGCTCCGCAGCAAGACGAACGAATTCCGGACCCGGATCGAAAACGGTGAGCCTCTCGACGATCTACTGCCCGAGGCCTTCGCCGTCGTTCGGGAGGCTTCGGTTCGGACCCTCGGCATGCGGCATTTCGATGTCCAGTTGATCGGCGGTGTTGTCCTGCACCAGGGGAAAATCGCCGAAATGAAGACGGGTGAAGGGAAAACCCTGGCCGCCACCCTGCCTGCCTACTTGAATGCCCTCGAGGGCAAAGGGGTTCACATCGTTACGGTCAACGACTACCTGGCCAAGCGGGATACGGAATGGATGGGCACCATCTACCGGTTTCTCGGCCTTTCGGTCGGTTGCATCCTCCACGGCCTCGACGACAGGCAACGAAAGCAAGCCTACGGATCCGACATCACCTACGGAACGAACAACGAATTCGGTTTCGATTACCTTCGGGACAACATGAAGTTCACCCTGGATCAGGTCGTTCAGCGCGAACTGCATTATGCCATCGTGGATGAAGTCGACAGTATCTTGATCGACGAGGCCAGAACTCCGCTCATCATCTCCGGACCTGCCGAAAAGTCTACATCCCTTTACTATGACGTGAACGCCATCATACCTCGCCTGGTAAAGGATCGAGATTATACGATCGACGAAAAGGCCAAGACGGTCGTTCTGACCGAAGAAGGGGTGGCCAGGGCCGAAAAGCTGCTGGGTGTGGAAAACCTCTATGATCCGCGCAACATCGAGACTCTTCACCACATCAATCAGGCCCTGAAGGCCCATACCCTGTTCAAGCGGGATGTGGACTACATCGTCAAGGACGGCGAGGTGATCATCGTGGACGAGTTCACCGGCCGCCTGATGCCTGGACGTCGGTACAGCGAGGGGCTCCATCAGGCCCTCGAAGCAAAAGAAAACGTCAAGATCGAAAACGAGAACCAGACACTCGCGACGATCACCTTTCAGAACTATTTCCGGATGTACGACAAGCTGGCGGGCATGACCGGAACGGCAGACACGGAAGCCGCCGAATTCAAGAAAATCTACAACCTGGATGTCGTCGTCATTCCGACGAACAAGCCCATGATCCGGATCGATCATCCGGATGTCATCTACAAGACGAAGAAGGAAAAATACGAGGCCGTTCTCGATGAGATCGAAACGCTTTACCGCAAGGGGCAGCCGGTACTGGTGGGGACGATTTCGATCGATGTATCGGAGAGCCTCAGCAGGAAACTGGCGCGGAGAGGCATTCCGCATGAAGTGTTGAACGCCAAGAACCACGAGAAGGAGGCCCAGATCATCGCCATGGCGGGGCAGAAAGGGGCTGTCACCATCTCGACGAACATGGCGGGTCGTGGGACGGACATCGTTTTGGGCCCGGGGGTGACGGAACTGGGAGGGCTGCACATTCTGGGGACAGAACGTCATGAAAGCCGCCGCATCGACAACCAGCTGCGAGGTCGTTCCGGTCGTCAAGGCGATCCGGGTTCGAGCCGCTTCTATTTGGCCCTCGAAGACGATTTGCTGCGGATTTTCGGTGGTGAGCGCATGAGTTCGATAATGGATAAGCTCGGCATGCAGGAAGGTGAGCTCATCGAACACAAGCTCATCAGCCGTGCCATCGAAAACGCTCAGATGAAAGTTGAAGCCCACAATTTCGATATCCGCAAGCATTTGCTCGAGTATGACGACGTGATGAATCAGCAGCGGGAGGTTGTCTACCGGCACCGGCGGGAGGCCATGAGCCAGAAAGACCTCAAGCCTGCCATTCTCGACATGATTCGTGAGCGGGCGAACGTTCTCGCAGGAATGTATGCAGACGAAAAGATCGCCCCAGAGGAATGGGACTGGAAGGCCATCCGGGAGGCTGTATTCAAGCAGTTTCACTTTCTGCCGGAAAACCTGACCGCGGACATCCTCGAGACAGCCGACGCCGACGGGCTTGGGACCTGGATTGCCGATGCCGCTCTGGCGCGATACGAGGAGCGGGAGGCCGTCATCGGCAGTGCGGACATGCGGCAGCTCGAACGCTACGTCATGCTTCAGACGGTGGACAACCTCTGGAAGGATCACCTGCTTTCCATGGACCATCTGAAAGAAGGCATCGGTCTTCGGGGATATGCCCAGCAGAATCCGCTGCTCATCTATAAAAAGGAAGGCTTCGAGATGTTTCAGGCCATGATCGAGCGGATTCAGGAAGAGACGGTCGGCATCCTGTTCCGGATCGAGATTGCCGAGCCGCAGCAGCTTCAGGAAGTCCATCGGCCTCAGGAACGGCAGCTGGTGTTTTCGGCCGGGGGAAGCGGCGAAAAACCGGCTCAAAAACCCGTTAAACGAAACCAGGCCAAGGTCGGCCGCAACGATCCCTGCCCCTGCGGGAGCGGAAAGAAGTATAAGAAGTGCTGCGGGAAATAAAGGTGATGGAGTCGCAAAAAGTCGCTTTTCCCGTGCTTTTCGAAAATACCGGGCATGAGCGGGGTGGCTGGGGAAGCCTTTCGAAACTGCTGCGAAAACGTGTCTGAAACCGCCGGATATCGTTGGATCGGACGGACGTGCTTGATCGGAATTACCATTGAAAAGCAAGCCGTTGCGATTCAACGAGCCTCTGTTTATTGTTTGGCCATCCGTCCGATCCTACGAGCTCGGGCGGCTGAGTTTTTTCGCAGCAGCGAAAAAGGTTCCCCAGCCACCCCGCGACTCGACAGAAACGCCCTGACTTTTTGCGGGGCCATCAAAGGTGACGGCTTCGCAAAAAGTCGCAATACAGCGGTTTTGAAAGAAAACCAGTGGATGGCGACTGTGTTCGGGGCCATCTCATCCTGGTCTGCCTGTTGAACCGGCAGCCACGTAGACGAGGAAGGTTGGTATGACACTCCCTGGGACCCATTTCGAGGAAGAAGTCACCTCCGAACAGGAGGAGCAACTTACCGAGCCGCCTCTGTACAAGGTGATCCTGCTCAACGACGATTACACCACCATGGAATTCGTTGTCGACATCCTGATGAGCGTATTTCAGAAAACCATTGAGGAGGCTATCACCATCATGCTCGCCGTCCATCGCCAGGGTTCCGGTGTGGCAGGGATCTATCCGTATGAAATCGCCGAAACCAAGGTCGATACGGTGCATACCCTGGCCCGTGAAAACGGTTTTCCCCTGCGCTGCACCCTGGAGCCGGAATGAATCCCACAGCTTCGATCCGTCTCTTCGACAGCCATTGTCATCTGGATGATCCCTGCTACGAAGCTGACCTGGAAGCCGTTCTCGATCGGGCTCGGGCGGCCGGTGTCGCCGGAATCATGATTGCCGGTATCGATCGAAAAACCTCCGAAAAGGCCCTGGAGATCGCCTGCCGGTGTCCCATGGTCTTCAGTGCAGTCGGGTTTCATCCCCACGATGCCAAATCGTGTACAGATCCAGACATCGAGGCGCTGAAGGCGCTGGCGGCCCATCAGCGGGTCAAAGCCTGGGGAGAGATCGGCCTCGATTTCAACCGCATGTTTTCTTCGAAGGCCGATCAGGAAAACTGGCTCGTTCGCCAACTGGAAGCAGCCGATGCACTGAATCTTCCGGTCATCTTTCATGAACGGGAAAGCGGCGGGAGGTTGATCGACATTCTGAAGCGACATCATCGAAGGCAGGGAGATGGCGTCATCCACTGTTTCAGCGGTACCCGGGCCGAACTCGAAACCTATCTGGAAATGGGCTATTCCGTCGGGATCACCGGCATCGTGACCATTCAGGAAAGAGGGAAAGCCCTGCGGGAAATGCTTCGGAGCATTCCACTCGATCGGATTCTCATCGAAACCGATGCCCCTTACCTGACACCGGCACCCGAAAAGAACCGGTACCGAAGAAACGAACCCGCATTCGTACGCTCCGTGCTGGAAACGCTTGCATCGGTTCTTGAACAGCCGATATCCGTTCTGGCCGAGATCATCTGGCGGAATACCTGCCGGTTGTACCGCATCGACCCGGAAGCCGTGAGCGACGAACGACCCGGCTGAATATGCCAATGACCCGATTCGAACCGCTGCCACCATGAGCGACTTGTCCCGCAGGCTCAAGAAGATTCCATCTCCGACGCTTTTTCTGCTGAGTTTCGTTGCAACGATCGGTGTCGGCACGGTGGCACTCAAGACCCCTCTTGCCGTGCAAACGCCCGTTTCTTGGGTAGACGCTCTTTTTACGGCGACGTCGGCCGTCTGTGTCACGGGGCTGACCGTCGTCGATACCGGAACGACATTCACCCCTCTGGGTCAGGGCATCCTGCTCGCGCTCATTCAGATCGGAGGGCTGGGGTTGATGACCCTGACGGTTTTCTTCTTCCGCATGTTGGGAATGAGCGTTTCCATCCAGCATCGGATGATCATGCAGGAGACATTCTCCGCTGCGCCTCGGCGGGAACTTCTTCTTCTGCTCAAATCGATCGTCATGTTCACCGCAGTCAATGAATTGGCAGGTGCCGTGATCCTCACCCTGTACTGGTGGGGGGAGTTCCCATTCGGAAGGGCACTGTATTTAGGCGTTTTTCATTCGGTTTCAGCCTTCTGCAACGCAGGGTTTTCGTTGTTTGCGGACAACCTCGTATCCTTTCGGGATTCCGTTGTCGTCAATCTGACCGTTGCATCGCTCATCGTACTGGGGGGCATCGGGTTTCCGGTCGTGTATGACCTGTATCAGTTCATGCAGATGCGACATCGCAAAAGGGTGAAGCTTTCCCTGCAAACCCGGACGGTGCTGACCACAACCCTCATCCTGATCGTCGGCGGGGCGGTGTTTTTTTTCTGGTTTGAACGGAACCAAACCCTTCAATCGCTTCCCCTGTCCACAGCCGTTCTGGCTTCGGTGTTTCAGTCGATCACGGCCCGGACCGCCGGTTTCAATACCTTGGATCTCGGTCAATTGGGGGAACCTGGAGCGCTGATGATGATGGTTCTCATGTATATCGGCGCCTCTCCTGGTTCATGTGCCGGCGGGATCAAGACGACGACCGTGAGCATCCTGTTTTCGGCCCTGTGGAGCCGATTGCGAGGCCGCTGGGCGATACAGCTGTTCCACAAGAACGTCACCGAGGAGATGATGAAGAAGAGTCTGTCGATTCTGGGCCTCTCCATTTTTTTCATTCTCCTGACCTTCTTTGCCGTTCTGATCTTTCAGCAGTCCATTGTGCTTCCCCAGCCTGGGGCAAATGACACATTCCGCGTGTATCTCTTCGAAGTGCTGTCCGCCTTTGGAACCGTCGGCCTTTCCATGGGGGCTACATCGGTCCTGAGCACCGGCGCCAAGTGTTCCTTGATCGTCATCATGCTGATCGGAAGGGTGGGTGTGATCGGATTTTCCTATGTGTTCATCCCCAAACAGACCCAAGTCGAAGTCACCTATTCGGAAGAACCCATCATGATCGGGTAACGGACCATGCGCAAAAAACGATTCGCCGTCATCGGCCTTGGAAAATTCGGGTTTCATGTTGTCAAGAGTCTGTTCGAGGAGGGCCACGACGTCATGGCGATCGACCTTGACAGGAACAAGGTTCAGGAAATCGATCCCTATTGTACCGAGGCCATCGTCATGGATGCGACGGACAAGGAGAAACTGGCGGCCCTCGGACTCGAGGAAATGGACAGCGTGGTGGTGAGCGCAGGAGAGAAAATCGCCAACAGCATTCTCATCTGCCTACACCTGCAGGAGCTTGGCGTGAAAAAGATCCTGGCGAAGGCCATGGATGACGATCATGAAAAAATCCTGCGTCGGGTCGGAGCAACCGAGATCATTCGGCCCGAAATGGCCATGGCCATCCGGGTGGCCCGGGGGCTTTCCACCCCGAACATTCTCGATTTCATTCCTCTGGCGGAGGATTACGATTTGCTGCAGGTCGATCCGCCCAGGCCGTTCATCGGGAAAACGCTGCGGGAGCTCGATCTGCGGGCAAAATACAATGTCCACATCATCGGCATCAAGGAACTCGTCCCCGAAAACTTCATCCTCGTTCCTCCGGCCGACTTCCGGATCAAGGACAGCGACATTTTGATCATGCTGGGAAAAACCCAGGAGATTCGGAAGATCAAGGAGCTGAAGTAGGACGGCTCCCTAACCGATCCCCCGCCCTACGTCAGAAGATTCCAAAAAACCGGATTCTTCAAGATATCCTGAAGCGACTCGATTTTTTTTCGGAAATCGTCTGGTTTTTCGAAGTGAATTTCCATCCGCCAGACAGGGCCTTCGAAATGTTCGGGTGGAACGAGGTTCACCCCCTTCGGCAACCGGAGTTCTTGTACGTTGCGATGGTATCTATCTTCGAAGGCGGAGATTCGGGGATAGCGTTTTCGGCGCAGATGACGACGGAGAAGATTCGTTTTGATCGGTGTATCGGTGGTTGGGTCTTCGAGGATGGTTGTGACTTCGGGGTCTTTCAGGATGTCGCCAATCGTTCGACGGTCCCGTCGGGCGATATCCGACAGGTAGGCCAACAATTCCCGCTGTCGGTTGAGCCCAAGTTTCAGCTTCCAGAACAGTTCTCCAAGGGCTACAGCATCTTCCGCCGGGTGTATCCTGCCCAGCTCGAGCGCCATGGGCATGGGCAGGACGTCGTCTTCCACCCATCGCTGAAGCTGTTGCGGCAGCGCCAGAAGCGCCGCCGTCTTTCGGAGAATATCCGGGCCTGCCGCCAGCCCCAGCGATCGGGCACGGTCGAGCAACGCGGTGTCATCGGAGCAATGCTGCCGAAGAAGGTTATAGGCTCTTGCCGTCTCGATCCAGTTGAGCGTCCGGTGCCCTGTGTTGTCGGCAATGGCGATTTCGGCACAGACCGACTCGGAAGCATCGATCACCCGAGCCGGGATCCGTTGCCATTGCAGCATGCGACAGGCTTCGATCCGGCGGAATCCGGCCACGATCCGATAGTGTCGGTTCTCATTGCGCAAGATCGGTGGAGCCAGCAACCCGATCCGGTCGATGTGGCAGGAGAGTGCTTCGATGCTCCGTGTCGTCGTGACCGCAAGGGACCGATCCGTACAATCGATCGCGTCGATGTCGATTTCCCGGTCAGACCAGTTCGTCATGTCGTCCGGTCAACCGATGGAGGGCTTCGACGTATTTGCTGCGGGTGTTGACGATCACCGTTTCCGGGAGCGGTGGCGCCGGAGGCTGCTGGTTCCACTCGATGGACAGCAGATAGTCTCGAAGATACTGCTTGTCGAAGCTGTCCTGTCCACGCCCTGGTTCATATCGGTCTTTCGGCCAGAACCGGGAAGAATCCGGGGTCAATACCTCATCGATCAGAATGAGATCGTCTCCCACCAAACCAAACTCGAATTTCGTATCCGCAATGATGATTCCTTTTTCGAGGGCAAGGGTTGCCCCTTTACTATAGATGGCGAGGCTGAGCTCGCGGATGCGTTCGGCAAGGGGCTTCCCGATCCGCCGTACGGTCTCGTCGAAATCGATGTTGATGTCGTGCCCGACTTCTTCCTTCGTCGATGGGGTGAAGAGCGGTTCAGGGAGCTTGTCGGACTCGCGAAGCCCCTGGGGCAGCGTGATCCCGCATACGGTGCCGTTCTTTTTGTAAGAGTTCCATCCGGAGCCGGACAAATAACCCCGAACCACGCACTCGATGGGAAGAGGCCTCGCCTTCTGGACAAGCATGCTGCGGCCTTCGAGCTCATCGGTATGGGGACGGCAAGCGTCCGGGAAAGCGGAGACGTCCGCCGTGACCAGATGGTTGGGAACGATATCCTTCATGATCTCATACCAGAAGAGGGAAATTTGGGTCAGCACCTTACCCTTGTCCGGTATGGGCTCGTTCATGACGACGTCGAAGGCCGAGATCCGGTCCGTAGCAACGATCAGCAGGTGTTCTCCCAGATCATAGATATCCCGAACCTTGCCGCGGTTCTTTAGTTTCAGTTCTGGAAAATGGGTCTGTATGACGGCAGACATGTCGTTTTCCTCCGATGGTGGTTTTGGTGTAAAGCGATTTCCTGTCCTGCTCCGGTCTAGACATCAACAACACCGATCAGGTGATGATGGCCCCGCAAAAAGTCGCTTTTCCCGTGCTTTTTGAAAATGCCGGGCATCAGCGGGGTGGCTGGGGAAGCCTTTTGAGCTTGCTGCGAAAACCTGTTTGAAGCCGCCGGATATCGTTGGATCGGACGGACGCGCTTGAACGAATGGACATTGAAAAGCAAGCCGTTGCGATTTCACGAGCCTGTATTCACAGTTTGGCCATCCGTCCGATCCTACGAGAACGGGCGGCTGAGTTTTTTCGCAGTAGCGAAAAAGGTTCCCCAGTCACCCCGCGACTCGACAGAAACGCCCTGACTTTTTGCGACTCCATCAGGTGATGACTCGTTGCGAGTCCATCCGGATTATTTCCCGAAGGATTCTATCAGCTTCCTATGTGAAGTCAATCGCTGCTAACACCTCATGGGCGTTGAGATTCCGTTAAAGTCCTTGACAAGCCGTTCGTTTATGTTATCAGAAACACTTTCACTGTGGGAATCCAGGCCATCCTGTTTTGCAGGTCTTTCCTGCCTACCAACAACCAACGAAGAAGGAGAGCTCCATGGACAAGAAAGTGACGGTCATCGGTTCGGGAAATGTGGGGGCAACAGCCGCCCAGAGGTTGTGTGAAAAGGAACTGTGCGATGTCGTTCTGATCGACATCATCGAGGGGGTTCCGCAGGGCAAGGCGCTTGACCTGGCGGAAGCGGCTCCCATCGAAAAGCACGACAGTCACCTGATCGGAGCGAACGACTATGCGGCATCGGCCGATTCGGACATCGTGATCATTACGGCCGGCATTCCCAGAAAACCGGGAATGAGCCGTGACGATCTCATCGGAACCAATGCCGGTATCGTCAAGAGTGTCACCCAGCAAGTCGTCCATTATTCCCCCAATGCCATTCTCATCATCGTCAGCAATCCGCTCGATGCCATGTGTCACGTGGCATTCGAAGCGAGCGGTTTTCCCAAGAATCGGGTGATGGGTATGGCCGGTGTTCTCGATTCGGCAAGATTTCGGACGTTCATTGCCATGGAACTCAATGTTTCCGTGGAGAGTACGCATGCGTTCGTTCTCGGCGGCCATGGAGACACGATGGTTCCGCTTCCCCGGTACTCCACAGTCGCCGGTATACCGATTACCGAGTTGATGAGCCAGGAACGCATCGATGCCTTGGTCAAGCGAACGGCCAACGGAGGTGCCGAGATCGTGAGCCTGCTCAAAACGGGCAGCGCTTACTATGCACCGGCATCGGCCGCTGTCGAGATGGCCGAATCCATTCTGAAGGACAAGAAGAAGATTCTTCCCTGCGCCGCCTACCTCCAAGGGGAGTACGGCATCCATGATCTGTTCATTGGTGTACCGGTCAAATTGGGCGCCAATGGGATCGAACAGGTCATTGAAATTCGACTGACGGATGCCGAAATGGCCGCATTGAAAAAGTCGGCTGCGGCTGTCGAAGAACTCAAAGGGGTGTTGAAGCGGCTGGGTTGATGTTCGAATGAAGATCGATCGGCGGCATCCAACGGAAGCGGGCTTGCAGGCGCTGATGGGGGTGCCGCTTTTTTCGAAGACGGGAGATAAACACCCATGGCATTGAATGCCGAGCTGTTGAAGATCCTGGTTTGCCCGAAATGCAAGGGGGAAATCCACCTCAACGTGTCCCAGGATGGGCTTGTCTGCAGGACCTGCAGTCTGTTGTACCCGATTGTGGACGAGATTCCGGTGATGTTGATCGAAGAAGCCAAGCCGATATCACAGAACGCCGATGAGTGAGCCCAGGGCGCCCGATCCCGCCAAGCTGGTGGTCGGCGTCTTTCTGAAAGACAAACCACGGTTCGATGCCGTGTTGGATCGTCTCGTGGAAGACTTCGGACCGATCGACCTGTTGAGCCGCTGGTTCCCTTTCGATTGTACCGCCTACTACGAACGGGAAATGGGTCGGCCTTTGTTCCGGCGGATGATGTCCTTCGAACGGAGCATCGATCCGGATAGCCTCTCCGAAATCAAATGGACCACCAACGGGATCGAGCGTGCCTTTCAAGAGGGGGGGAGGCGCACCGTCAATATCGATCCGGGATATCTGCTGCGGGAACGGTTCGTTCTGGCAACCGGCAAGAATTTTGCCCATCGGATTTCCATCGGAAAAGGCATCTACGCGGACCTGACCTTGATCTATCAGCGGGGTGATTTTCAAACCTTGCCCTGGACCTATCCCGATTATGCCCAGGACACCATCCTGGGTTTCCTGCGCAAGGTCCGCAAGAAATATATCTTCGATCGGGATCGGTTGAACAGAGAAGCCCCCTCGGAAAGAAGGTCTTCCGAATGATCCACAGCATGACGGCTTTTGCCAGAGTCGAACGATCGTGTGATGCAGGTGCCATTGTCTGCGAAATCCGATCGGTCAACAGCAAGAATCTCGACGTGGCCGCCCGGCTGCCTCAGGGCTTTGCCGAGAAGGAGGATGCCGTCAAGAAGGCGGTCAGCGGTCGGATTTCCCGAGGAAGGGTGGATGTCACCCTGACGTTCGATGGGACGGGGATGTCGGCCAATGCATGTGTCGTCCAGACGGAGCTGGCCGTCGGATATTATGAAAGCCTTTGTCAGCTTCGGGATCGGCTCGGTCTCACCGGAGACATCGATATCGGTTTGGTCGCCGCAGCTCCGGGGTTCGTCAAGCTGGTTCAGCCGGTCATCGATGTCGAGGCGATATGGCCGGATATCCAGACCTGTATCGAGGCTGCAGTCGACGCCCTGTGTGCCATGCGGGCTCAAGAAGGTGCATTTCTCAGAGCCGACTTCGAGCAGCGGCTCGAACAGATCGAAGGGTTTCTCGGGGAAATCTCCCGTGATTCCGATGGACTGCTGGCCTGGTACCATCAGCGGCTGATCGAGAGAATCGGCCTGCTGGTCGATCAGGATGTGGTCCTCGATCCGGTTCGTGTGGCTCAGGAGGCGGCGTTTCTCGCATCCAAAAGCGATATCGCCGAGGAGTTGACACGACTGCGCAGTCATATCGCCCATTTTCGCCACATCATGACGGCGCCGGAGCCTTCGGGAAGAAAGCTCAATTTTCTCATTCAGGAAATGCACCGGGAAATCAACACGATCGGATCGAAGACGGAGAAGGCAGGTGTCGCCCATCGCGTGGTCGACATCAAGGCGGAACTCGACAAACTCCGCGAACAGATTCAAAACGTCGAATAGGAGGAATTCGATTCATGGGGTTTATGAACAAACTGGTTCCGATCGGTTTTGGAAATACCGTATCGGCCGATCGAATCATCGCCGTCATTTCTCCGAATTCGGCGCCTGCAAAAAAACTGAAAACGGATGCGAAAAAGGAAAATCGGCTGATCGACGCCACCCATGGCCGAAAGACCCGCGCCCTTCTGATCATGGACAGCAACCACGTCGTTCTGTCGGCCGTTCACATCGAAACCCTATGTCAGCGAATCCAGCCGAAACTGGATACCGCCAAATTCCTCGCCGAACATGCGGCGGGTTTTGAAGAAATGGAATCGGTACATGACTGAAGCGGAACCGTCTCCGATTTCTGCTTCAGGCCGATCCCATCTTTTCATCGTATCTGCGCCGAGCGGCGCCGGAAAAACGACGGTCTGCAGGGCTGTCCTCGATGCGATTCCAGATCTCGTCTATTCCGTTTCGTATACCACCCGGCCGCCGAGACCTGGGGAGCGAAACGGCATCGATTACCATTTCATCGACGAGAGCCAGTTCAAAGCGGCCATCCAGCAGAACCGGTGGGCCGAATGGGCCGAGGTTCACGGCAATTTCTACGGTACATCGGCCGATCTCATCGAACAGGCCCTTTCGGAAAGAAAAGACGTGCTCCTCGACATCGATGTCCAGGGTGCCCGATCGATCTCGGCGCGATATCCGGAACACAGTGTGACGGTCTTTCTGCGACCGCCCGACATGGATACGCTGCGCAGGCGGCTGGAATCCCGGAAAACCGATTCCCAGGCCGTCATCGAGCGGCGTATTCGCAATGCAGAGCAGGAAATGGCCCAGATGCATCTGTATCGGCATGTCATCGTCAATGACGTGCTGGAGAAGGCGATCGGGGAAATGATCCGTCTGATTCGGTCCTATCGGTATCCCGAAGGGGGCGGACTCGGTCCGGGGGACTTTCGCTGATGCGAAGCGAAATCCTCTATGGCATCCACCCGGTTCACGAGGCACTGCGTGCCGGGCGAAGACGCATCGATCGCATTTATGTCGCTGCCGACAAGTCCTCGGAGCGGATCCGTTCGGTTTTGGTCATGGCCGAAGCAAAGGGCGTTCCGATCACCGAGGTCAAACCCGGGTTTCTGCGGGAATTGTGCGCCACGGGGGTGCATCAGGGGCTGGCTGCAGCCGTCGGAGTCTATCCCATGACCGATATCGAGGATGTGCTGGCCGATTCCTCTTCCTGGCAGGTCCCGGCTTTTCTCCTCGTTCTGGATGGCATCACCGATCCCCAGAACCTGGGTGCGTTGCTGCGCACGGCGCTGTGTGCCGGGGTGCATGCCGTGGTTCTTCCCAAGGACCGCTCCGTTCAACCCAATCCAACGGTTTGCAGGGCATCGGCGGGCGCGATGGAGCATCTGCAGATCGCGCGGGTCATCAACGTCGCTTCGTGCTTGCGGATGCTCAAGCAACGTCGGATATGGATCGTCGGGTTGGACCCGGGGGCCGGGAAATGGATCTACGATATCGACTGGTCCCTGCCCGTTGCTGTCGTGATCGGCGCGGAATCCAGGGGCATCCGGCCTCTCGTGAAGGCGCAGTGCGACTGGCTGGCTGCCATTCCCCAGGCCGCCGGCTTCAATTCCTTGAATGCCTCCGTTGCCGGCGCGCTCGTGATGTACGAGGTGCTTCGTGCCAGAAAGGGCCATGGTTCGTCCGAATCGGGAAACCCCTCCTTCGCCTGAGAGATGGGGCCTGCCGCTTGTGCAGCGGTGGTTCCGGACGCTTGTCGATATCTGGCAGGAGGCCTTGTTCCCGGCGGTCTGCATCCATTGCAGGCGGTACCTGCATCTGGAAGCCGCCGGATCGGTGCCCGCTCGATCGGTGACTACCCAGAAAGAGATCTTTTGCGCGCTGTTCTGCCCGGCGTGCATGGATGCGATTCGTCTGATCCGTTCCCCCAAATGTTCGGTTTGCGGCATGCCGTTCTGGGGCGATGGAGAATCGGATCATGTGTGCGGCCAATGTGACATCCAGCCGAGGCCATTCGCATCCGCCGAGGCTGTCGGAGTTTATGACGGACCGCTTCGAAGCGCCGTTCACGCGCTGAAGTACGATGGAAAACTGCGTGTTGCGAGGATTCTCGGCCGATCGCTGGCTCTGCATTTTGCCGCAAGTGGATTGAGGAGAACCGTGGACCTGATCGTTCCCGTGCCTCTTCATCCGGTGAGGCTTCGCAAACGGGGGTTCAACCAATCGATTCTTCTGATCCAGGGTTGGGAGAAATGGCTGCCTGCAGATGAGAAGGGTTGCTGCAGCCCCGTGATCCACATCGAAGCCCTGCGACGCATTCGAAACACCCGGCCTCAGATGTCACTCGGCAGGAAGGAGCGGCAGACGAACATCATCGGTGCATTCGACCTCCATCCAGGTGCCGTCGTGGAAGGCAAACGGGTGCTTTTGGTCGACGACGTCCTGACGACCGGAGCGACGGTCGCCGAATGTGCCACGGTGTTGCTCAAGGCCGGTGCGGCGAAGGTCGATGTCCTGACGGTGGCCAGGACGATCGAACCGTAGGCGGGCGGTTCGCAGATCGCTCGCTTGTTTCGGGAAGGAAGGATATATGGAAGGTTTTTTTCGGGTATGGCCGATCGATCGGGTCCTTGGGCTTGTCCCCACGTGTGCTCCCGTTGAAACGGAGGAGGTGCCGCTCGAAGCAGCCTTGAACCGAATTCTGGCGGAAGATGTGCTCGCCGGGGAACATCTGCCCGGTTTCCGTCGAGCGACGATGGACGGGTTCGCCGTTCAGGCCAGTGCTACCTTCGGTGCAACCGAGGCCAATCCGGCCTATCTCAACCGGATCGGTTCCGTTGCCATGGGAGAGGTGCCGACGATGTCGGTGGGCGCCGGCGAAGCGGTACGTATTTCGACCGGCGGGATGCTTCCCGAAGGGGCCGACGCCGTCGTTATGGTCGAATACACCGAGATGATCGACGACGTTCTGATGGAGGTTTACCGCAGTGTCGCTCCGGGCCAGAACGTGATGATGCCGGATGAGGATTTCCGAAAGGGGGAGCCGCTCATGAACGCAGGCAGGCGGCTGCGGCCCCAGGAGATCGGAACCCTTGCGGCATTTGGCAAGGGATCGGTCCGCGTCTTTCGAAGACCCCGGATAGCCATCGTTTCCACGGGGGACGAGGTGGTTCCGATCGATTGCAGGCCGACCCCCGGTCAGGTCCGGGATGTCAACACCTATACGCTTGCCGGATTTGTCGAAGGACTCGGTGCCCAGGCCCTGCGTCTCGGACTCGTTCCGGATCAGTTCGATCGGCTTCTCGAGCGTTGTCAGCAGGCCCTCGAGCAGGCGGACATGGTGATGCTTTCCGGAGGAAGCTCCGTCGGAGTGCGGGATTTGACGATCGAAGTGCTCGAAGCCATGCCGGAGAGCCGGGTTCTGTTGCATGGTATTGCCATCAGCCCCGGAAAGCCCACGATTTTGGCGACATGCGGCTCGAAACTGATCTGGGGGTTGCCCGGACAGGTGACCTCGGCGATGGTGGTTTTTCTAAAAATCGTTCGACCGTTTCTGGAACGGCTCTGTGGCCTGGATATTCCATCGATCGCGCGAAGAACGGTCGATGCCGTCTTGACCCGCAACGTGGCATCGGTTCAGGGAAGAACGGATTTCATCCGGGTGCGGCTGCGAAAGGAAGCGGACGGATGGATGGCCGATCCGGTGCTGGGCAAGTCCGGCCTCATCCATACGATGATGCGCGCAGACGGGCTTGTTGAAATCGAGATGAACACCGAAGGGCTGGACGAAGGGGCTCGGGTGACGGTGGAGTTGTTCGATTGAGAGATTGTCCTGGAAGGGAGGGGTGGGATGCCGGAACGAAATGTCTATCTGCGGATGAAGACCTTGAAGGAAGCCCGGGAAATCGTGTTCGATGCGTTTTCCCAGCTGAAGATGCCTGCCGAGACAATACCGGTGGAAGATGCCGTCGGCCGGGTTTTGGCAGAGGCCGTCTATGCAAAACTCTCTTCTCCCTCGTTTCATGCCGCAGCCATGGACGGATACGCCGTTTGCGCCGAGCATACCTTCGGGGCCTCGGAGGCCGAGCCCAGGGAACTGGTCGTCGGAAAATCGGCCTTTGCCGTCAACACGGGGCATGTGCTTCCCGAAGGAACGAATGCCGTCATCATGGTCGAGCATGTTCGACACCAGGGGACAGATCGCATCGTGATCGAAGCGCCGGCCTATCCCTGGCAATATGTACGGAAAATGGGGGAGGACATCGTTGCGACCCAACTCCTGTTCGGACAGGGGCATCGGTTGACCCCCTATTGCATCGGAGCCTTGATTTCGGGTGGGGTGCTCGAGGTATCGGTTCGCAGAAAGCCCCGGGTGCTCGTCATTCCGACAGGCTCGGAACTGGTGGAAGCCGATGCGGGGGCGATCGACCATCTAAAACCCGGGCAGGTCATCGAGTCGAATTCGAAGGTGCTGCTCGGGCTGTGTCGGGAGTGGGGAGCCGAGCCGCAGCGTCATGCCATTGTCCGGGACGATCCGGCGACTCTTCGGGAAGTGATCGAGAAGGGGTTTGCCGATGGATGTGACCTTGTGCTGACGGTGGGCGGCTCTTCGGCTGGGACCGAAGATTTCTCCAAATCGGTGATGGCGGGCCTCGGTGAAATCCTCGTGCACGGAGTCACCATGATGCCGGGCAAACCCGTTCTCGTCGCCAGGGCTTTCAACCGAGCCATGTTCGGTATTCCCGGGTATCCCGTATCGGCCATCATGGCCTTCGAGCAGCTGGCAGGTCCCCTGATCTGCCGGATGCTGGGGACCACCGAGCCGAAGCGGCACCGTATCGATGTAGAGCCCATCCGCAAGATCCCGTCCAAACTGGGACTCGAAGAATTCCTGCGGGTCAAGATCGGCATCATCGGGGACCGTACCGTCGCCATTTCCCTGCCTCGGGGAGCCGGCAGCATCACTACCCTGACGCAGGCGGACGCCATGTTGCGGATTCCCCACGACGTGGAAGGTGTTTCGGAGAAGGAGCGGATATCGGTCGAGCTGCTCAAACCGTTCGATGACCTTCGGAATACAGTGGTTGTGGTGGGTAGCCACGACAATACCCTCGATGTGCTGGCGGATGTCATGATGGAGCGGACGGGACGTTTCACCCTCTCGTCGAGTCATGTCGGGTCGATGGGCGGCATTACGGCTGTCCGTCGCGGGGTGTGTCATGCGGCCGGTATCCATTTGCTCGATACCGAGGACGGCAGCTACAACCGAAGCTATTTACAGAAATACCTTCCCGATGTCCCGCTCCGGCGCATTCATCTTGTCATGCGGGATCAGGGGCTCATCGTTGCGCGTGGAAATCCGAAGCGGATTCGATCGATCGCCGATCTGGCCAGAGAAGATGTCACGTTCGTCAATCGTCAGGGTGGAAGCGGGACGCGGATTTTGCTGGATTTCGAATTGAAGCGCTTGGGCATTTCGTCGAGTGCCATTCGTGGCTACGAACGGGACGAGTTTACACACATGGCCGTCGCGGTGGCCGTCTTGGGGAACACGGCGGATTGTGGTTTGGGAATTTATTCGGCTGCAAGGGCGCTGGATCTCGATTTTATCCCGGTCGTCACCGAGCAATACGATTTGATCGTTCCCGAAACCTTTTTCGATACCGATCCGATACAGGCCATGGTTGCAGCCATCCGGTCCGAGGCCTTCCAGAGCCGGGCGAGGGCGCTCGGCGGTTACCATACCGAGCGGACGGGGGAGATTTTGGAATGATCGGGTGTTGCACGGGCAGGAGGAGGAGGAGGGGAGATCGTCGACATTCCCCAAGCAACTCCGGCCGGGGTTGAAACCGGGCCGATGGCACCTCGTTTCATGAGGGGTGTCAAGGCGGCAGCCGCAGAGATGATTTTCGGATGGGTTCCAAGGAGGAACCGGTATGGGACGTTATCCTGTCTATCAAAGTCCGGCGCTCGACGCCGTTGAAAAACGCATGCGCACCATCGAGGCGCATCATGGCTATTTGACGGAGGCCGACGGTCCCCTGGTAACCCTGTTGAACCAGGATGAGATTCGGGTGAAGGAACTCGGGTTGACGCATGAGACGATCGCCGCCCGGTTGCGGCAATTGACCCATGCAGCTGCGGAAGCCCAGGGCTGCCCGACGGTTGTGGAAAACAAGTGGCGGGTGCAGATCGATGCCTTCCGCGGACGGATTTCCTGCCCCTGGGGTCATCCGGGCCTGTATCCCAAGACCCATGTCCGTCTTGAGCGAATCGATACGGGTGCCTGCCTCGAATGGACCGATTTGGCCATCCACTTAATCGAGGCACACGGATTCTATCAGGGAGGCGGAAGCCCCTATCGCCTGGACCCGGAAATCGTGGCGAAGGTGCTCGACCTGCCTGTACAATCGTGACGGCTTCGCTCGAAGGATACGAGCCAGGCGGTCTCTGTTGACCCGCCCTCCTGCTGGAGGCCCGGTTTTGATGGAAAATCGATGGTCAGCGACTTTTTGCGACTCCATCCTCAAAGACCGCCCGACTCATTGCAAACGCGTCCTCTATCCCCTTATTCCACCCTCGCCCTCACCCGCGGCGGCAGGATGAACACCTTGCGTTCTCCTTCCTGTAGTGCAACGGCCTCTTCCGGACAGAACCGGGCGCATATCCCGCAGCCGAAGCAAGATGCCTCATCGCGCTCGGCCTTTCCGGATGTTCCAAGCTGGATGGCATCCATGGGGCAACGATCCACGCAGGTGCCACATCCGGAACACCGATCGGCATCGATGACCGAAAGATAACGGGTGGCGTTGATCAGGGGAAACCCGCCTTCCCGCCAGCCCCTGAGTGTGTCGCAGCAGTCCTTGCAGCAGTTGCAGATCGAGGTTTCGGGTCGATCCGTCCGGCTGTTCGGATGGAAGGCCTTGTGTACGAGTCCTGCCGCTTCGGCTTCCCGCATGATCCGGATGGCTTCGGCCTTGTCGATCATCCGAGCGAAACCCTGAGCAGCTGTATGTCTGGCGGATTTGCCGAACGTGAAACAGTTTTCCAGAGGGGCATGGGTTTGGCAGGGCTCTCCCAGAAGCGCGCGACGCTGCCTGCAGAAACAGTGACCGACTGCGATTTCATCGAATTTTTCGATGATCGCTTCGACGGACTGACTCGACAGGACCTGATCGGTTGCATCGACAGTCTGGTTGACGGGAATGACCCGGATGGGCTTCCCGTCGGTCGTTTCGCGGACCGGAACGGTTCGGTCGATGGGTGGGGCCATCTGGAAAAAGGGGACCAGGGTGTCATAATCCCGTTGAACCTGGTCCCGAACTTGATCGAGAAGACGTTGAAACAGAACGGCCAGCCGTTTTTCCCGCTCGTCCCAGTTGAGGGGGCCCATGAACATGTACTCCATCAATCCAACCATCATCAGCGGAAGCACCCGGAAGACCATCGTTCCAGCAGAATTGGGCTGATTGAAAAGAATGCCCTTTTTGGCAAGCGATGCCCCCAGGGCAAGGACGGCCGCTTCCGGCATGCCGCTTGATCGCACCAGTTCCGCAAGCGTCTGAGATGCCTTGCTATCGAAGGCTGCAATCAAATCCAGTTCCTGTTCCGCATCCCCGATGGCTTCTTTCAAGATGGCCAGTGTCGTGTCGTTCACAGGAAAGGGAAACAGTCCCTGTTTGCAGATGACGGCTGCGGCCTTTTCGTACTTCGGTTTCAAAGTTTCCGGATTCATGCTTTCCTCCTCTACGTTCATGAAAATGATGATGGTCCCGCAAAAAGTCAGGAAGTCTCTGTCGAGTCGCGGGGTGACTGGGAAATCCTTTTGAGCTTGCTGCGAAAAAACTCAGCCGCCCGATCTCGTAGGATCGGACGGATGGCCAGACAGCAAGCAGAGGCTGGTTGAATCGCAACGGCTTGCTTTTCAATGTCCATTCGTTCAAGCGCGTCCGTCCGATC
>JBFMBE010000033.1:0-26164 GCA_040755275.1 Thermodesulfobacteriota bacterium | reverse complement strand
AAAAGGCCGGATGCTGTGTCGTGCTGCATCCCTCGTCGTTGCGGCGTACCTTTAAGTACGCCTCACTCCTCGGGATTTGCACTCCTTGCCTGCGGCCTTTTTTCGAAGCCGTCCATATGATGGACTTTTTGCGACTCCATCAAGCCATAATGACGTTTTAACCGGGATGACAGCGATCGGATCATCCCAAATGCCTGCTCGACGGTACGTTCGCCGTCCGGATTGACCAGACAGCAGGTAGCCGGGGACAGAAGGCTTCGGGACAAGAGCCACTGCCGGTCGATTCCCTTGCGGTCCAGTGCATCCCAGATGCCGATGAGTCGATCCTCGAGTGTATCGATGCTTTCCTTCGAGAACGGTTCTACATTGGTTGGAACGATCCCCCAGACCAGCACGCCGCCGCGATCGAGGAATTTTCGGATCGATGGGGCGTAAGAGCGAAACACCTCGCCGTTGGTGTAGACATCGAGCGACAAAATATCCATATCGAGGCCGAGCAAAAAATCCCAATCGGGGTTGCCGCATAGATGAATCCCCCTCGGCCGGTCGATCCGCTCCAGAAACCCCGCCATATCCTCCCTGGCGGCGCGATCCGAATAACCGCTCATGGCGCTGAAGAGAAACTGCAGCCCCGGCTCGTCGATGAACATAAAGGCATTGGGATTGAGCGCTTTGAGCCGCTGCAATTGCACGTTGACCCGCTTGGCCATAAATTCGAAAAGAAACGGTCGAACCGTATCGTCGAACAGAATGGGCCTTCCGTTCTGATCCTGGATGTTGAATCCGAAGCTGACAGGTCCTTCGAGTTGTCCTCGGATGGCTTTTCGCCCGCTGTGATCCATGGCGAGAAACCGATGATATACCACGGAGTATTCGGGGCTGATGTCGAAATAACTTGGATTGTCGAACTGGGCCAGGGTCTGTTCGAATTCCACCAGGAATTGATCCATGGAAAATCGAAGAGTCTTTTCGGTTTTGTTCAGCACAATGCCGGGAAAATGTTCGGATGCCTGGACGTACATGTCTTCGGTGTAATCGAATTTGGGAAGCTGCGGCCAGAAGGGGATGTCGAGACTCAGAGCGGTTTGAATGGCCCGATCCGGATCGGTGTGGGGCATGACGGCCATGGCCGTTGTCAGCAGATTGCCGGGGATGGGCATGAAAATTCCTCCGAATGGTGGGCGGGGCTCCGTCCCGGTTTTCGGTGTACGTTGCGCTGTCTCGGGTGATCGGTCCCGAGGCGTTGCCGCGATTCCCCCGATCAAGGGGACGTTGACGACGTCGTGGAATCGTCGGGCTGCCTGTTGGTCTTTGGCTGCAGGTATGCTATAAGAACTCGCCGAGGAAAACAAGCCCGATGCCGATTCTATTCATTCACTTGCCAGGGGAGGCGTATCGTGTATTCACGCATTTTGATGTTGCGGTTTCCGCAGTCCGAAGTCAAAAAACCGATCGTGTGCTATTTGGCCAAGGATTACGATCTCACGTTTAACATCCTCAACGCCCAAATCCTTCCGCGCAAAGAAGGAGTCATGGTGCTGGAGCTTTCCGGAAACCGCAAAAATTTCAAGGAAGGGATCAAGTACCTGAAATCGCAGGGGGTTCAGGTCCAGAATGCCTCCCAGGAAATCCGTCGGGATGAAAAGCGTTGCACCCATTGCGGCGCGTGCACGGCTGTGTGTCCTACGGGAGCGCTTTCGATCAAACGCCCGGAAATGGAGGTCATATTCGATCAGACCCAGTGCTCGGTCTGTGAGCTGTGTATTCCGGCCTGCCCGGTTCGGGTGATGTCCATTCGACCGACCACCAAATTGTTTTTTGAATGATTTCCGGTTCCGTAGCGGTCGCACTCAGCGGAGGCGTCGATTCGCTGGTTGCGGCCGCATTGTTGAAAAGACGCTTTCGGCAGGTGATCGGTCTGCATTTCGAAACGGGTTTCGAATCGCCGGAAACACCGGAAGCCGTTGTCGCCCATCTGCGGTCCGTTCTCGATATCGACGTTTACCGCATCGATCTTCGGGAACCGTTTCGGCGCCTCGTCGTCGAGCCTTTCATCCGAACCTACCTTCTAGGGAAAACCCCAAATCCCTGCCTCATCTGCAACGCCGAGATCAAGTACGGTGTGCTGCTTTCCGAAGCCCGCAAACGAGGTGCAGCGATTCTGGCCACCGGGCACTATGCCTGGATATATCGGGATGATGACGGTCAGGTGCACTTGCACAAAGGTCGGGACAGTCGCAAGGATCAATCGTATTTCCTGAGTCGGATCTCTCGGGATGGTCTCGAACAAGCGCTCTTTCCCCTCGGGAACCTCACCAAAGAGCAGGTTCGAGGTCTGGCGCAACGCTATGGTCTTCGGCCCTTTCATCGATCGGAAAGCCAGGATGTCTGCTTCATCCGGGGCATGCACTACGGTGAGTTTCTGGTTGGCCAAACGGGAATCGTACCCGAACGAGGGGAAATCGTGGATGTTTCCGGGCGGGTGATCGGGATGCACGATGGGTTGTGGGGATTTACGATCGGTCAGCGGAGGGGGCTCCGATGCCCGGCTTCCGAGCCGTATTATGTGCTTCGTCTGGAGCCGGCATCGAACCGTATCGTCGTCGGTGAGAAAGAGGAGCTCTTGATGCGGGGATGCACGGTTCGGAAAATCAACTGGATCGAGCCTTCTCCTCAAATGCCGGTCGAGGTCCAGGTGAAGCTCCGTTACCGGCACACTGCCGTCGATGCTCGACTGATACCGGGGGATCCGGCGGTCTTGGAGTTTCATCGTCCCCACCCGGCCGTGACGCCTGGGCAGGGAGCCGTGTTCTATGCAGGTGATCGGGTCTTGGGCTGCGGTTGGATCGGTGAAGCCCTTCCTATGTCGGATCGTGCAGGACCTTGAATCCGGCCTCGATCAGGGCCTTTTCAATGGGCTCGGTATGGCTGTTTTTCAGTCGGAAGGAGTAGGCTTTCTGGCAGGTTTCGCAGATGGTCATTCCGATCTGGATGATCTCGCCGCCGGCCTGCTGGATGATGGCGATGGCCTGGTTGACCTGTTCGGGGGAATCTCCGATGGCCACTTCGATTCGGGTTCCGGAGGTCAAAATGCCCATCATGTCGATAAAGGCCCGCAGGATATCCGACTCCGTGATGATCCCGACGACGACGTTCTTTCGAACGACAGGCATGCCGCCGATTTTGTGTTCGTAGATGATGCGGGCCGCCGTTTCGATGTCGTCATCCGGCCCGATCGTGATGGGATCGCTGATCATCAAATCCGTCAGCTTCAGATCGCTCACCATAGCCGGAATCAACCCTTGTTTCAGATCGGCCAGGGTGACGAAGCCTTTGAGAACCTTGCCTTTGCCGACAACCGGCAGATGTCGGATCCCCTTGGTTTTCATCAGTTGAATGGCGTCTTCGATCGATGTGTTCGTGGTGACGGTGATCGGATCGGGGATCATGAGGGATTTGATTTTCATGGTCGGCTCTCCTGATGATGGCCTTGTGGTTGATACAGACAAAGCGGTTCTTCCGCCAGATAGTCACCTGTGGCTTCATAGGCTCGGGCCCGGCATCCGCCGCAGACACGGCGGTACTCGCAAATACCGCATTTCCCCTTGAGCTTGTCTTCATCCCGCAAATCGAGAAATATGGGTGAATGGCGCCAGATCTCGACGAAGGATTGTTGGGTGATGTCTCCGCATTCGAGGTGGAGAAAGCCGCAGGGCTGAACGATACCCGTGTGGCTGATGAAACAAAAACCACTTCCTCCGAGGCATCCCTTGGTGACGGCATCCAGACCGTGGGTTTCGAAGCGGACCTGTTTCCCTTCTGACCGTGCCCGCTGCCTCAAAATACGATAGTAGTGGGGTGCACAAGTAGCCTTGAGCACCAAGGGGGTGGTTTTCTTCTGATCGTAGAACCAGTTGAGGGTTTCTTCGTACTGGGCTGCATCGATGGCCTGATCGGCGATGTATTTGCCTCGGCCGGTGGGAACGAGCAGAAAAATGTGGTGAGCGACCGCTCCCAGGTCGACGGCGAGTTGCTGAATGGCGGGAACTTCTGCCAGATTGACCTGGGTGATCGTGGTGTTGATCTGAAATTCGATTCCAGCCGCTCGAGCCTGTTCGATGCCGCGCAGTGCCGCATCGAAAGCACCCGGAACTCCGCGGAAGCGGTCATGGGATTCGGCCCGGCTGCCATCGAGGCTGATGCTGATACGCTGGATGCCGGCATCCGCCATTTTTCGGGCATTGGCTGCATCGATGAGGGTTCCGTTGGGGGCCATGACCATTTTGAGGCCTTTGTTCGTTCCGTATCGAGCCACATCGAAAATATCCGGACGCAGCAAGGGCTCGCCGCCCGTCAGGATCACGATGCAAGAGCCGACGGCTGCAATTTCGTCCAGGAGGCGGAAACAAGATGCCGTATCGAGCTCTCCG
Source organism: Thermodesulfobacteriota bacterium (assembly GCA_040755275.1). Lineage (GTDB taxonomy): Bacteria > Desulfobacterota > Desulfobacteria > Desulfobacterales > Desulfatirhabdiaceae > Desulfatirhabdium. Next base: position 21,734 of record JBFMBE010000033.1, on the reverse strand, counting down.
GCATAGGGACCGTTTGTGGCCGATGCCCGACAATGGACGCAAGAAAGGTTGCAGTTACGGGTGATTTCCCAGGCGACGAGCCGCAGAACGGCCCGTCGAGGTCCATGTTGCCCTTCAACTGGGTGGCCGTGTGAGTGAGGATGGTTCATGAAAAGTCCGGGTCTTCGGTAAAGGTTGTTCTGAATAGGTGACGTGGAGATCACCTCTTTGGGATCCCGCAATCGACAGAATCGGGGTAGAGAGGACTTTTTGCGAGCCCATTATGCCTGGTGGCGTCGCAAAAAGTCGGAAAGTCTTATCTTCGTCGCATGGCGGGGCGACCGCCTTTTTCGCTGCATCGGATGAACTCAGCCGCCCGAGCTCGTAAGGTCCGGACGTCGGGGCAGTCATTCGATACAGGCCATCAAAACGTAACAGATTGATTTTCAAGCTATTGTACTTCGTTGAACGACGCCCGGCCCAACGATCTCCGGCGGCTTCAAACAAGTATCCGCTGCAGCATCAAAAGGCGTATTCCCCGCCATGCTCGGGCCCGGCAATGAACAAAATCCGGGGATGATCGACTTGTTGCAAGCGCATTATGCCTGAAGCGTTTTCGTCGCCTCCATGGCGAAATAGGTCAGGATCATGTCCGCCCCTGCGCGCTTGATGGCCGTGAGGCTTTCCATCATGACACGGGGGCCGTCGAGCCATCCCATTTTTTCTGCGGCACGGATCATGCTGTATTCACCGCTCACCTGGTAGGCGGCAACAGGCAAATCGATTTCCTGCCGGATGCGGCAGATGACATCGAGATAGGCCATCGCCGGCTTCACCATGATGATGTCCGCCCCTTCTTCGATATCCATCGTCACCTCCCGGATCGCCTCGAGGGCGTTTGCCGGATCCATCTGGTAGGTTCTTCTGTCACCGAATTTGGGGGCTGAATCGGCCGCCTGTCGAAAAGGTCCGTAAAACCCGGAACAGTATTTGGCCGAATAGGCCATGATCGGAACCATGCTGAAACCGGATTCGTCCAGCGCCTCGCGGATGGCCGAAACCCGACCGTCCATCATGTCCGATGGGGCGACCATGTCCGCACCTGCCCGGGCATGGGACACGGCGGTTGCAGCCAGAAGGTCCAGCGTGGCGTCGTTGTCGATCATTCCGTTATCCACCACGCCGCAGTGGCCGTGATCGGTGTATTGGCACAAACAGACATCCGTGACGACGACCAGCTCCGGTACCTTGTCCTTTACGGCCTTGACAGCTTTCTGGACAATGCCGTCCTTGGCGTATGCCGATCTTCCCAGATCGTCCTTTCGTTCGGGAATGCCGAACAGGATGACTGCCGGAATGCCGAGATCCTGGACGGCTTTACATTGGACGACCAGTTTGTCGATGGAGAGCTGGAACTGTCCCGGCATGGCTTCGATGGGATGTTCCACGTTTTTCCCGCCGATCACGAAAAACGGCATGATGAAATCGGCGGGTGTGAGGATGGTTTCCCGGATCATCCGGCGGAGGTTTTTCGTTCTGCGAAGGCGTCGGGGCCTATAGTCCGGAAATATCATTGGAAACCTTTCTGGTGCGGGAAAAGGAGTGATGGATGACCGATTTCATCGAATCGATCAGCGAATTTCGTCGTCTGTCAGATAACAGGCCGGATCGGGCGCCCACACGTCTCCGGTGACGGCCTCGGCACGAACCCGGAAATTGCCGCCGCAGATGTCGAGCCATCGGCAGGTGGCACATCTTCCGGTGACATGGCGTTTTTTGTCCTTCAGGCGGATCAGCAGATCGTCCTGCGGGTTTGTCCAAATCTCGGAGAAAGGCCTCTTTCGAACATTGCCGAAAGAATGGTGACGCCAAAACTGGTCGGCATGCACTTCTCCGTTCCAGCTGACGCATCCGATACCCCTTCCGGAATTGTTCCCCTCGTTCATCTGCAGCAGGGAAAGGACTTCCTCGGCCCGTTCGGGATTTTCCCGAAGCAGGCGCAGGTACACGTAAGGGCCGTCGGCGTGGTTGTCCACCGTGAGGATTTCCTTGGGTTTTCCGGCGTCATGGAGTCGTTTCGTTCGATCCATGATGAGGTCTACGATTTTTCGGGTTTCCTCATGGGTGCAGTCTTCCTCCATCATGTGGGAGCCTCTTCCGGCATAGACGAGATGGTAGAAACAGGCTCGGGGGATATCCATTTCTTCCAGAAGATCGAAGATGGCGGGAATTTCCGCGGCATTGTGCCGGTTGATGGTGAACCGCAGCCCCACTTTGATGCCGGCCTGCTGACAATTCCGGATGCCTTCGAGTGCCTTGCGATAGGCACCGGAAACCCCTCGGAACCGATCGTGGACCGGTTCCATGCCGTCCAGACTGATGCCGACATAGGATAGTCCGATGGCCTTCAATGTCTTGGCCGTCTGAGCGGTGATCAAAGTGCCGTTGGTGGAAATGACGGCCCGCATGCCTCGTTGCACGGCGTACTCGGCCAGTTCCGGTAAGTCTGGGCGTACGAGGGGCTCTCCTCCGGAGAACAGGATCACCGGTGAGCCGAAAGCGGCCAAGTCATCGATCAAGGCCTTGCCTTCTTGGGTCGTCAGCTCGTCGGATGTCGTGGCTTCCGTGGCATGGGCGTAACAGTGGATGCAGCGCAGGTTGCATCGCTGTGTCATGTTCCAGACCACTACGGGCTTCTTGTCGCTCGAAAACTGGAGCAGATGGGAAGGCAGACTCTTGGAATGCCTGCCGTAGCGCAGGGCATCCGACGGCTCCACCGTACCACAATACAATTTGGAAATACCGATCATGTCATCCTCGAGGCCGATTTCAGGCGGCCGATTCCACCGCCGGAGGCGGCAGGCTCGTTCGTTTGTGTTTCATTTCGGCGCGGATCAATTCCGCAATATAGGCTTCCGGGTTAATCAGGGCATCGCGGTTCAGAAAGAACCGGTTTTTTCCTGTTTTTTCCCGAACCAATCTCAGCCCCATGGCAAGGTCTCGATCAATGTCCTTTCGGAATTCGTCGAGTGTCGAGCGTTTTTCGACGATTTCCGTAACGATATAGTCGAGGCAGTCGTCGTCGAGAACGATGTGGATGTCGTGTTCCTTGAAAAAGGACAACTCGATCCGTTTCACGGCGTCGTAGTGCTTCTTGAGTCGTTGAATGACCTTACCGACGTCGAGAATGGCGTTGCAGTACGCTGAAGCGACCAGAGCGATCTTGGATGGGGTCAGGGCCAGGCCGTAGCGTTCCGAAAACAAGCCCCTGTTTTCCTCGAGATAGGACTGGACGGCACTGCGCTCCAACGTCTTCAGTCGATAGAAGGTTTGGTTCAACGCTTCCATGGCTTTGGGATCCGACAGGGATTGAATGACATGTTCCGGATCGTTCAGCGCCTCGGTGGTGACTGGAAACCGTGAAATGCCGAGCGAAGGCAGTTTTCGTTCGAAGGGCAGCAAGGCTTTTTCCGCTGCGCTGACCAGTCCTCTGGCACCGGTATTTTCGATGTAAGCCTGTCGGGCCAGCATGCGCAGGGCCTCTTCCTCGAAAACGATGCGGATGCCGTATGCGGCGAAATCGAGTTTCTTTCCCAATACGATCGGGTTGTTGGGATTCTTCAGGATACCCAGGAGGTCTTCTTCGCTCAGATGCTCGAAAACCGCACGTACCGGGAGTCTCCCGACGAATTCCGACTCGAAGCCGTAGCAGACCAAATCCTCCGTTCGCACCTGAGCCAGAATGTCATCGACCGTCATGCTGTTTCGAAGGGTTGCATGGAAGCCGACGCCTTGGCAGTTCAGGCGCTTTTGGATGATCTCTGCCAGGTCCTGAAAAGCACCGCTTACGATGAACAGGATGTTCCGCGTGTTGATGACCCGCTTTTCCCGAACCCCGGTTTTGCGGAACCGCTCGATTTCCTGAAGCATCGAAATGGGATCGTGGGGTACCTTCAGGTCGACATCGGTTTCTTCCATAGGTTTGAGCAGGGCGCGCTGAACACCGGTGCGTGAGACATCCGCTCCGATGATGGTTCGGCTTCCGGCGATCTTGTCGATTTCGTCGATGTAAATGATCCCGTATTGAGCGAGCTCGATGTCGTCACCGGCCTCCTGAACGAGATCCCGAACCAAATCCTCGACATCTCCGCCGACATATCCGGTTTCGCTGAATTTGGTGGCGTCGCCTTTGACGAAGGGAACCCCAATCTTCTTGGCGATCAATTTGACCATGTAGGTCTTGCCGACACCGGTCGGACCGATCATCAGGACGTTGTTCTTGATGCCGCCGACCAGGTCCCGATCCATGTCTTCGTTGTCTCGAGCCTGCTGGATCCGGTTGAAATGGGTGCAGATCTTGGTGGCCAAAACCGCCTTGGCATGGTCCTGTTTCACGATGTACTGATCGAGATAGGCGATCAGTTCTTCGGGTTTCAGATCGAAACGGAATTCAGCCGTCGGTTTGGGCGATTTCGGCTGGGTGAGGAACTCGGCTTCTTCGGGTGAAACCTCGTGGGTGGCGATCATCTTGACCTTTCCCCCGAATTTCTTGGCCAGAAATTCGCCCAATTCCTTCTCGATTTCTTTGGGATTCGGAATGTGTTCGTCGATGATGTTCATAATGTCGTTCTATAAGCACAACAGTTCATAAAAAGCAAGCAACGGATCGATGGGGCGTCGCCGGAGGATCTTGTCAACGGGAACCGCTTCTGAGGGCGCTGTATACCATATTGGCAAAGCAGGCGTTTCCCATCGTTACCCATCGGACCAGACGTTCGGCCTTTCGATCCAAACGCTTGACGATTTCCTTCGGTTCGAGGCCCTCGTTGTGCAATCGCAGAACCGTTTCGTGGAATTCCTGCAGAAAGGCGAGCTTCCGCCTCAACTTTTCCTTTCCGCCTGAAGGTGTCGGCCGATGGCTGCAGTAGAGGGCGTCGAAATCGAAAGTAAGCACCTTTTCAAGAGATGCAATCTGATCCAGCAGGTTTTCATCCACCCGGAAATACTTGATCCGCTCGCCGAGAAACAGGTCTCCCGAAAACAGTGCGCCGTTTTCCGCATCGAGGTAGACTGTATGATCCTTGCTGTGACCGGGGGTATGAATGGGCAGCAGACGATGGGTGGCCGTTTCGATGACCGCTGGTTCTTCGGGAAAAGCCCGAACCGACACAGGGGCGGATGATCCCCAAACCCAATGCTGATAGGGCAGAATGCGAAAAGGCTTTTCGAGTTTGCGTGCGCTCAGGGCATGGCCGTACACGGGGATTCCGAAGCGTTTGGAGACGGCCGAAGCGTTCCCGCTGTGGTCTTCATGATGGTGGGTCAGCAGAACGAGAGCCGGCGGATCGTCGTCAATCTGTTGGAAAAGGGCCTTCTGCATGTGTGCCTGAGCCGTATCGATCAGGACGTCTCCGAAACGATAGGCGCAGACGGTCATGAGGGGGGGGCCGATCGGACTGTAGCCGAATTCATAGGCGGTGACCGCCCCGAAACGATGGATACGGATGGTTTTCATGGTTTTTTCGTAAGGAACGAGGCTGTTTTCGAGGCGTTATCGGCCGGTGTGGCCGAACCCCCCGGGGCCCCGTTCGGTATCCTCCAGGCGGGCAACTTCTTCCCAGTCGACACGAACCACCGGAAGGACGACCATCTGGGCAATCCGGTCCCCCCGGCGGATGGTGAAGGGGTGTTTGCCGAGATGGATCAGTGCTATCCGGATTTCCCCCCGATAATCGGCATCGATGGTTCCCGGCGAGTTGACGACTGTGATGCCGTGCCGGACGGCAAGGCCGCTTCTGGGGCGGATTTGGGCTTCATAGCCTTCTGGAAGGGCAATGGCGAATCCGGTGGAAATGAGGACAATGTCCTGCGGCATCAGGAGGATATCCGATTCGATATCCGCACACACGTCCATCCCTGCCGACAGCGGCGTCATGAATCGGGGCAGGGGGATATCGCTGGATGTCTCGGGTCGAAGGCGTCGGATGGGTATGCGGATGGAATGCATGTTCCTACGGGATGGCTTCCGAATGGGGCGAAGTCGACACGGCAGTGCCGACTTCGGTGGGGATGCAGCCGATTAGAGACCTTCTTCCAGGACGGCCTTGTGGCTCAATCGGATCTTGCCGTCCTTTTGGATTTCGAGGACCTTCACCTTGATCTTGTCCCCTTCCTTGACGACATCCGAAACATGGGTCACCCGTCGGGTGGACAGCTGGGAGATGTGCACCAGACCGTCTGTTCCGGGAAGGATCTGGACAAATGCGCCGAAATCCGTCACCCGCACGACCGTGCCCTCGTAAACCTTGCCGACCTCGGCTTCCATGGTCAGTCCGTTGATTCGCTTGATGGCGGCCTCACCGTCTTCTTTGTTGAGGGCTGCGATCTTGACCGTGCCGGAATCGTCGATTTCGATGCGGGTGTTGGTTTCGCTCTGAATGGAGCGGATCATCTTGCCGCCGGGGCCGATGATATCCCGGATCTTGTCGGGATTGATCTTGATCGTTGTGATGGCCGGTGCATACGGCGAAATGCGGGCCCTGGGCTTGTCGATGCATTCGAGAATCTTACCCAAAATGTGCAGCCTTCCGTCCCGTGCCTGGTTCAACGCCCTTTCGAGAATGCCTCGGTCCAGTTCCAGAATTTTGATGTCCATCTGCAGGGCGGTGATGCCGTTGCTGGTTCCAGCGACCTTAAAATCCATGTCGCCCGTGTGGTCTTCATCTCCCAGGATATCCGACAGAATGACGACCTGATCCCCTTCCTTCACCAAACCCATCGCAATGCCTGCAACGGGGGCCTTGATCGGAATTCCGCCGTCCATCAAGGCGAGCGTGCCCGCACAAACGGTTCCCATGGATGAGGATCCATTCGATTCGAGGACTTCCGAAACCAGCCGGATGGTGTAGTCGAAATCCTTCTTGTCGGGGAGAATGCTTTCGAGTGCCCTGGTGCTCAGGCCACCGTGGCCGATGTCCCTGCGGCTCGGTCCGCCGAGGCGCTTGACCTCGCCGACGCTGAAAGGCGGGAAATTGTAATGGAGCATGAAGGGCCTGGATTCTTCACCGCTCAGGGTTTCAATGCGTTGTTCGTCCTGGCTCGATCCGAGAGTCAGCACACCGAGCACCTGGGTTTCCCCACGGGTGAAAAGGGCGCTTCCATGAGGTCTCGGAAGAATGCCCACCTCACAGGTGATGGGTCGGATTTCGTCAAAGGCCCGACCGTCGATACGCTTCCCTTCCTTGAGGACGAGATGGCGGCAGGTCTGCTTTTTCAGGTCGTCGAAAATGGCGGCCACTTCCTCTTTGCGCATCATGCCTTCTTCGCCCAGTTCGGCGACGAGATCGGCCTTCAATTTCCGGAGAGCCGCATGTCGATCCATCTTTCCGGGAATCAGGACGGCCTGCTTCATACGATCACCGATGATGTTGCGGATCGTTTCTGCAAAGGCTTCGTCTTTTTGCGGGGGAGCGAAGGCCCGTTTCGGTTTCCCGCAAGCCTGTTTGAGCTTTTCTTGAATTTCGATGATCGGCTTCAGGGCCTCGTGACCGAAATAGATGGCTTCGAGCATATCGGCTTCGGTGACTTCGCGGCTTCCGCCTTCCACCATGACCACGCCAGTTTTGGAACCGGCCACGATAATGTTGATGTCGCTTTTCGCTTCGAGATTCATGGGCGGGTTGACGACCAGCGTGCCGTCGATGCGACATATCCGGCAGCTGGCGATCGGCCCGTTAAAAGGGATGTCGGAAATTTCGAGGGCCGCAGAGGCACCGATCATGGCGAGGATGTCTGGGTCATGCACTTGGTCCATGGAGAGAACCGTCGCGATGACCTGGGTTTCACAGGCAAACCCCTTGGGAAAGAGCGGTCGAATCGGCCGATCGATCAACCGGGAGGTCAGGATTTCCTTTTCCGAAGGACGACCCACTTCCCGTCGGAAATAATTCCCCGGAATTCTGCCTGCAGCGTAAATCTTTTCCTGATATTCGACGGTAAGCGGCAGGAAATCGGTGCCGGCAAGCGGTTCCTGTGATGCAACCACCGTGACCAAGACCACGGTTTCGCCGTATCGGACGACAACGGCACCGGAAGCCTGCTTGGCGGTCTTCCCCGTGCTGATGACGATCCGTTCGTCTCCCAATTGTGTATCAACGATATGTTCCATCATCTTTCCTTCAAGATAAATCTTCAAGACGGGGTCGCAGCCCCCAAATAAAAAAGAATCTTCGCTTCATTGGCTGACTCTTGATAGGTACATCATTCCGACGGCTTCGCAAAAAGTCGCTTTTCCCATGCTTTTCGTAAATGTCGGGCATGAGTGGGGGGCTGCGGCATCAAAAGGCATATGCCCCGCCATGCTCAGGCCCGGCAATCGACAAAATCGGGGTAGCGGCGCCTTTTTGCGGGGCCATCATTGTTTACCGGCTATTCGACCATCTATCTTCGCAATCCGAGGGTTTCGATGATGCTGCGATACCGCTGAATATCCTTGTTCTTGACATAATTGAGGAGTCTTCTGCGTTGTCCGACCAGCATCAACAGCCCTCGCCGAGAATGGTGGTCCTTCTTGTGCACCTTCAAATGCTCGGTCAGGTAGGTGATCCGATGGGTCAGAAGACCGACCTGAACCTCGGGAGAGCCGGTGTCGCTCTCATGCAGCTTGAACTGATCGATGATTTTCTTCTTGTCTTCGGATGAAAACACCACTTTCGCAATCCTCCATGTTCTTGATGAAATGTATGTATCGGTATTACGTCCAGTTGCATAGATACTGGTATCGTCGCTCGTGCCGGTCCCGCTCGAGGAGGGCCATCAGCCGCCCGGTAGGGTCCGTGATGGCGAGTCGGCGATCCAAGGGGGTGTTCGGCACATCATCCACCGAGACGATCTTGCCATAACGCAGCTTGTTCGTCAAAGCATTATCCGCAACGATCTGCCGGACGTTCGGAAGCAGGTCGAGTGGAGATCGGATCCATTCATGGCAATTGGACCCTGCCGAGCGGATCGCCTCCAATGAAAGTGCCTGCTCGATGCGGCACTCGCCGGATCGGGTCCGCCGCAAAGCGGATAGGGTGCCTCCGCATCCGAGAGCCGCTCCGATATCGGCAGCCAGGCTGCGGATGTATGTTCCGGAGGAACAGACAATATCGATGTCCAGTTCCGGTGATTCCCAACGGATGAGCCGAATGCTGTCGATGCGGACTTTTCGGGCCGGTTTTTGAACGGGTGTACCGTTTCTAGCCAGCCGGTACAGCGGCTTTCCATTCTGTTTCAACGCCGAAAACGCCGGCGGAACCTGATCGATTTCTCCGATGAACCGTTCCAGCACGGCTGTGATTTCTTCCCGATCGACGGCAGGAACAGGACATGTCCGCAGCAGCCGTCCGGTCCGATCCAGGGTGTCGGTTTCCATGCCGAGGAGGATCCGGGCCTCGTACCGTTTCGGACCCGCCATCAACAGGTTGGACAACCGGGTCGCCTTTCCGATCATGAGCACGAGCACTCCGGTCGCCATCGGATCGAGGGTTCCGGCATGACCGATCCGGGGAGCGCCGAGGACCCGTTTGACGACGTTGAGTGCCGCCGCAGAGCTCATGCCTTCCGGCTTATCGATGACAAGAATGCCATCCTGCATCCTGGATCACTTACCGACGGACGTTTCGACGCCGGACATCAACTGCATCAGGTTTGCCTTGATCTCCGGCAGAGTGCTCACCACGCTGAATCCGGCTGCATTGGCGTGCCCGCCGCCTCCAAAACGCGTGGCAATGGCGGCGACATCGATGGTGCCATCCGAGCGCAGGCTGACATGGTAATGCCTTCTGTGGTTTTGGGAGACACCGTTTTCCGGGGGCATTTCCTGGATCATGACGGCAACCCGCACATCCTGAATCCGTTTGGCGTAATTGATAAGGCCATCGGCGTCCTCCGACTGGGTTCCGGTTTCCCGGAGCATGTTCTGGGTCACCGACATGAGCGAAATCTTGCGGTTGGGCGAGATTTCGATGGAATCGAGAGCCAGGTTGAGAAGCTTGATTCGCCCGAGGGAATAGGTTCCGTAAACGTGCTGAGCGACATGAAACGGGTTGACGCCGATGGCGATCAACCGATTGGAAATGTCGAAGGCTGCCTGATTCGTGTTGGAGAAACGGAACGAACCGGTATCGGTCAGGATACCGGTGTAGATGCAGGTGGCGATGTCCTGATCGATCGGCACCTTCATGGCGGTAATGAGCCGATAGACGATTTCCGTCGTGGCACAGGCATCGGTTTCCACCAGCTGACAGGTTCCGAATTCCGCATTGGTGATGTGGTGGTCGATGTTGACGACAATCGGCAGTTTTTCGATGGCATCCCGGATTCTACCGACTCTGGCCAGATCGCTGCAGTCCAGCACGACGGCTGCATCGAAAGGGGATGGATCCACCTCTTGGACGATGCGGTCCGATCCGGGCAGAAATCGATAAACCGCCGGAATCGGGCTCTCGTTGTAAAGCACGACATGTTTTCCCATGGTTGTCAGCGCCAGCCCCATCGCCAGAAGAGAGCCGACGGCATCTCCATCCGGCGCCGTATGGGAAGTCACCAGAATGTCAGTGGCGTTATTCAGGCAGCAGATGATCTCGTCCATTGTCCAATACCACCACTTCGTTCAACAGGGCGTCGATCCGGGAACCGTAATCGAACGATGGATCGTAACTGAAAACGATTTCCGGCATATAACGCAGATCGATATGCCGGGCGATCGATTTCTTGATAAATCCGACGGCGCTCTGAAATCCCTGCATCACTTCTTTTTCATGGGCTTTGCCACGGTTCATCACGAAAAAAATCCGGGCATGACGAAGGTCCGACGACATCTTGACGCCCGTGAGCGTCACCATTTCCAGCCTCGGATCCTTGATGTCCTTGATCAGAAGGCCGGATACCAGCCTCAGGATTTCTTCACCGACCCTCTGGGATCTGCTGTAGGCTTTCATAGGACCATGATCTCCATTTCCGTGTCGATCACTTCGGCCAGGTGCATGTCTTCGGCCAGATTGATGACCTTGTCCATCTTGGAATTGATGACCCGCTGATCGTTTCCGACGAGGGCGAAGCCGATTTCGGCTCGTCCGTGGCTGTCATTGGCCCCGACTTCGGCGATGGATATGTTGAACTGGTTCTGGATCCGGGCGATAATGGACTTGACGACGGAGCGCTTCTCTTTGAGCGAAACGCATCCCTCGAGTCGGAACACAATGATGCCATATCCAACGACCATTCGGCTATTCTCCACACCATCGCTATCGTGCCGGTTCGGCTTCGATTTCCGGCTTGAGTTCTTCCAGATAGAAGCATTCGAGAATGTCGTTGTGCTTGATGTCGTTGAAGTTTTCGATGCCGACACCGCACTCGTATCCGGCAAGCACTTCCTTGGCGTCGTCCTTGTAGCGTTTCAGGCTGGAAATCTTGCCTTCGTATACGACGATGCCGTCTCGAACCACCCGAATCGATTTGCCCCGCTGGATCTTGCCGTCCTGAACATAACATCCGGCGATGGCGCCCACTTTCGGAATGTTGAAGACTTCCCGGACTTCGGCCCGACCGAGGATGCGTTCCTCGAATGTCGACTTCATCATGCCGACGATGGCGTCCTTGACGTCTTTGATCAGGTTGTAGATGACGTTGTAGAAGCGCATGTCGACATGTTCCTCGGAGGCCAACGTCTGGATCTTGGCGGTAGGCCGAACGTTGAACCCGAGGATGATGGCGTTCGACACGGTGGCCAGTGAAATATCCGACTCCGTGATGGCTCCGGTACCCGAGTGAACGATCCGAATGTTGACTTCCTCGTTCGAGAGTTTCAGCAGGGCGTCCGTCAGGGCCTCGATCGATCCCTGTACGTCCGCCTTGAGAATCAGATTGAGATCCTTGACTTCGCCTTCCTTCATTTTTTCGAAGAGCTTGTCGAGGCTGACCCGATTGGTCTTGGCCAGTTCCTTGGCACGCTGTTTTTGCAGTCGGTGCATGCTGACGTTTCGGGCGTCCTTTTCATCCGCCAGGGCGATGATCTCGTCTCCTGCGACCGGAACGCCCGACAAACCGATGACTTCCACCGGCATGGAGGGACCTGCAGAATCGACGGGTCGTCCCCGATCGTCGAGAAGGGCCCGGACTTTCCCATAGTGAACACCGCACACAACCGGATCTCCGGCCTTGAGGGTTCCTTGCTGAACCAGGACGGTCGCCACCGGACCTCTTCCGGCATCCAGCTTCGCCTCAATCACGTGACCGAATGCCAGCCGATTCGGATCCGCCTTCAGATCCAGCACTTCCGCCTGAAGTAGAATCATGTCGAGCAGCTCATCGATGCCTTGCTTGGTTTTGGCGGAAACCTTCACGAAAATCGTATCGCCGCCCCATTGCTCGGAAATGAGTCCGACATCGGCAAGTCCGCGCTGGACCCGGTCGGGATCCGCTCCCGGCTTGTCGATCTTGTTGACTGCCACGATGATCGGGACGTTTGCAGCTTTGGAATGGTTGATGGCCTCGATGGTCTGGGGCATGACGCCGTCGTCTGCGGCGACGACCAGTACGACGATGTCGGTGATGCCGGCCCCGCGGGAACGCATGGCCGTGAAGGCCTCATGGCCCGGTGTGTCGAGAAATACGATCTGTCCTCTTTCGGTTTCGACATGATAGGCCCCGATATGCTGGGTGATGCCGCCTGCTTCTGCCTCCGTCACACGGGTTTTTCGGATGACATCCAGAAGCGAGGTCTTGCCATGATCGACATGGCCCATGATGGTGACCACCGGCGGCCGGGGCATGAGCTTGGATGGATCGATGTCTTCCGTATGAATCAGGGATTCCTCTTCGAATGCGGCCCGTTCCACCTCATAGCCGAACTCGGTTGCCACCAGCACGGCCGTATCGTAGTCGATGGCCTGGTTCACGGTGGCCATGACGCCGAGGCCCATGAGCTTGACGATGAGTTCGCTGGCCTTCACCCCCATGCGCTTGGCCAGTTCGCTCAGGATGATCGTGTCGTCCACCTTGATTCTGCGTTTGATGGCCTTGGGGGTGGTGATCAGGGTTTTCTGAGGTTGGGGGGCGGCCTTCTGCTGCTTTCCCTTCTTCCCCATCTTGCGCTGCCGTTCCCCTTCGGTGTACAGATCGGCGCTTTCGACGACTTCCTTTTTCTTGAAGCCGGCTTTCTTCTTCGGGAGCTTGCGTTCCTCGAGTTCGTCTTCGATCTCTTTGGGGGTTTTCTTCTTTTTCTTGTCCTTGTCCTTCAGGGCCGATTCCGTCGTCTCTTCAACCGTTGGAGCGACGGGCTTGACGGGTCGATCTTCCCGCATCGGCTTGGCTCCAGGCTGCGGGATTTCCCTCCGGGCAGGCTCCGGCCGGGCTTCCGGTTCTGCAAGCGGTTCGGAAGGTGCTTCCGGCAGCTTGATGATCTTGGCCGGCATGTCCTTCTTGACCTTTTTCTTCCGTTTTCCGGCCTTGTCTACGCGCGATTCCACGGGTTCCGGTTCCGCTTCGGGTGCTGCAGCAGCCGGTGCCGTCTGTGTCATCGGTTCCACTGGCTCCGGGTGCAGGATATCGGTCGGTGCTTCAGGAGCCGCCTCAAGAACCGTTGCCTCATCGACCGGTGCTGCCGGGACTTCGGGTTCCTTGGTTGGAGCGAGGTCTTCGGATACCGGTATGGGGGCTTCGGCCGGGGGTTCGGGTGCAAGGGCCCTGATTTCCGAGATTTCCGGCCGGGGTTCTTCGGGTTTCGGTTCCTCCAGCGGGACCTCTTCGGATGGCGCTTCCACTGCTTGCTTCAGGGTCTGGACGTCTTCTGTCGGAGAGGGCTGGACTTCCGGTGCAACGGCTTCCGGTGTTGGTTCGGCCGGGACTTCGGTGGGCGCCGCTTCTTCAATTGTGGATATTTCCGTCGGGGCTTCGACTTCAGCCCGGGGTTCCTGGACAGCCGGTCCGACGGGTTCAGCGGAAACGGCCTCTTCCACCGGTCCTTCCGAAGGTTCGCCGACCGGTTGAACATCTGGAGGGGGTTCCACCGGTTTCTTGCGAACAGCGGTTCGCTTCTTGACGACGGTCGTTTTGGGTGCAGCGGCTGCGGGTGCGGTCGCTTTGCCTTTCTTTGCAGTCTGATCCAGGGATGCCATGACCCGCTCGATATCCTCTTCTTCCAGAGGACTCAGGATGGTCTTGAACGGTATGGAAAGCGCAGTCAGCCGATCCATCAAAGCTTTGTTGGTGAGTTTCAATTGTTTGGCAAGTTCGTGGACACGGAGCTTTGCCATGGATCCCCCTTCTTCGTGTGACGTGTTGACCCCAGCCTCAATCGGTTTGCGCTTCTTCCCGGGTATCGGAGGTCTTTCCCGACTTTTTCCGCTGCCTGGATAGTTGAAGCTTCTGAACGTGTGCGATGATTCGAGCTGCGCGATCGGCATCGATACCGGTCATGCCGACGAGATCTTCCTCGGTTGCATGGAAGAGATCTTCCAGCGTAAACAGACCTTTCTGATGCAGCATCAAGGCCATTTCGATGCCGACGTCCGGAATTTCAGACAGCTGGGCCAGATGCTTTTCCATCTGTTCCGCGTATTGTTTTTCGCTCTTCACATCGAGCTTCCAGCCCGTCAGCTTGTGTGCCAGTTTGACATTCTGACCCTTCTTGCCGATGGCGATGGAAAGGAATTCATCCGGAACGATGACTTCCATCGAACGGTTGACTTCATCGATGATGACCCGGGTGATCTGGGCCGGAGCCAGTGCATTGCAAACGAACCGGGCCGGATCGATGTGCCAGAGCACGATATCGATCTTTTCCCCGCGGAGTTCCTGAACGACGTTCTGTACCCGGCTTCCCTTGACACCGACACAGGCGCCGACTGGATCGATGTCGGAGTCCGTGGAGGTGACGGCGATTTTGGCCCGTACTCCCGGGTCTCGGGCAGCCCCCTTGATCTGAACGACGCCTTCACTGATTTCGGGAACTTCCGTTTTGAACAGATGGATGAGAAAATTGGGATGGGTCCGCGAGAGGATGATCTGCGGACCCCGGAAGGTCCGCTTGGCCGTCTCGACCCCTTCCTTTTTTTCCGGATCGAGCACATCCATGATGTAGGCGCGGATGCGGTCCCCACGACGGTAGGTCTCCTTGGGGATCTGCTGATCCGTTTTCAGGATGGCCTCCGCCTGCCCGAGATTGACGATGATGTCTCCATGCTCGATCCGCTGGACGATGCCGTTGATGATTTCGCCCTTGTGGTCGATATAGTTGGCATACACCGCCGAGCGTTCGGCCTCCTTCATTTTCTGGACGATGACCTGTTTGGCCGACTGGGCGGCGATCCGGCCGAATTGTTCCGTATCGAGCTTGATGCCGAGGCTGTCGCCGATTTCACATTCCGAATCGAGTTTACGCCCTTCTTTCAGGCTGATCTGGGTATCTGGATTCTCAACGGTTTCAACTACTTCCAGGTATTGATAAACTTCGAGCTCGCCGTTCTGCTGGTTGTAGGAAATTTCGAGTTCGACCCGGTGTCCGAACCGCTTTCGGGCTGCGGACTTGATCGCTTCTTCGATGGCCTGAATCAGGATATCGCGATCGATGCCCTTGTCTCGACTGACCTGATCGACGATTCGTTTAATTTCCGTGATGTACATCAGAGTTCTCCATTGGTATAAACCAGTCTGGCCTTTCCGATATCCGCATGCGGAATGCGGACAAGCCCGCCTCCGGCGCCTTGTACCAGAACGATCCCGTCATCCCATCCCATCAATTCGCCTGTGATGGTCTTCTTTCCATCGAGAGGATGGCGCATGCGTATTCGAATCCGTTTCCCCCTGAAGCGCTCGAAATCCTTCGGCCTCGAAACCGGCCGCTCCAGCCCGGGCGAAGAAACCTCCAGGTGGTATGTTCCGGCCATATCGAGGTGTACATCGAAGAGATCTCCCAATTGCCTACTCAGTCGGGCACAGTCTTCCAGGTCGACACCGCCTTCCTTGTCCACATACAGCCGGAGGATGACACCCGTTGATTCCCGTTGGTATTCGACATGAACGAGCTCCATACCTTCATCGGCACAGACAGGTTCGGCAAGGGTGGTGACCGTTTCGATCACCTGCCGTGTGATCTCGGGGGAAATCCGAATTCTTGGTTTTTCCGTTTTCGGATTTCGATCGGTTTTCGGTGTCATGTACGCTTTCCAGAAAAGAAAAAACGGGCAAATAGCCCGTTTCCTCTTTCCATCGAATCCAGTGGATCCCAATCAGACAGTCATCAGCTCATGGAAAACCCAAATGTCATCGAATCATGAAAAAACATCTTTCTCATCGTTCAGGCTGAATTCAGTCCCTCGCTTCTGAGCGGGAAAAACGGACAGGGGTCGTGGAGCGGGCAACGAGATTCGAACTCGCGACACCAAGCTTGGGAAGCTTGTACTCTACCAACTGAGCTATGCCCGCTCATCCAAGCCGTCCTTTTACGGTAAACGTGCGGGATTGTCAAGTGTTTATAGATGTGGAGAGCAGTCGATGGATTTCGATCAACTCCTCCCGGATGAACCGGAAATCGCTTGCCGAAAGGATGATGTCCCGATCCCGCAGCGCCTTCATGCAGCCTTCGATGGTGTAGCGCTTTTCGTGAATCAGGTGATGGATGGTTTTCAGCAGTTCGATGTCCTGCCGTCGGAAAAGCCGCTGGCCCGATGCGGTTCTGCGGGGTTTGATCTGGCTGAACCGGGTTTCCCAGAACCGGATGACCGAGACGGGAACGCCGACTTCCCGGCTGACTTCGCCGATCTTGTAATACAGTTTCCGCTTCTTACGGGCTGGTTCGGAACAGGAGGAATTCACACGGACCCTCATTCGGTTTTGTCCCGGATCGGCGGCAGCCGGAGGCCTCCATCACAGGAAATCGGTTCAGCGGTCTGCAGGCAGAGAAGCGGCGAACTGCGGCATCAGACGTTCGCAGACGTCCTGGTGCAATCGGGTCACCGTTTCATCCGCCAATGTGGATCGATCCGAACGGTAAACGATTCTCAGTGAAACACTTTTTTTCCCTTCGGGAAGCGGAGCACCTTCATACACGGCGAAAATGGAGACGTCTTCGATCAGTGGCTCCTGCATGGCGTAAACGGCATCAACCATCTCCATGGCAGCCTGGTGTTTGTCCACGATCAGGGTGGTGTCCCGGCTGATCGATGGAAACTTGGGCAACGGGACGGCCTTCGCTTGGGCCGGCTCGATGTGTCGCAGCGCCTGGACGTCCAGTTCGAAGATATATCCAGTCTGATTCAGATCGAATGCATCGAGGACCTTCGGATGAATCTCCCCGATACATCCGACGACCGTTTGGCCGATGCGGATCTGAGCCGACGCTCCATGTCTCAGGTACGGGAACCGAGAACGATCCCCCCTTTCAAAGGTCGGTTTCCAGCCCATGCTTTCCATCAGCGCTTCTACGATTCCCTTCATGTCGTAAAAGTCGCAGTCGCTTTCGGATGAATACCACCTGGGGCCGCCATATCGACTTCCTGTCCACAATGCGGCCAGCATCTCCCGTTCTTCGGGCAGTTTTTCGGACGGCTGGTCGAAGAAGACATTACCGATCTCAAAGAGCCGTAGATGCCGCTGCTGCTGAAACAGGTTTCGCTGCATGGCGGCCAGAAGTCCAGGCAGCAGAGATGTGCGCATCACGGCCTGATCTTCCGTAAGGGGATTTCGTACCGCGACCGTATGCCGCCGTTCATCATCCTCTGGAATCATCAGCTGGTCACATGATTTTGCGGAAATGAAGCTGTAGTGAATGGCCTCGAGGAATCCGAGGCCGACCATCCTGTCGCGCAGCATCTCCCGCAGTTTTTGGGAAAACGGAAGGGCGGCCGGGGGGATGTGAATGTCGGGCAGGGTGACGGGGATGGTATTGAAGCCGTGCATTCGGGCGATTTCTTCCATCAGATCGACGGGTCTCGATACATCCACCCGATGGCTCGGTACGGTCACCCGCCAGCTTTCCGAAGCGACGGGCTCACATCGGAATTCGAGTCGTTCGAGGATTTCGGGCATTGCAGAATCTGGAATATCACACCCCAGGAAGTTGCGCGTATCCGCAGCCGATAGGGTGATCTGAACCGGGACATGGGGTTTGGGATAGACGTCGATGATTCCGCCGACCATCTTTCCACCGCACACTGTGGCAATCAGTTCTGTAGCCCGCATCAATGTCGGAACAATGCCCTCCGGGTCCACTCCTCGCTCGAAGCGGTGGGAGGCTTCGGTTTTAAGCCCCAATCTTCGGGAAGTCTTCCGGATCGATGTCGCATCGAACCAGGCGCTTTCGAGCAACACCCTTCGGGTGGACGGCTCGATTTCGGAATTCATCCCTCCCATGACGCCGGCGATGGCGACCGGTTTTTCACCATCACAGATCATGAGCACGTCGGAATCGAGCACTCGTTCCCTGTGATCGAGCGTGACAAAGGTTTCCTGGTCCAGGGCCGTCCGCACGACGATTCGGTTCTGGGCCAATCGGTCGTAATCGAAGGCATGCAGGGGCTGACCCGTTTCCATCATGACGTAATTCGTGATATCGACGACGTTGTTGATGGGCCTTTGGCCGATGGCCAGCAATCTGTCCTGAAGCCAGAAGGGGGATGGGCCGACGGTGATGTCCATGATGACCGATGCGGCATACCTACGGCATGCATCCGGAGCTTGGATGGTGACGGAGGTGATCTCCTCGATCCTGCCGGTCGTATCGGGGATGCAGACGTCGGGACGTTTCCAGCCGGTTTTCTGAAGAGCTGCGATTTCCCGGGCAACCCCGATCATTCCCAGACAATCGGCCCGATTGGGGGTCAGTCCGAGTTCGAATACGGGATCCGCCCAGTTTCCGAAGGATTTCAGGCTTTCGCCTGTCTTGGCCGTTACCGGAAGAACCATCAGACAGCTTGCGTCCTCTCCCAAGCCGAGCTCGGCCTCACTGCAGAGCATTCCTTCCGAAGGAACCCCTCGGATGGTGGAAGCTGCGATGGTTACGCCGGAAGGCAGAACGGTTCCGACTTCTGCAACCGGGTAGGCTTCCCCGATGTGAACGTTGGGAGCGCCGCAGACGATGGACAACTTTCGATCTCCGACGTCGACCAGACAGCGTTTCAAGTGGGATGCATGCGGATGGGGTTCGATTTCAAGAACGCGGCCGACCTTGACATGCTTTAGATAGGCATAACGGTCTTCGATGGTTTCCACCTCGATGCCGGACAACGTCAAGGCATCGGCGAGGCGGGCTGTATCCATTTGGATGGAAACGTAATCGTTCAGCCAGGACAAAGCGACTTTCATGGTGGATGACCGACCTCAATGGGCAAGGGTTGGATGTGGATCGGGGGAGCTGCTCCCGGTGCCTTCGGTATTAGGATCCGGATCGCAAGGGATGCAGAAATCGGATGTCGTTTTCGAAAAATTTCCGGATGTCGTCGATGCCGTATTTCAGCATGGCGATTCGTTCAATCCCCATGCCGAAAGCAAATCCGGTGATGGTTGAGGAATCGTATCCGACATTTTCGAGAACGGCCGGATGGACCATTCCGGAGCCCAGTACCTCCAGCCATCCGGTTTGCGAACATACCCGGCAGCCTGCCCCACGGCACATGACACACTGGATATCGACTTCAGCACTCGGTTCCGTAAACGGGAAGAAGCTGGGTCGGAATCGAAGCGCCGTTTCCGCGTCGAACATTTGGTGAACAAAGGCGGTGAGGGTTCCCTTCAGATCGGAAAAGGCGATGTTGTCCCCCACGACGAGGCCCTCGATCTGATGAAACATCGGGGTATGGGTGATGTCGGAATCGCATCGGTAGACCTTGCCGGGTGCGATGATTTTGAGCGGAGGTTGATGGGACTCCATATAACGCACCTGAATCGGCGAGGTATGGGTGCGCAGCACGACATCTTCGGAAATATAAAAGGTATCCTGCATGTCCCGAGCCGGATGGTGTTTCGGAATGTTGAGGGCCTCGAAATTGTAATGGTCAAGTTCGATTTCGGGGCCTTCCGCTACATGAAATCCCATCCGGGTGAAGATGTCGCAGATGGTGCGTATGGTCTGGGTAAGAGGATGCAAACCGCCGACAGCGGGCTTTCGGCCGGGAAGCGAAATGTCGATCCCGGTTTCCTGTGCTTCCAAAAGAGCGGCGATACGTTCTTCTGCAAGTCGGATGGCCTCTTCGATGCCAGCCTTGACCTCGTTGGCGCGCTGACCAGCAGCAGGCCGCATTTCCGGAGGAAGGGAACGGAGCGAGCGCAAGAAGGCGGTTATGGTACCTTTTCGACCAAGGTATTGGATCGAGAGCTGCTTTACCGTTTCCGGATCATTGGCTGCGGCAATGGCTGCAATGGCTTCCTGATAGAGAGATTCAATATCCGTTTCCACTGGACGCAATCGTTTGTATTAGGGAAAAGAGGCAAGGGAAAAAGGAAGAACGATGTCTTTTCAAGATTCCCTTCAATCCGGCCCTGTTTTTCGTTCCATGAAAGCTGGCGAGGCGACTCTCATCCAACGGAGCGCAGGGCCGGGTTGGACACCCGGCCGATGAGCGATTCGACAGCCGGCTCCATCATGCCTTGGCGGTCTGAGCGATCTGGGCAAAACCGTTCGGGTCGAAAATGGCGAGCTCGGCCAGGACTTTTCGGTCGAGTACGATCCCTTGTTTCTTGAGGCCGCTGATGAACCGGCTGTAGGAAAGGGCATGTGGGCGGACGGCTGCGTTGATGCGGGCAATCCACAACGAGCGGAACTCTCTTTTGCGAACCTTGCGATCCCGATAGGCATAGTTGAGGGCGCGGTCGACCGTGTCTGCTGCCGTTCGGAACAATTTGCTGTGCCCGCCACGGAATCCCTTGGCAAGCTTCAGGACTTTCTTTCTACGATGTCGGGCTTTGAAGCCTCTTTTTACGCGCATGGTGCACCTCGAAACAACATTCGGTTGACGGTAATGAAGCCGTTTCTCATACGTTTCGTTACGGAACGATGTTCCACCTTATTGTAAAGGGGACGGTTTCGCAAAAGCCGGATGCTGCAACTTGTTCCATCCCTCGTCGTTGTGGCGTACGCGATGCCTTACAGACGGGATTGGCACTCCTTGCCTGCGGCCTATGTTCGAAGCCGTCCACATGATGGACTTGTTGCAGGTCCATCACAGCTGATGGAGTCGCAACAAGTCAGGCACTTTCTGTTGCCCCGCCATACTCAGGCCTGGCAATGAACCAAATCCGGGTAGCTTCGACTTTTTACGAGCTCATCAAAGGTGATGGAGTCTCAAAAAGTCGGAAAATCTTATCATCGTCGCACGGCGAAGCAACCGCCTTTTTCGCTGCATCGGATGAACTCAGCCGCCCGAGCTTGTAAGGGCCGGGCGTCTGGGCAGTCATTCGATACGGGTCATTCAAGCGCAACGGGTTGATTTCCTAACCATTGTGCGTTACTGAACGACGCCCGGCCCAACGATCTCCGGCGGCTTCAAACAAGCATCCGCTGCAGCATCAACAGGCGGTTGTCCCGCCATGCTCAGGCCCGGCAATCGACACAATCGGTGTAAAGGCGACTTTTTGCGACGCCATCAAAGGTGACGGCTTCGCAAAAAGGCCGGATGCTGTGTCGTGCTGCATCCCTCGTCGTTGCGGCGTACGTCTAAGTACGCCTCACTCCTCGGGATTTGCACTCCTTGCCTGCGGCCTTTTTTCGAAGCCGTCCA